>JAVZGQ010000001.1:0-140115 GCA_038998585.1 Candidatus Aenigmatarchaeota archaeon
TGTAATTGGCAGTCCCGCTTCCAGTGATTCCATTAGCCCCAATTGCAGTTAAATTAATTCCCCTAGCAAACACATCCCCAGTCGCATTCACATCCCCAACCACATCCAGCTTTTTCACCGGACTAGTCGTCCCAATCCCGACATTGCCCGTAGGAGTAATTCTGACTTTTTCAGACTGTGGATAGCCAGTATAAAATGCTAAACCTTCACTTGTTCCAGGGCTGAATTTTATCCCAGCCGTCGGACTACCACCATAATCCGAATATATTCCAAAGTCACGATATAAAAATATGTCACCATTTGCCAGCTCTAATTTAGCTTGCGGACTAGTAGTCCCAATCCCGACATTACCATTCCCTAAAATTGTCATAGCGTCTACTCTTGAGGCCCAACCATTTTGAAGACCTACAACAAACCTTATTGCTTCAGAAGTTCCAGTATTATCAGCAGCCAAAAAAAGTGCTTCATTGCTTTTTGCTGTGTTCGCCCTAACTTGATCAGCGGATTCGCCACCTCCAATTACAGTCAATCCCCCTGAACCAAGTATTAATGAATTGCCATTCACATCTTCATCAAACTTCATCCATGTTGAACTGTATGTTGAACCGTTACTTATCAAAAAGCCTGTATGTCTTATATCTCCAGTGACGTGTAGTTTGGATAATGGAGCTGTAGTCCCAATCCCGACATTGCCGGTTTCCGTTATCCTTATCCTTTCAGCATTATTTGTACCTAAGATAAGTGGGGCAGAATTCATAGTCCCTAAAGCAAAAGCTACACCCTCATTTGCATTGATGAAAATACTATCAGAAAAATTTAATCCGTAATAACCACTACCAGGATAATTAGGTCCGATCGCCCAGAAGGTAACTCTAGGCCCACCAGGTGCTGTATTAGTTATGATGAGTTTTGAAGTTCCTGTATCACTCGTGCTTTCTATCGCTTGAATTGGTGAACTCCCATAAAGATGTAGACTATATTGAGGCGAACTAGTCCCAATCCCCACCCTATCATTGACAGCATCAACGAACAAGGTCCCAGAATCCACGCTCACATTTCCGTTGTCCTGTATTATCGAATTGCCTATCGTGTTGGAACCGGTGAACTTGGCGATGTAATTGGCAGTCCCGCTTCCAGTGATTCCATTAGCCCCAATTGCAGTTAAATTAATTCCCCTAGCAAACACATCCCCAGTCGCATTCACATCCCCAACCACATCCAGCTTTTTCACCGGACTAGTAGTCCCAATCCCGACATTGCCACTAATATACGTATCTCCAATCACTTGAAGTAATGGTCCTGCCGAATCAGCATATCCACCAAATCTCCATTTACCACCTAATGATGTAAGCATAGCCCAATACCAAGTTCCACCTTGATTACGATACCATTCTAATCGATCCCCCCAAACTCCTACTCCATAATAAGTGCCCGTACCTGTATTCAGTAGTCGCAATCCCCTTCCGTCACCTCCTTGAGTCATAATATAACCAGCAACATCCAACTTAGCTTGCGGGCTCGTCGTCCCTATCCCGACATTGCCTGAAGTCCCGTTAACATACAAAGTGTCTGATAAATTAACATCCTTACCGCTAGAAGTCTTACCAACTTCTAACAAATAATTAGGCGAAGTGCTACCAATACCAACTAGGTTGTTTAATTGATAAATTACACTATTCCCCAAAGTATCGCCCGCTGTCCAGATCGGAATATAGTTAGCTGTACCACTTCCTCCTATCAAAGAAGTAGGCCAATTTGTCTTGCAAATCCCTCCCAAACAAAGCTGGTTCGAGACATTAAAGCTCGAGGCGTTCATCCAATTACCATTCGTTAAAGAGAAGGAATTTAGGTTAAGATTCCCACCAAGCTGTAAACCAGAAGATAGGCCAATAGAAGAGCCAGTATCATAAATATATCTTCCACTGGAAAGAATGAAATAGCTGACATTGGTTATGTTCTTTTGGCTCATGTTCAAATTCACATCTATTGGCCAAACTTCGCTCAAAGGGTGGCTTTGAGTTTGGGCTAGGGCGATAGAAGGAAGTATAAATAATACAAGCAATGTCGAAAATATTCTAAATTTCAACTCCATCATTTTTTTCTCCTCTTCAAGAAGCAAAGCTTTGCTCTACCAACTTCTCTTTGCTCTATCAAACCTCTAGCAACTAGAGCATAAACATATTTCGAGACAGTTTGGCGGGGAATGTTTAGAGATTTAGATATATCTACTATTTTTGTGCCATTCGGATTTTTTTCCAAAAGTTTAACTATACTCTCCTCTATACCATTTTCTTCCATCATCATTCTCCTTTGGCAACCTAAGTCAAACTTTGATTTACTTAGTAAACCATTGTTTAACTCAGGCTACCAATGTCTACCAATGTCTAACAATGTTTTACTATGTCGAACTTTATATCAATTTCTATAAAATAGAAAAAACAAACAAAAATAAAATTAAATTAAAAGTTTCTCCCGTTATTTGGGGATTTTTCGACATAAAAAAGAGTTTATTTTTTTCTTTGATGTTCAAAAAAATGTTTAATTTCTCTTTTGGTCCAAGAATTTTTCTAAAACTCCGACCAATTTATTTTTCAGCCAAAAAAATGCCTCAAAACTGTTTTTTTCCTTTGATTTTCTCATTCGATTTTTTCGACTCAATTTCGACACAAAACCAATTTTAAGCCAAAAAACAAATAATAAATATGTCTTTTTTCCAAAAACTGAAAGAGAATAATAATACACAAACAGAAATTCCAAAAGATGCTGTTTTGATTGGTGCGACCCTTGAGGTTTTGAGAGAGCTTAGGGAGAAACTTGATGGTCTTTACCTTAAGATCGATAGGCTTGAAAAAACCATAAACGACAAAATTCCTGAAAAAGCTTTGAGTGAATCGACCTTCAAACAAGAAATAGTTGACAGCAATGAGGTTGTGAATAAAATAATTTCTGAGATAAAAGCTGTTACGAGACCGATAATAGCTTCAAAAGAGAAGCTCACAATAGTTGAGCAAAAAAGAATCGAAAAAATAATTTCCTTACTTCAAGAGCATGGCAAGCTTTCCTCTTCCCAACTTGCTCAAATCCTGGGTTTGTCAAGAACAAGATGCAACGAATACTTCAAACAAATGGAAGATTTAGGCTTGGTGGAAGGAGCAGAAATAGGGAAAGAAAAGTTTTACAAGCTAAAAGACTAGAACTTACAACCTGTGATCAATTCAAACCACTCTATAGTTTTAACACCGGGATCAATTCTTCCAGCGAAGACGATCGAAGGAACTTGAGTCACATTTGCTTGTACACAATTTGTCACGAGGTCACCATCACAAGATACATAAAGTTTTGTCGAATATATGCCAAGAATGTTCAGCTGAAGCAAAGTTGCTGTTTGATTGTTTAAGCCAAAAATTTTCACACCTTTACCATCCAAACAATCTACAAAGTCCTTTAACCTTTTTATTTGCTGTATCGATTGTTCAACAAATATAACATTCTGCGTCAGAAGTTTTCCGTCTTTTGTAGCATAAACTTCAACGTAATTCGTCCCACTTGGTCCAAAAGCCTTTATCAAAATTTTATACAAACCACTTTCTTCTGTTAATGTTAAGATTTCTACACTTGTTCCTGGGTTTGAAAGTTCAAACAAAGTTTTTATTTTATTGCCAACATCGCTCTTCGGAATGCCCAAAGATACGGATAAAAATCCAACAGACGTCACGAATATTAATAGAGCAAGCAAGGCCAAACAAGTCAATATTACCAAAATCCTCATTTTTTGCATGTAATTAAATTGTATTTTAAGCTTAAAAAGTTTAATTTAAAAGGAAAACAAAATTATTTTATGAGAAATTTTCTATTTATGGTAACCTTCTTTCTATTTTTTTCGACTATAGTTTTGGCATCCTGTACCGTGAATTACGGAGGATGTCCCACAGACAAATATGCAATTTTTTCTCTGGCCAAAGAAAATAATGCCCATGCAGCAGATTATAATTACTACAGCTATAAGGTTTGTTGTCCAAGCGTGCAGACATCTTTAATAAAAACATCTTGTGAAAGTTATGAGACAGAGGTTATAGATTTTTACAAGCTAAACAACACACATGCGGCCAAAAAAGGATTTGCTTCTTATAAGCTTTGTGTGAAGTTCGATTATCCAATGAGTTGCATAATCAACTCTACTTGTAATGCTGGGCTATGTGTAGCTTCTTTGTTACAAGAAACAAATTCCCATCTTGGCCCTTGTGGTTTTTACCCCTACCAAATTTGTTGCGGTAATATGACAGTAACAATTGAAGCTGGCGGACCATATGTCAAACATATAGAGGCTCCAACCATAATTGTTGTGGGAGAGGTCAGGCTTGTAGGTGAGCCTACAAGCAATGCTAATGTTTCAATTAAAATTTATAAAGACTCAAGCCTTGTGGCAAGCAAAGATGTTGTCGCATCTTCTGATGGTAAATACTTTGCCACATTTCCTAACTTCGATTTTGGAGCATATGTTGTGAATGTTACAGCCAATTATTCTTATGCAACTGCTTACTCGATAGATACATTTAGTGTAATAGGCAAACTTTCTGGCTGCGTGGCAAAAACCGTGAGCTTAAGTGGGACTGCCCAAGACTACTTCACTGGAGAGATTGTACCATCCGGCACAGTAAAGATTTACATAGTCGAAAATGGTGATGAATTCACCACAAGCTTTACAGAAGGAAAATGGGCTGTTACCTTCACCTCTTGTCTTTTCCCAGATATAAGCCATAAGGCAATAGTACAAATAATAGATTCATCGACAGGAAGAATTTCTTGGAGTGAGATTCAATTCAGGGCATAAGTATGAAGATATTTTTTTTAATTACAATTTTAGCTTTCTTTCTTCTGACCCATCTCACGAAATCTTTTACTGTAAGTTGTGAGGCTGGCGGACCATATGCCACCAGCTCAACAGTTTTGATTGTTGGAAATGTGACGGGAGAGGTTAGCAACATAACTAACATAACAGTAAACATAACTAAATACAGCTCTCCAAAAGCTTCGCAAGCAACAACTTCAGACTCAAGTGGCACATACTTTTCAATTTTCACTCAATCTTTTGACATAGGAACTTATGACGTAAATGTTGTTGCAAACAATTCCACACACACAGCAAGCTGCAACGATACTTTTGATGTGATTCCATCTCAAGTAAGTAAAGAATGCCAACAAAAAACAATATATATTGAGGGCAATTCTTATCACATCGCGGGCAATCTGGTGAGTTCTGGCAAGATATTCGTCTCAATAGAAGACTCAAGATCAACCAACATCACAACATTTTCAAACGGTTTTTTCAAGGCATATTTAACAGCATGCCTTAACTTTGGGAAAAAATATATTCTTCAAGTTTCTATAACAGATGACGAGGGTAAAAAGGGAACAATATTTATTCCATTCACACCAACATAATAAATATTATGAGAAAAGTATGTTTGTTTTTCCTATTTTTCCTAAGTTTTTTTGCTCAAGTTAGCAGGGCAGCTCCCATTTTCGATCCAGCTCTTACGATTCCTCAAAATGGAAGCTACATCTATGGTAAGGACACAGATACTTTTTCGACCGTAATCGAGGGTACCCTTGATACTTCAACCGCAAAGCTACACGCAAGAACAGAAGACCCCACATCAATTTGGAAAAACATTAGTATGACATGCTTTCAGATTTCAGAGTCAAGATGGAACTGCACAGGATATGTCATAGGTTTGGAGGCCCTTGTGAAAGATGGTGACGGACTTCTCTACTATTTTGATGCCTATGATCTTGAAGGTAGCTACAGAAGCCTTGGAAATTCTTCAAGTCCGCTTAAGGTGATAATAGACAGAAGCCCTCCAGAAATAAATTTCACCATGCCCAAAGACCAATTCTATTATTCCGGTGAGGTTGAAATTAAAATTAAGGCTTCGGACAAGTACTCTGGCGTGGACCCATCTTCAGTTAAATATTCTTTTGATAATTCAACCTGGCTTGATATGGTTGAGGAAGATGGCGTATTCACGAGTTTGGAAAAATGGAACACAAGAATATATTCAAATAATCAAAGTGTTTACATTTATGGTAAAGCAGGTGATAGGTTTGGAAACACTGCTTACACAAGAATCAGTGTGTTTGTGGACAACGAGCCCCCTTCCCTTTCTGTAAACGAGCCTAAGGAAAACCAAATTATTTATGGAGTTTATGTTTTAAGTGCAAAAGCTTCAGACAAATATTCTGGTTTAGATATTATAAGCTATGAGGTTGGCAATTTTATAGATCAATTTTATTGTTCAGGAAATCAGTATGATCAAGAATGTACCGCTAGTTTTGATTCTGCTTTGATAAATGATGGGAAATATATGACAATAGTCAAAGTGTATGATAGGGCTGGAAATGAAGTGAATGCTTCTGTTCCAATAACAGTAGACAATTTACCACCTAAAATAACAATTTTTTCACCAGCCCAAACCTCTACTGTTAGTGGAAATTTCAATGTCTCGGCAGATGTTAGAGATGATGGCGTTGGGGTATCAAAAGTTAGATTTAGAATAGAGTCGAGTGGGTCAGCTGGAGAATGGAAAGATATGTGGTGTGAATCTAATTTTTGTTCTGCTATTTGGAATTCTTCAGAAGTCGTTGATGGCAACTATTTCATAAGAATTTATGCCGAGGATCTTTTAAGAAGGAACTCTTCGCTTACCTCTTACATCAGTGTGGTGAATACAGTTAACATACCTCAAACAACCACTACCACAACTATTGTTGGTGAAAAAAATCAACCGAACTCCATCTCTGTTGAGGATGGTATTAAAAAATTTGGGGTCATTTCAAACATTATCAATAAGATTAAAACAAACCCAATTCTTGGAATAGCATTCCTTTTACCTCTTTTTTCCCTCCCCGTCATATTTTTACTTTTCACAAGAAAGCCAGAAAAGAAAGAAGATATAAACATAGAAGAAAAATTTGAGGATTGTTTTACAAGGCTCGAAGAAATCAGAAATTTCATAATTAATTCGCAAACAATACCTGATTTGAATCAAATTAAAGATAGGATAAGAATAATTCTGATCAGTTTAGAAAAAATGGAAAAAGATCCCTTGAATAAGACTGTAGAGTTGGTGGGCTCGAAGAGAAAAAAAATTGGGGAAGAATTAAAATCTTTACTTGAAAAAAGAGGAGAAGAGACGAAAATCATACAAACTCAAAAAGAAGAATATCTGCAAGAAATATTTAAGTTGTTGAACGATTGTTTGACTGAAGAAAGTTTAGAAAATGTAAAGAGAAATTTGGAAGTTCTGAACATTTTGATAAGAAAGCTTAAAGGTTTGATTGAAAGAGAGATAAATATCTTAAATGAAGCTTTAGGTGAAATAGGATATTTAAGTAAAAGCTAATATATTTTTTGAGGTGAGATTTTGGTTGAGCAAATGGTTTGGGCCGAAAAATACAGGCCAAACAAGCTAAGTGAAGTGATAAATCAAAAGCATATCACTGAAAGAATAAAAGCTTTTGTAAAAGAAAGAAACATACCTCACCTTTTATTTACAGGTCCTCCAGGAAGTGGAAAAACAACCGTAGCAATTTGTATAGCTCACGAGCTTTATGGAAAAAATTGGAGACAAAATGTCTTGTCTACAAATGCGAGCGATGAAAGAGGCATAGATGTGATAAGGGGGCAGATAAAAGATTTTGCTAGAACAAAATCAATTGGTGAAGTTCCTTTCAAAATAATTATTCTCGACGAAGCTGATAATTTGACTGTAGATGCTCAACAGGCTTTGAGAAGAACGATGGAATCTTTTACTTCAGTTTCTCGCTTCATCTTGATTGGAAATTATTCTAGCAAGATAATTGAACCAATTCAAAGCAGGTGCGCTGTCTTCAGATTTAAAGCTTTGACTGAGGCTGATGTGAAAAAATATATTCAAAGAATTGTTGAAAATGAAAAATTGAAAATCGACGAAGAAGCTACGAATGCGATAATTTATATTGCTGAGGGTGATCTGAGAAAAGTTGCCAATTTGCTACAAGCTTCTGCAGCCCTGGGAGAAAAAATTACAGAGGAAATAGTTTATGAAGTTGCCTCACAAGCTAGACCGACAGATGTGAAAGAAATGCTAGAGTTGGTTTTAAATGGAAAATTTGAAGAAGGTAGAAAGAAGTTGCAAGATATGTTTTTTAGACAAGGCTTGTCCGGTAGAGATATAATTAAAGAAATTCACAAGCAAATTTATTCTTTACCAATTTCAGAAGAAGCAAAAGTCCAGCTTGTTGAAAAATGTGGTGAATATGAGTTTAGGATTTCCGAAGGTGGAGATGATTTAATTCAGCTCGAAGCATTCTTAGCCCAATTTCTGCTTTTCTCTGAAAAGTGAGTAGATGCCTTACACAGAAAAATATAGGCCAAGAAACTTGAAGGAATTTGTTGATCAAAAGGAAGCTTTAGCTACTTTCCTAGACTGGATAAAAAAATGGAAGCCTGGTGATAAGGCTTTGCTTTTTTACGGCATGCCTGGAACAGGAAAGAGTTGCTTGGTTTACGCTTACACACAAGAAAAAAATTTAGAATTGGTTGAAATGAATGCAAGTGATTGGAGAAACGCTTCAAAAATTCAAGAAGTTTTTGGACAATCTGTAAGACAAGCATCCCTTTTTAAGAAAGGAAAGGTCTTTTTAATTGATGAGGTTGACGGAATCGCGGGAAGAGAAGATTTGGGTGGCGTGGGAGCTATAATAAAAATAATTAAAGAATCGAGATTTCCCGTGATATTGACTGCAAATAACCCATATGATCCTAAGCTTAGGGAGTTGAGACAATACTGCCAACTAGTTGAGTTTAAAAGAATTCATATTTTCGATATAGAAAAAAGGTTGAAGGAAATATGTGAGAAAGAAAAAATAAAATGCGATGAAGAAGTTTTGAGGCAAATAGCTAAAAGATCTGAAGGAGATTTAAGAGCCGCTATAAATGATCTTGAAGTTGTGGCGAGTGGGAAGAAAAAAATAAGTACGCAAGATTTAGAAGTTTTGGGATATAGAGAAAGAGAAAAAAATATTTTTGATGCCCTGAAGATGATTTTCAAGACAAAAAGCGCCTTGGCAGCAAAACTTTCTGTTGCCGAAGTTGATAAAGATCCTGAAGAAATTTTTTGGTGGATTGAAAACAATATTTCAAAAGAATATGAGAAGCCTGAAGAGATTGCTAAAGCTTTTGATTCGTTGAGCAAGGCAGACATTTTTAGGAGAAGAATAGTTTTTAGACAAGATTGGAGTTTTAGGGCTTATATGATTGATTTGATGACTGCAGGCGTGGCAATTTCAAAAAAAGAAATGTATCATAAATTCACGAGATACGAATACCCTAGCAACATAATTTTTTGGGGTAGAACAAAATCTTCGAGGAAAAATATGTCTGAAATTTTGAATAAGCTTTCTAAAGAGTTACATGTTTCTCAGAAAAAAATAAAATCGGAGTATTTACCCTTTCTAAAAATAATTTTGAGGGACAAGAAGAAATTGGGTGATTTTGCTTCTTATCTTGGTTTAGAAAAAGAAGATCTCAAATCTTTATTGAAATAATTTATTTTCTACAAAAGATCTCTTGATGTAAGATGAAGGTGACATCAAAGTTATATTGAAAGACACACTTGCCCCAAAAGAGTCGCAGCTTACAATTTTATAATCAAAAATTAAATCAGAAGTTTTATATAATGCAAAATTCTTAACAAACAATTTATATTCCTCCAAATTAAATTTCAAATCCTCACAATCTTTGCTTAAAGCTACGGTCTCTTTTGCCTTTTCAACTATGTTATTGAAAATGAAGAAATCTTCTCTAATTGCAACGGAAGAAGTATCTGTAATTGTGTAAGGCTCAATCCATTGGCTGACATAAAATATCGTGGTAATTATGGCAAAAGCTGAAAGTAAGAAAAACTGGGCCTTATTAGATTTTAATAAATTGTGCATGCGGTACGCCATCAATTAAAATTACATTTTCTTTAACGATAAAACCATTATTGCTAGCAAGCTCAACTATATTCTTTCCTATCAAGTTCCCTATAGTGGCTTTACTTAAAAGCTTTAAAGCAACATTCTCATCTACAAGATTCCCCCCATAAAACTTTTCACTTACATTTACACTTATTTTCTTATCTTTCATCTTTAGCTTTTTCCCCAGAAGTTCCTCATCACACATTACCACAACTATATCTTTTTTATCTGTAAAAACATTACACCAAAACATTTTAGACCCTCAGACATTTTCTATAGGGTACTTCGTACCACAGGCTTCACAAACTAGGAAGACCAACCTATCTTCTTTCACCACTTTTGTGTCTGGCTCGCCACAAATTTTACAATAAACAAATTTTTTGATATAAGAGTTAAGCTTTTCTTGAAGCAGGCCACTTGGGAGTTTTCTCTGAAAAATCAGATAAGATCCTTGAATTGATCCAGGAGTTGCAAGTTCTTTCAAAAGATATTTAGATAAATGAGTCGGATCCCTTCTCAATATGTCGGCTATTGCCCCAAAGTTTTTGAATATAGTTTTCGTACCACTGAATTCAAGTTCAACGTTCGGTACCACAAATCTTTTTTTGTCTTCAGTTTTCTTCGGCAATTTTTCTATGGCTTTCTTCAATAATTCTTCATAATTCATATTTTCACCTTTTTCAAGAAACCTGGTCTTGGTTCAAACAAATCCCCTGAACTCAAGAGATCATTTATCGCATTTTCGATCACTCTTTCAGGCAGATGTATGACTTCAAATAATTTTCCAATTTCCACACCATCGCCCCTGTCCATTTTACATATTATTTCAAGTATTTTTGGCTTATAATCTATATCTTTTACAAATTTTAAATTCTCCCTAATAACACTCAAGCCTTCTTCATCCAAACCATATTTTTTCTTTATATATTTTTTCAACTCATCTTCTGACATCTGTTCAACCAAACTTCTTATTTCTTCAACCATTTTCTTCTTATCCCTCAATTCCTTCAGTATTTCAAGCTTCCTTAAGTTTTCATAGTTAGGGTCTTCAAGCTTCCTTAAAATCTCTGCGACAACGTAAATTTCACCATTATATTCTTTCAGCTTACCTATAACAACCAGCAAATCTCCTTTTGAAATGTTTTTTATAAGTTTAACATTATTTCCAAAAACTTTTACCCTAATAGAAGATGTACCATCTTCTATTGTAATGCTCCCATAACTCTCGTCTTCTGAAATAAACAAATCAACTAAAGTGCCTACCAAATTCACCCTTGAAATTTTTTCTCCAAATTGTGTGATTACATAGCTTGGTTTCATTTCTAACTTGTTGCCGTGAAAAAATACACCATTGACTAAATCAAAAATTCTAACTTTTTTTGATACAACTCTTTTCTTCTCCACGATTAAAATTAGTTGTTAAAATTAATAATTTATCACATTTTTTGTAAAATTCCTACTTTAGGCTCAAACAAATCTCCTTTATTTTTTAACTCGTTCAAGATCTTCTCCACATCAAATTCTTTGAGTCCTTTATCTTTTGCAATTCTAAGTATATCTTCTTTTGGGATGGTATTCCCCATAGTTTTTGACAATTCTTCTATGATATCCAGAACAACCCTTATCTTACCCCTTTCAGACGCAGTTGTTCTACCTTCAAGCCTATCAACATCAAACTTACCAGTTTCGGCCTCAAATCCAAATTCTCTTAATGAGGCTTTCATCAAGTTTATGGCCCTTATGGCGTCTTCTCTTGTCACAACATCTCTTAACTGAACTTTTGCAGAAGCTTCCGCCAGTCTTATTAAAGCCTCATACTGTCTTAGAGTTATAGGAACAGCGGCCTCTTCAGCGCTGACTTTTTCTCTAAGAGACACAAAAAAGTTCTTTATTTCTTCCCCAGCTTCTCTAGATAGCTTTGGATGACAATTCTTTCTTGCGTAGGCTATATATTTCTTGAGAAATTCTGAATCTATTAATGGCCCCACATCTTCTTCTCCATAATGTCTTGATTTCAAAATGTGCTCAGCAACTTTAGCATCAATCTCAGGGTTTGGTATGTCACGTAAGGCAAACTTTAAATCAAACCTCGAGAGCAAAGTTTCTGGAACATCTATTTGCTCTTTTATTGGTAAATAAGGGTCGAATCTCCCTAGCTTTGGGTTTCCACCGGCAAGAATCGAAGTCTGAGCCGGCAGGGTTGCTACTATGCTAGCTTTAGCTATGCTTATAGTTTGCTGCTCCATTGCTTCATGTAAAGCGACCTGATCACTTTTTTCCACTTTTTCAAACTCATCTATAGCACAAAGTGATTTGTTACACATGACTAAAGCACCAGCTTCTAGAACCCAACCACCCAAAAATTCTTCATCTCTAACTACAGTTGCGGTATTATGAATAATAATGCCATTTGCAACAAAACTGTGTTCATCTTCAACTGTTATATCATACACATACTCATAGTCTTTATTTTCTATTATCTCTACCTTTTCAATCCTATCCCAAAAAATATCTGATTCAACAAATTTTACAAGATCTTTAATTTGACCAAACTTATTCAACAATTTTTTCAAAAAGCTGCGTGTGGGTTTTCTTATATTTTTTTCATATTCGTAGCTTTTATATCCATAAAATTCTTTAGCGGATAGACCAAGTTCATTTCTAATTTCTCTTAATAAATTACCAATTTCTGGAATTACATCAATATTTGAATTTTCTTTAGAACATTTTTCTATTATTTCGTCTAATTTTTTTGATTTGTATTTATCTCTAAATCCTATTTTTTTTCTAAAAATTTTAAGATTTTTCAAACCATTGATTACAAGAACATATTTCTTCCCAGAGTTAACCGTCCGACCTCTTAAAGATGTCCTGGGACTTTTTTCTCTCACTAAAGAAATTATGCCATATCTCAACAAGAGTAATTGCAATACTCTTATGAATTCTTTGCTATTTGACGAGAGCTCCACACGGTTTGATCTTTTAGAGTTTTTTTCAATTACAGAACCACTGGTATCAAATATTACCTGAAGATAAGTGGCTAAAATATTTTTTGGAAGTAGTGATAATTCTTCTGCGAATTTCGACTCATCTGTTTCATATTCCTTCACAGCCCCATATTTACTGAAAGTCATTGGGTTGAAAATAAAATAAGGGACCCTGCTATGGTATGGTTCTATACATAATTCTTTCCAACACACAGTCCTAAAGCCCATTAAAAAATCATCACAGATTTTTAAAAACTTTATATCGAATCCTTCTCGATTGTTTCTTGGTATGCTTCTATCATTCACCACTGACCCTATCGGGTGTGTCAAATCTGAATTAATAGAAAACAAAGTATTTATTTTATATCCATGACATTTGCTCAAAACTATATTCTTTGGTAATTCACCCAACGACTTTGTCTGGTTAGATTTATTTTCATTTACAGAACAAATGCGTGGTGTAGCGATATATTCTCCTTGAATTAACTCAGATGCAGGCTTCCAGCATATTTTAGCATTTTTTATCACCGGAATCGGGTTTTCTGGAGTAACTATAACTTCTTTCCCTGTTTGAGTTACTACTTTAACCATTTTTTTTGGAGCTTTTAATTTCCAATATCTTGTTATTCTAAGTGGTTTTAACTTTAAATTTTCTTGGTCAAATGAAAGAATCTTTCTTGGGGAACCCTGTGTCACAAAACCGTCTTCGATTTTTTCAAAATCTTTTTTTAGTTCCTCTTCCACTAACTTTCCTATTTGTATTAATGACCCATCTTCTAATTGCACTAAGGTCTCGTAAACTGTACACAGTCCTGCGGCGGTGACACCCTTACCAGACACATATTTCCCCCTGGGAATTAAGGTTGAAACCACTTTCATCAAAGCACTCTTAGCAGTTGAAGGATCCCCAACCAATAATATGTGAATATCACCCCTTACTCTAGATTTGTCCTTCTGCACGTGCTGCTCCCCACCAAACAACTGTAGTACAATAGCTTCTTTTATGTGTTCTAGTCCATACAAGCTTGGTGCGATGGATGTCACGAGCTTTGAGTATATTTCAGGATCTTTTGAAAATTCCACAATCATTTTCTCATCTTCAGGAGTTATTTCTAGCTCCTCCCACTCAACTTCCACACTTTCGACAGAATTAGCGTCAATGTAAATTTCAAGCTGCCTGGATCTTGTACCCTTAACTCTTCTTGGAATTTGCTTCAACACACCTACAACTTTTATCCTATTTCCAGGATCAGTTTTGTTCTGCATTTTTGGTGAAGTTAAATCTTCTTTTAAGAAGATCATTATCTCAGAAGGTCTTTCACCGCTTGTTATTTCGAAAGGCTCTTCAATTGTTATCCACCTAGCATCGTAAAGTTTTTGATCTATTAACTTGAAATTCCTTCTGTTTCCACATTGACAATCATTTGGTGGTATTATGAATCTTTCAGTTTGAATAACATTTATCTTAGCTCCACACTCAAGACATTGAAAAATAGCTTCTGAGACCTCTGGTCTAATTTCACTCGCTCTTTTAACAATACCATCAACAGATATCAGCTTGCCTATGTGTTCTGCTCTTATGTTCCTTATCCTTATTTGTCTTTCTTCTGGTAAGTTAAAAAACCTTATTCTTATGTTCGTGCTGCTCGGCAAATCTATTTGCTTCAGAGAATCTTCTATTGCTGTTAAAACTTCATCGGGATTTTCAAGCAAGTAGTCTGCAAGCTCAGGGTCGAATTTATCTAAAACTGAAAAATCAACTAGCAAGGATTTTTTGCCTTCGATTGTAGTTGCGACTAATTCATTGTAGAAATATTCTTTAAAAAATTCAGCAAACTTTTCAACTATTTCTCCTCTTTCCATGACAATTATTTCTACGCACTTATTAATTTTAAGTTTTTTGGAATGATGAAAAAAATTAAAAAGTAAGTAAAATGTTCGCAGTTTATTCATTGATTATTGCTTTGATTTCCTTCAGCCTCTTGTAAACTTTATCCAGGGCATTCTTCACATCTTTTACGCTTCTACCCCCAGTGCAAACTATTTTACCAGATCCAAAGAGCAAGAAAGCAACCTTCGGCTCATCCATCCTATAAACCAATCCTGGAAACTGCTCTGGTTCATATTCTGAATTTTCAAGTTTGAGGGCAATTGTATCTAAGTTAAGATTTCCTTCTATCTTAGCTGAGGCCACTATGTTTTCAACTTGTATTTTAAAATTTTTTGGGACTTGAACTCCCACACTTTTGATCACAGAAACAATTTTTTTAAAGACAGCGTTAACATCCTCTATGTTTCTTGCCCCGGTACATACTATCTTTCCAGAACTAAAGATTAGAGCAGCTGCTTTCGGCTCATCCATCCTATAAACCAATCCTGGAAACTGCTCTGGTTCATATTCCATTCCTTCAAGCTTTGAAACTATTTTTTCAAGAGGCACTTCCACATGTAAAGAAGCTGATGCAACTATATTTTCGATTTTTATTTTGAAATCTGACATGGTATCACTACTTATATTTATATTTTACTAAAAGTATTTAAAGGGTTTTAAATAAAAGCTCTTAAATATTTTTATTATGATAGATTTTCTTTTCTCTTTTCTCCGGGAATATGGTTTGTTTGCCCTTTTTCTAAGTTCACTCTCTTCTAATTTTTTGCTTTTCCCAGCTTTTGTAGAACTTTCTTGTATAGTCTTTCTCAGTCTCGGTTTTACACCATTTTCTATATTTATTTCATTAATTACCGGCTCAGTTTTAGGCGGGTTGTTGAGCTATTTTTTTGGTTTTTTTGGCTCTGCAAGTTTGTTAAAATACAAGGAAAGAATAAGAGATATGGAAAAAATAATAGAGAGATATGGAAATTTTTCAGTTTTTTTGGTGTCTTTTTTACCCGTTCCATTCCCCTTTACACTTTTTGCTATGTTGGTTGGTTTTTTAAAGATGAATGTAAAAACTTTTTTGCTTGCAATGACTGCTGGGAAAGCTTTGAGAGTATGTCTTTCGCTTTTTGTTCTTACTTGGGGCTTTAGAGTTTTGAGTTTTTATCATCTGGTTTAGATGTAATTTTATAGCAAAAATGAGCTAAATCCTAACAATGGAAATATGAATTTTTTGTACAAATCTTCTCACACCAACACTAAAATCAAAGCTATGGCCTCAAATTCTTTTCCAAACAAGAATTTTTTAAATAAAATATTCTACAAAAATCTTAGTCTCTCCTGTATTTTTTCCCTTGATTTTCTGCGCTTCTTTTAATTTCAAATTTCTTATAATGTCACTTAACCACTCTTTGCAGTCAACACGGATAATCTAAATTCTTAATAAGAAATCATGACTAGTGAAAATTCAACAAAGACCCCTTAAACCCCATAGAGTTATTTTTTATTTTTTATTGGTTCTTGTATTGTTTTTTCTCTAAATTTTTCTATTTCTTCTAAATCTATCGTCACAAATTAATTATAGCCTATTTAAAGTGAAAGAAATTGTTTAGTTCCCTAGATTTTATTTTGTGTAAATTCTATATCTTCATTTAGAAAAATGTTCTGGCGGGGTAATAAATGAATTCAAAAAACCGGTTGTTTACAAATACTTAAAGAATTATAAAAAATTAATTTAGTAAAGTGTTCAAATGATTTATAACATAAAATACTGACTAAAAGGGGTGATTTAATGTTAATAGCAGGTATCGATGAGGCTGGTAGAAAACGATAAGTCTGGAGGATTTTCGTTTGCCATAAGGTGCTCTCATCGGTCCGATGGTCATAGCTGGAGTTGTGATAGACGATAAAGACGAGAAGAAACTTAAAAAAATAGGAGTGAAGGATTCTAAGCTTTTATCTCCAAGAAGAAGGGAAGAACTTGCCAAAAAAATAGAAGAAATAGCAAAGAATATTGTTGTTTTAAGAGTCCAGCCTTGCAAAATAGATTCTTATCGTGCTAAAGGTATAAATTTGGATAAAATAGAAGCCATGAAGATGGCAGAAATAATTGGGATGTTTGGTGCAAAAAAAGTTTTCATCGATTCTTTGGAACAAAATGCAAAAAAATTCGAAAATCTAATCAGGAGTTTTTTAAATGAAAGAGATCTTGAGCTAATTGTTAAAAATTATTTGGACGAATCAATACCAGTCGTATCTGCAGCTAGTATAATTGCCAAAGTTGAACGCGATGCTGCAATAGAAGAGATAAAGAAAAAAGAGGGAACAGATTTTGGAGTGGGGTACAGTCATGATCCTAGAACTATAGAATTTGTTGAGAGATTGATAAAAGAAGGAAAAGGAAAACTTCCCTCTTATGTTAGGCAATCGTGGATAACAACCCAAGAATTAAAGAAGAGATCTCTTCAACAAAAAATTAAAGATTTCTTTAAAAAAGACGAAAAAATTAAAAGGGAAAAAGTATGAAAATTGAGCAAAAAATAGTGACAGTTTACACAATCCTGGGTTTAATTTTAGGATTCTTGACAAATTATTTACATAAAATTTTTGGGTTGGCTGCCGCAGTAGCAATTTCATTTGCCATTTATTTTTCTTCTTTAACTCTTCTCTCCACTTTTGTGAATAAGAGAACCATGCTATTTTATAACAGTTTCATCACTTTCTTTTTACTTTGGTTGACAATATGGATTTTATTTTATAATTTGGGTGTTTGAATGAGAAGAATTTTCACTAAAGAGCTGGCGAAGTTTGTTGGAAAAAGGGTAAATATTTTTGGTTGGGTCCACGATGTCAGATTTTTAGGTAAAATTAATTTTTTAATTCTAAGAGATAGGGAAGGGATGGTTCAAGTTATTGCTCAAAAGGATAAAATCTCAGAAGAGGCTTTCAATTCTATAAAAAAACTTCATCAAGAAGACGTTGTTTCAATTCAAGGGAAAGTCGTGGAGAGTAAAGTAAAAAAGGGAGTTGAAGTTTTGCTAGAGAGTATAGAGGTTGTAAGCAAAGCACATGTTCCATTGCCTCTAGATCCAAGATGGGTGACACCAGCAAACTTGGATACGAGGTTAGAGTGGAGACCATTAGACTTGAGGAGAAAAGATAACATTGCCATATTTAGAATACAGGCAAAAATTGTTGAAGGAATGACAGAATTTTTAAGAAAGAAAGGCTTCTTACAAGTTTTCACACCATCTCTAATTGGTGGGATTTCTGAAGGTGGTGCGGATGTTTTCAAAATAAATTTTTTTGGTAAGGAAGCTTTCCTAAGGCAAGATCCACAACTACATAGACAACTGTTGATATTAGCAGGATTTGAAAAAATTTTTGATGTTGGTGCAAACTGGAGGGCAGAGCCTTCCGACACACCATACCATTTAGCAGAACACAGAAGCATAGCTCCTGAGCTTGTGTTGAAGGATGAAAGTGATATGATGAAATTGGAAGAAGAGATGGTAAGATATGGGATAAAAAAAATTATAGAGGAATGTGGTGACGAGCTCAAAACCCTTGGTAAAGAAATAGAAATTCCTAAAAAATCTTTCCCAGAGCTGAGATTCCCAAAAATCTATGATATATTGAAAGAATATGGTAAAGAACTACCTTTTGGTTCAGATGTAGATAAGGAAGCTGAAAAAATACTATTGAAATATGTTAAAGAAAAATTCAAGCATGATTTCTTTTTCATAAACAGATTTCCATCAAAAATTAAGCCTTTTTATGTCATGCGTGTAGATGATGAACCTGAATGGGCTAGAAGTGTTGACCTGATTTTTAAAGGGCTGGAAGTGTCTTCAGGGGGTCAGAGAGAACATAGGTACGAAAAAATAATTCAACAGGTGAAAGAAAAGGGCATGAATCTAGAGCATATAAAATGGTTTACAGAACATTTTAAGTATGGCGCTCCTCCCCATGGAGGCTTTAGCTTGGGTTTAGAAAGGTTTACTATGCAGCTCCTTGATATAGTGAATATAAAAGAGGCAGTTCTTTTCCCCAGATATTTAACAAGAATATTACCATAAGAATTTCTTTCTCAAAAATAGTTTTACAGCCTCAACATGGGAGCAATACTTTCCTTTTAGAGTGAAATAAGCACAATCACAAAGAAACTTTCTACTCCTTTTTTCAAAAATCACAGAATGTTCTTCAGATTCCCCACGAACCTTAAAATGAATTCTTTTATCGGTTTCTAGTTCTTTCCCAACCATTCCTCCTTCAAACAATTTTTTTGCTTTAGTTTTGATCTCGCTTGAGATTTTCATCAATTGAATATTGAGCTCAAGATTTAAATTGATGAAAAAATAAAAAGAAATTGATGAAAAAGTTTTGTGATATTTGTAAAAAACCTGTTCGTGAGGTAGGAAGACTTTATCGCCATCGTTTTCTCGATGTTTGTAAGAAGTGTAGGGAAAAACTGAAAAAGAATAGGAGATTAACATAAATTATGGAAATTCCCGATGAAATTTTTAAAAGACTTGAAAAACTTAAAACAAAGAGAGTTTTTCTTCAATTTCCTGAAGGCTTAAGACTTAGAGTACAAAATATGGTTAAAGAACTTGAGGCCAAGGGCTTTCAAGTATTTTTATGTTTGGAAAAGTGTTTTGGCGCGTGTGATGTAAGAGAAGATGAAGCTTTAAGGCTTGGTTGTAGTGTTATTCTTCACATAGGCCATGAGAAATTTTTGCCCAGAACTAAAATTCCAGTTGTTTATTGGGAATATTTTCTTGAGGCCGATGTAATACCAATTCTAGAAAAGGAGTTTGATAAGTTGAAGGAATTCGATAGCATAGGATTAATAACGAGTATTCAGTTTGTCAAGATTTTGCCTCTGGTAAAAGAATATCTAGAGAAAAAAGGAAAGAAAGTTTTTATGCACAAGGCATTACAATACACGGGGCAAGTTCTTGGTTGTAACCTGAAAGCAGCTATGTCTATAGAAAAAGAGGTTGAGTGCTTTCTTGCTGTTTCTGCTGGCGAATTTTATGCTGCCGGCCTAGTGCTCCAAACAGAAAAGCCTGTTTTGAATTTGGATTTGGAAAAGGGCGAGATAAGGAGATTGGAAGAATTCAAGAGAAGAACTCAAAAAATTTTGGTTTGGAATAAAGCCCAATTGAAAGAAGCTAGGAGAATTGGTTTGATTGTGAGTTGGAAGAGAGGTCAAATGTTTGGAGACCCGCTAGATATAAAAGAAAAATTGGAGAAAAAAGGAAAAGAAGTTTTTCTTCTTGTTATGGACGAAATCTCGCCTGAAAAATTGGAGGGGCTTAATCTAGACTTACTCATAAGCTTTGGATGTCCAAGAATAGCTATCGATGATCAAGCTAAATTTTCAATCCCGATTTTAAACTATAGCTGGATCAATGAGAAAGAAATTTAAATATCAGCGATCCAAATTAATTTAAATGCAGCTTAAAGTTATAAAAGAAGATGATAAAACCCTTTTCATAGAGTGTGGTGGGGAAACACACACACTAACTAATACAATTAGAGAAGCTTTGTGGGAAGATAAAAATGTTTCTGAATCGGCCGATGTTAAAGAGCATCCATACTTAAGCCAACCAAAGATTTTTGTCAGGGTCTCTAAAGGTTCCCCGAAGGAAGCTTTAGAAAAAGCCGCTGAAAGAATAGCTGAAAAGGCAAAAGAATTTGAGGAAGAATTCAAGAAGGCCTTGAAGGGTTAAATTTAACAGATTTTTCTTCCAACTTCTTTCAGGAGTGTAGAATTTACATAAATTGAAGAATTTGTTCTTAATGCTATTGCTATAGCATCGCTTGGTCTTGCATCTAGGCTTAAAATAGTATTGCCTTGCCTCAAAATTAGCTTGGAATAGAAAGAATTTTCTTTTAGCTCTGTTATTTTAACCATCAGGACCTCTATTCCCAAAGAATTGAAAGCATCAGCAACTATATCGTGGGCATTTGGTCTTGCTACATATATATTTTCAATTCCTCTTTGGACAGACTCTGCTTGGCTAGTTTCAACAGTTGCAATCAAGTCATAACAGTCTGTTTTAATGCTTATGATACCAATATTCCCAAGAATGTTTGTTTCAATATTTTTGACTTTTGAAAAGCCAGAAGTTGAAAGCTCGGGTAAAAGAATCGATTGAAAAGTTCGCTCGATTTCTTTTGGCCAGAAAGTGTAGATTGCCAAAAAAGCGATGGCAAACAAGAGTATTATAGAAAGGATTTTATATTGCCCAGAATATTTTTTCCATCTGTATTTCATATTTATTCCTTTTTTTACCAAAATAAAAAGCTTTTATATTAAAAAAAAAATAATTAAATATTATGAGTTCAAAAGCCGTAAGCCCTATGATAGCTACTATTCTCCTTATAGCTTTTACTGTGGCAGTAGGTGGTATAATAAGTGTTTGGCTAACAACCTACACAAGAACAACAGGGGCTTCTGTTTCAACAGCAACAGAAGATCAAATAAAGTGCTCTGGAACTTATCCATATATATATTCTGTCACAGGCACAGCAATCTTCGTGACAAATCCTGGTAGTGAGAACATAACCAACATCACATGTTTGGCCGGTGACGGATCTAATCTTGGTAGCGTTTCAGATCTTACTCCAGGAGCTTTGGCTTCTAAACTCTGGACAAGAGGAAGCAACACTTCAGTTATTTGCACTGGTAAATGCAGATCAATAGGAGTTTCAGGAGAATGTAGAACAGGGCAAACTTGTTGGAGTTAGTAAAATCTTTAAAATTTGATCAAAGCCAACAAATGGTCCGATAAATTTGACTTTGATTAGTTTTTTTAACAAGAAAATATTTTTATTAAGGGCTTGTTGTCAAGCTCACCAATTTTTTCTATACATAGCTTATGAGTTCCTTTACCAATCCTAAGATTTCCTGTCAGGATGATTTTGCTATATTCAAGAAGAACTTGATAGTTCGAGGCTTTAGTATTAAAGTTCTCTTTGATTTCTTCTTCACTTAAAGCTCTGTTGTAAATTCTAACTTCATCAATTATCAAATCTCCATATCGATTACCCCAGGATACTGCTAAATAAATTCCAAGAAATCCCATTTCTTTACCTGTTCTTTTGTCATCACATTGGTAAATCAACTTACCATCTTGATAAATTTTATGGGAGTTATAATCCCAAACCCAAACTATATGATACCATCTCATTAAATCTGGTGCAGAATTTGTTGGAGGGAATGGCCATATGCCTTCACCTGTATCCGTGCTTCGCGTTCCTAATTCAAATCTCTTATAACTACCTGAATAATATATAATAATATATGCACTCAAGTTTCCTCCTGGTTTAATATTTTTATGGAAAAAGATATATGTTGCATTTTGTGGATATGTAGTTATATATTTTCTAGGAAAAGCCCAAAGCGATATAGTGAAAGAATTAGATATATATTTTTGCCAATCAAAGGAATTTGGAACTTCAACATAATCATCCACACCATCAAAACTCAAAGCCTTTCCAAACTTTCCATCAACCCACTCAGGACATCCCACCTCAGCTAGAGGTGGGTTAGAGCAGCTCAAGCTCCCATTGTAAAGTGTACCATGATTTCCATAACCAGAGCTGTCTTCAGCTTTTGTCCCATTCCTCTCATTTAAATTCCAATATCCAACCAAGCCGGCAGAACTCATTCCTGCACTATACTTCAAATTCCCCACTCTTTTAAGCATAGGTGCATCAAAAGGACTATGTTTCAAGTCTATCTTAAATTGAAGTGCTCCAGTAAAATTTCCACTAGTGTTAACTATTCTATAATTACCATCACTGACTTTCAACACTACGCTCCTCAAACTTCCTGTCCCTTCCGAGGCAACCTCCCTTATCAAGTTGTCCAAAAGACGCATGTTCTGCTCAGCCTCGTTTATTACACCAAACTCATAAGCCCTTTCTACAGTAGGTTTTGCTACATTCATCACAATATAAACTGCAGATACAGTGATCAATATCAATAGAACCGTTGAAACTATAGGTGAAATCCCCTTTCTCATCAAATAGAAATTGTTTTTCTTTGGTTTATTTTTATTCTATGGTCCAGACACAATTATGAGTTAGAGCTTGATATGTAAAATCAAACGATTTCAACAATTTTTGAAAATTCGTCTCTATTTTCGGCTGTAAAACTTTTCATTCTCAAATCAAAGAATCCGACAAATTTACTTTTTCCAAGTTCAACATGAATTACAATCCTATACTGCTTAATTTCTTTAGATGTGGTATAATTCACGCTTAAAATGTAGTTTGCATTTGAAGCAGTATTGAATAGAAAGCTACTACTCACACTCTTCCCGTCTTCAACATTATAATGTTGCTCTACACTACCATTGAAATCCAGTGTTAAATTTTTTATAGTTTCTCCAAGAAAATTGTAGACAGTAACATTCAAGTTAGAATCAGCAGAAGCTGTAACATTTTTATAGATAGATTCAACAGCTATTCCATTTAGTTCTATTGTTCTACTTTTAAGCCTTTCCCTAACATATTTCAAATAATTCTCAATTTTTTCACTCTCATTTTTATTGTAAGAATATTCTACTGTTTTGATGAGGGCATTCTTCACATTCAAGAATTCTTCCCTTTCTACACTTGTCTCAAGATTGCGCTTGTCTTCAATTATCCTAGAAAGGCTTAAGCTACTTTTAATCAGGAAAAGAACAATCACGATTACGATCCCTGAAATCAAGAAAAATTGTCCTTTCATACCCCTCTCCACAAATAGAGCCAAACTTCTCTGGGTTCAACATGCGTAACATTACCGCTAACAAAATATCCCACAGAGACGACTTTTTCTGATTCTATATTTGGCCTAGGACAAGTCTGATTACATATCACAATTTTGTAATCAAGACCAATTGGTAAATTCTTGATTAAACAGCTTTCGATTTTTTCACTCTGATTTGCTAAAACATAGTTTGCAAGCTGGTTTGAGTCGTCTAAAGCTTTTAAGGCCTCAATTCCCCTAAGCTTCCATATCACAGTTTCCATCTCCGGAACTTTTTCTCCGACAAAGAGTGCAAAATAAGCAGCTAGAACAAAAAGTATTGCAACTAATGCTTCAAAACTTTTAAGTATACCCTTCATGATATCTCCACTTTAAATTCATATCCTTTAGGTATAGTTTGTATAGCTCCAATATAACTCAAATTCCTTAATGCAAGAAGTTTGTCTACTGATATAATCTGAAACTCTTGAATAGGGTAGGTTTGAAATGTGTAATTGCTCGCATTTACAGGGAATTCTACTGAATAATTTGGTGGTAAGATATTTTTTTCAGAAGAAAAATACAAGAAGAAGAATTCGGATTGGTATGGTTCAAGGCTGAGATTGAAAGCAATCTCACCTTTTTTAAGAAAGCCCTCACAAAAGCTTTGGTTGTAAAGCTGGAAAGGAATTTGGGAGTTGTTTGAATTATATAGCCTTACACTACTGTTTGTAATTCCTCTTACACAACTTGAGTCAAATTCAACACTTCCATTTATAGTTATATTATTTCTGTAGCTACCATTTGTTTCCGTAACATTTATTACCATCATGTAAAGCTTGCCCATCAAACCAATTTTAACAGGCGCCAAGTTACTTTCTTCCCAGTTGCTAGGCACACCCTCATCCGTGAAAAAAATGTTAAAAAGGTCTGATGCTATGCTTCTTACTTCAGAATTCTCTGCTATGCCCCTATAATTAATAAGATAACTGATAACATAACCAAAAAGTATGCCAATAAAAACAAAAAAAATGCCGGCAGCTATTGCAAAATCAACATGTGAAATGGCCATCAACTCACCTTCAATATATTTATAATTATTTCCTGTTTACCAAGTGTTATGAAATCTTTTATTGTGTTATTAATGTTCGCTCTATAATAGCTGAGAGTGCTATTTAAACCGTTCTCAATTCTTCCTTGAAATAGAACATCTACATTTGGAACTTCCTGCTCAACCATAACTTCAGGAGACTGCGTTGTCTTTAAGATGATTTTTGCACCAGGAGAAGTAATTATAGGTGCTGCTGGTGATCTCCCCCCAACGGTTAGATTTGAGATTTGGATCCAGATTGGACTAGAGGAAATCAAAAAAATCTCATAATTTCTGCCCGAAATTCTAGGCGGCAAATTCAAATTAACTTCAGCGAGTTTAGCACTCTCGCCCAACATCGGATAATATTTAGAATTTTTTCCAGTCTCGTAAATTTTTAGAATATTGTTTGAGACTTCAAGAGCTAATTGCCTGAGATTGTTTTCAATTTCAGCTTTAAGTTGATTTGTGTAGAGATTGTAAACCATAACAGAAATTGCAGACAAAATTACAATACCAAAGAGAATTGTAAACACATTTTCAACAACTTCAGCTTGACCCTTCCCCATCAATTAAATTTTCTCATCTACAATATATTTATTAGTCTAAATACAAATTTAGATTAATGAAAGGAATTTCCCCTCTTGTAGCAACCGTTCTTTTGATAGCGATAACAATGTCCGTGGCAGGTATATTGGCCTTCTGGGTCTCGAGTTTTACTAGCCAAACTTTGCCAAAATACAACAGGACAGAAGAATGTAGGTTCTCAAATTTTGAAATATATAGTTGTACTCTAGATAGGGCTACAGGAACACTAACCTTTATACTCAGAAACACAGGTCAGTATGATATTCAAGGTCTTACAGCTTTTATTATATTAAAAAATAACATAGTAACACCAACCATAAATTTGAATCCTAGCTCTCTTATGGTCGGTGAGTATAAAAGTTTCATTCTTCCAAACTCCACAACCAATGTTCCAGCCGAACAATTCTCAAAGCTTATAGTCGGAACTTCGGTATGCCCTGATTTGAGCAAAGAATCTACTTGTGGTGTATATGGTGTATAAAATGAAAGGAATCTCCCCCCTCATCGCAACTATTCTCTTAATTGCAATAACTGTTGCGGTTGGTGGTTTGGTCGGAAGTTGGGTTTTTAGTTTCACAAGAAGCTCTACGCAAACTGTAAGGCAACAAGCGGATATAGAAATAATTTGTAATCAAGGCAGAATTTCTCTTTCAGATGTCTGTTATTCAAACAACTACATTTTAGGCTACATTACCAACACAGGCAACATACCACTAGGGGATATAACCCTTACGATATTTTACTCAAATGCATCAACACAGAGATATTACCTTTCTTTTGCTAATGGGGCTGTCGTGCCTGAGACATCTTGTTGCGGCAACTTAACTATACTTGTAAATGAAAAATATATGTTTAATATTTCTGCAAATCAAAATTACAATAAAGTTTACGTTTCTACTAACTGTACATCAATAGTAACAGATGAGGTGGAGGCTTCAGATATTTCGAGTTGTTAGCCTAAAATTGTGAACACGACTAGACCGACGACAATCATTACCAAACTATGTTTTATGCCGCTTACGATTCTACCTTCAGCCATTTTTCCAACACTTAGGCCAGCGAAACCACCTTGAAGCAGGATTAGATTCCTGAAGAGATTTTTATATTCGCTGCTAAAATTTTGTTGTGGAGAAGTCACACCCTCAACATTAATATTCATCAAACTTGGAATCAAAAATCTACCCATCGCAATTATTACACCCAGAAAAACAAAGAAAATTATATAGCCTGTGGTTACTTGAGAATACAAGTACATCATTCTTTCAGCTTTAATTCTTTCTACTTCTATGCTAGCATTGCCAAGTGCTTCCAGGGTATCTGTGAGATTACCACCAAATCTATGACTTTCAATCACAGAAGATATAGTTCTATTTATCATCCTGGATTTTGTTGATTTGGCAAAGTTGAGTAAAACTTTTTCTACAGGTATACCCCAATCAAGCTGTGCTGCCATCTTTTTCACATACTGGTTAAGCTCTTTGTAGTCATTCTTTTTCAAATTTTCCATAGCCTGTTCTACAGTCATTCCACCTCTCGTTAATTCTATGAAATCTCTGAGAAATGCCGGAAACATATTTTCAATAATTTTAAGCTTCCTGTATTTTAGATATTCAAGCAGTACTATTGGCATAACAAACATTATGCAGGCAAGGATGTTTATGGTGGAAAAAATGTTTGGTATTTCCCTCAAGAATAGAAAGTTAATAGCTATTATTCCCAGTACTATAAAACCATTCAAAATTACCAGTATCAAATACTTCTTTTCTATCTTCATATTTGAACCTCAATTCCTCCCAAGAACAGTAAGAAACCTATGTTGATTGTGGGTATGAGGAGATATACGCTAAGCTTCATCAAATCGAAGATTCCGAAGCCACCTAAGGTGGGTTGGATCATATTCATCACAGCGAACAAAGAAATAATGAAAAGGGGTGCGGCTATCAATATACCTGTGTAAAATTCTGCAATTGTGCTTAGTTGTTGAATAAATTTTTCTCTTTTAATTCTCCACTCAAAAAGTGCTTGCTCTCCCATGGTCTTCAAGAAGGTCTTTATATTACCACCTGCTTCTATTGTTGTAGCAAACCCTAAAAGGACTTGTTTGAATTGATCGCTTGGAGATCTGTTCGCGCACTCTTTAACGGCAGTTAACGGATCTACACCAAACTCATCGATATTTTTAACTATTTTATCCATTTCTTTTGAAATTTCCCCATATTCACCAAACTGGCTAAGGAGCCTAAAAACCACATACGGAGGGATTCCAGATTCTGCTATTGCTCCCATATGTGTTAGAGCAAAAGGTAAGTTAGCTTCTATATCTTTTTTTCTTCTTTCAGCTTTTTGAGATGGGTAAAAAGTGAAAACAATTAAATTAACCGCAGCTATCAAGAAAGAAGCAAAAAAAGAATAGAAAATTCTTAAAATAAATTGAAGTTGGATTGCTGTTAAAGCTGTGAAAGAAACTATGAAGCTTAAGATGAAAATTATTAAGGAAAAGAGGATCACCAGACTGGCATAAGTCCTATAACCAATTCTTATATCTGCTTTTGGTAGATTGTCCTTTATGATAGAAAAAAATTCTGGGTATTTGTCTACAATCCAACCAAAATTTGAATTTGCCAAACCTTTAACAAATTCCAACATTACCTTTCCCTTAAGATTTTAAATCCTAGGATTTCTAATATAGGTACTCTTTTCTTTTCCTTCTCACGCTTTTCGGTTTTGATTAAAGGAGTTTCAATTTCTGGTTTTTGTGACACCTTTTCTTCGTATACAATATCTTCCAATTCTTTCCCAGCAATCTCGAAAAATTTTTTCTTATCTTTATGATAAAGATTTATGATCTTGACAACTTCTGTGTAATCTTTTATACCTTTTTTTCTCATCCATTCTAAGATTTTCTCCCTTCTTTTAATTTCTTCCCATGCATCCTCTATTTTTCCACCTTTTGCCAGTGTAATATTTTTAACTTTTATACTATCTTCGACTTTTTTATACTCATCTCTTTCAGGATCCCATTTGAAGATAGTTCTGTATTTCACCTCTCCAGTCTTAGGGTCAACAGATTCTATTTCTACCACTTCTCTTATCCTTCTTGCAGACTTCCCCCTTTCCCTTGCATGAATCATCACCACTATAACATCAAGTCCCTCAATTAGAGTTGGCGAAAGTTCAATAGGCGGGCTTGTCAACCTCTTTATCAAAGTTTCTACAGATCCTGCGTGTATTGTGCTAAGGCTTGGATGACCTGAGCTTATTCCCTGGAACATAACATAAGCTTCTTCACCTCTTGTCTCCCCGACAATCACATAATCAGGGTTTTGTCTGAAACTCTCTTTCAACAAATCAAAAAGGCTCACACCACCATATTTTTCTCCAGATGGCATTGGTATTCCAAACCCAGGTCTTGCTAAAGTCGGGACCCAATGTTCGTTAGGAATCCTAAGCTCCCTAGTGTCTTCTATACTTACTATCTTTGCTTCTGGTGGGATGAACATACATAATGTGTTCAGAAAGCTTGTTTTACCTGTAGCAACCCCACCAATTATAAGTGCTGAAATACCATGCTCCATAAGATACCAAAAGTATGCTAAGATTTGGGGGGAGGCTGTTTTAACTTCAATCTGCTCAATGGGAGAGAGAGGTCTTTCACCGAATTTTCTTATTGTTATCACTGGCCCACGAGTTGCTACGTCAGGTGCTAGAGTTGCCGCGACTCTTGAACCATCTGGCAGAGTCCCATCAAGAATAGGTTCAGCGTAACTAACATATCTACCACATCTTTCCGAAAGCTTAACAACAAGTTCTCTTAATTTCCCTAAATCCTTAAAGATAACATTGGTCTTAAGAGTACCATATTTTCTATGAACGACATAAAAAGGAATGTTTACTCCATCACAGCTTATGTCCTCTATATTTGGGTCCTGCATGAAAGGTTCAATTTCATTCAAACCTACAAAATTCCTATAAATGTAATACATTATTTTGATGTATTGTTCTTGAGTGAGCTTAATTCCCAACTCTTTTATCACTTTTACTACATTTTTTTCTAGATATTCTATGATTTTTGAAGGTTGCTTTATGCTTGAAAGCTCGACATCAACAAGCTCAATCAAACTTTCTGAAACTTTTTTAAGAATTTCCTCATCTTTTTCACTTAGCTTTGGCTCTAGTACATTATAAACCAATTCTTTGTTTTCTGGGTTCCATTTAATTTGTGCATACGCAAAGGGTTCAAGTAGAGGGTAGATAACATTAACTTTTGTTGTTTCTACATCGGGAAATTCAACTATTCTCTTGGGTTTTCTCACACCAAATCCAGGCAAGATTTCATCAAGAATCGTACCTTCCTTTTTTTTCTCAGATTCCTTGATTTTCCTGTACAAGATTCCTCTTATACCCCATATTTTTTTAAGCATATTTATCTTGCCATATGTTTTTTTCTAACACTCTTCCCAGGTTTAACCACTCCATGGAATCTTGCACAAGCAGGACATATTCTTATCATCCTTGTCATTGTATGGATGAATCTCCTATCAACTTGCTGAAGGATCGTTGGATCCGTGATTCTGAAACTCTTTCTCACTACAAAGGTCTTGTATCTTGGCACCTGTCTACCACACACACCACATATAACTGTTGTCTCCCTTCCTCTAGATTTGGTGTGGGCATACTTTCTCCTGTAAGGTACAGTGCTGATCGGCATATTCTCTAATAAATAGTTAGAATTTAGGAAATATTAAGGTTAAAACAGTTCCAATATTTTCGAAGGATCTGCCTCCTCAAGCAAGAACTCGTTGCCTCTTTTTTTGAATTTTTCTAAAACTTTTTCTATGTTTGCATCCCCAGGCTCAAATTTTTTCAATTCTTTCATTTTTAGGGGTAAAGATATAAGTCCGGTTTTAGAGTGTAAACCATAGGGGGTACGAACTAGACCCATAGGCTTCATACTCGAAGAATCTAGCAAAATTTTATCCCCTCTTTTTTCTTTGGGCAGGGTTTCAGAGGTTGTTACTTTCGGGATTTCTTTATCAACTTCTTTTTGAATTAATCTGACAAAATCTGCGAATAATGAGAAATAATTTTTTTCTCTCTTGTTTTCCCCTCTTAAGATCAAAGGCTGATATTTTTCAGGCATTTCAAATTTTTTTATTAAAGACCAAATCTGAAAGCCACGGGAGCCAGAAAACTTCATGGCAGGCTTAAGCTTAAATCTTTCAAAAATTTTGTAAACTACTTCAGCAATTTCTTTTGTTTGTTGCCAAGAAACTTTTGGCCCAGGATCAATATCAACAATAAGCCAATCAGGCCTATTCACGCCTATGCGATGTACGCATGGAATTACATCTATGCAATGGATGTTCACAAAAAACAACAGATCTTTTGGCGACTTCAAAACAATTTTCTTGCCACGAAAATCTCTTCTGAAGAATCTCTGCTCTGTAAACAAACAATAAAATCCTACATAGCGATCTTTACAAAATTCAAAAACCGTTTCAGCAACATTTGGATAATACTCCTTAGCTTTATAAACAATTATCCAAGGTTGGTTAACTTTTTTCAACTCATCTTCAATTTTTGGCAACAGTTTAGCAAAATGTCCTTTTCCTTCTTGAGTCACACCATACAAACCTTTAACTTCTTCTAAAAAACCTTTTTGAATCAAACCATTCAAAATCTTTTGAATTTCTTCTTCTGAAGAAATTTTCAAATCTCTAGAGAGTTTTTCTTTCACATGCTTAAAATCAACCCTTTTGCCAACACCTTTCATTGAAAACATCAAAAGGAGATAATCTTCCGGCTTAGCTACCATAATTTAAGATTGGAAAAAAATTTAAATATAAAACATTAAGTTCTGAAAGTTCTTTAGGATTATTCCTAGTTTTGAAAATTAAATTTGCTAGTAAAAATTATTTCCTTACAGTGTTTTTGCCCGACAAACTTTGGTTTAAATAGTAAAATGGTCAAATTAAAAACTGTGAAATTTAACCAGAATTTAGCAACTATATATGGATATCTTTGCACAGATGGTTATGTAATAACTAATCCACCAAGTCAAAAACATAAGTATTATTGTATTGGTTTAAGAAATAAGAATGAAATAATTTTACAAGATTTTCAGAAGAATTTTGAAAAAGCATTTGGGATAAAACCAATAAAAGAAAAAGATAGATGTAAACTCCAAAATAAAAACTTATTTTTACAACTTACAAAAAATTTTTCATTCTATTCTGTATTCTATTCTGATAAGTGGGGTATGTCAAAACTTTCTTTAGAAGAATTAAAATGTCGGCTAAGAGCTTATTTTGATTGTGATGCATGAGTTGAGTTTCAAAAAGGTAAAAGTAGATCAATAAGATTAGAATCTATTAACAAAAATGGTCTAGAACAAATTAGAACCTTTTTATTAAAGTTTGGGATTAAACCCTCTGATGCGAAGAAAATAAAGAATAGAAATATTTGGCATATTTATATTTGTAGTAAAGATAATCTTCTAAGATTCAAAGAAAATATAGGATTTTTACATCAAGATAAAAATAAAAAAATCTTAGAAACTATCAACTCATATAAAACTTATGAATGGATAATACCAAATAAAAGAGAAGAATTTATCGAATTTATAAATAAAAAAGATAGGTTGAGAAACGACACTAAAGATATTAGATTCTTTTCAATACTCAAAACTAATTTAATAAAATTAAGAGATAAGCTAATGGATTACAACTTTAATGTATAAATATATGGCCCATGGAAGAATAATAGAGGGAGAATTTATTATTGTTTATCTTTTAAACAAAAAGAACTAATTAAATTAAGGAGGTGAGAGAGATAAGTCTAAAAGAAAAATTGAGAAAAATTAGGCCTTGCATATGGGAATTGCCAAAAGAAGCCAAGCAAGGTATGAAAGTACCAGCATGGCTTTTCTTGTCAGAAAAACTTTTAAAAGAAGTAGAAGACGGAGCAATAGAACAAGCAGCCAATGTTGCTTTTCTACCAGGAATTTACAAGCATAGCATAGCACTCCCCGATATGCATTTTGGATATGGATAGAGCTTAGCTTCCCAGAATTCCAATAGGGGGAGTGGCAGCATTAGACTACAAAGAAGGCGGCTTGAGCCCCGGTGGCATCGGATTGGATTTAGATCCACGAAATTGACATAAATTGTGGGGTTCGCCTCCTTCGCACAAATCTAACAGTAGATCAAATTAGACCAAGGCTTAAAGATTTGCTAGAATCGATTTTCAACAATGTTCCCTCTGGAGTTGGTGAATTTGGTAAGATTAAGTTAAGCTTTTCTGAGCTTGATGAAGTTCTGTTTAAAGGAGCAAGGTGGGCTGTTGAAAAAGGCTATGGGACTGAAAAAGATTTGGAACATTTAGAGGAAAACGGTTGTATTAAAGGCGCAAACCCAGAAAGAGTTTCTATCCAAGCTAAAAAGAGAGGTGCTCCTCAGCTTGGTACTTTAGGAGCAGGGAATCATTTTCTTGAAATTCAAGTTGTGAATAAAATATTTTTACCAGAAGTTGCGAAAGTTTTTGGAATAGAAAGAGAAGGACAGGTGTTTGTAGAAATCCATACAGGGTCAAGAGGGTTGGGACATCAAGTTTGTGCAGATTACCTAAAAATTTTAGAATCAAGGTTTAGAGATGAATTGAGAAAATTACCTGATCGTGAACTAGTTTATGCCCCTGCTGGAACTCAAGAATGTGAGGATTATTTTTCTGCAATGGCTTGTGCTGCAAACTATGCTTACACCAATCGACAAGTGATAACTCATTGGGTAAGAGAAAGTTTAGTTAAGGTATTAAAAATGAAACTAGAAGATATAGGGCTTGAAATAGTTTATGATCAAGCACACAATCGTGGATTTATCGAGGAACATAAAATTAACGGTGAAAAGAGAAAAGTCTTTGTGCATAGAAAAGGTGCTAGTCTTGCCTTACCACCAAATCATCCCAATCTACCTCCAGAATATAGGAAGACAGGTCAGCCGGTATTAATTCCAGGTTCTATGGGGAGTGCATCATATGTATTGGTAGGTCAGGAAACAGGAGAAATAACATTTTATTCTACTGCTCATGGTGCAGGAAGAGTCGAATCAAGATCGAGAGCACTTAAACAAATAAGAGGAGAAGAAGTTGCGAAAATGCTCGAACAAAGAGGTATACTAACAAGGGCGGCAAGTTGGAAAGTTCTTGCAGAAGAAAGGCCAGAGGCATACAAGGAAATAGACGAAGTAGCACGAGTTAGCGATGAAGCTGGGATAGGAAAGCGTGTAGCTCGTTTTGTTCCTCTTGGAGTTGTAAAAGGTTAGCTAAAGACAAAAACAGCTTTTTCTTAAATAATTTTTCTTTAATAGTTAATAGGTAACTTACTAAGCAAATGACAGATATCTTTTTTACTTTTAATTTTTACAGCATACAAATTAATTCCTGCAGCAAATGGCTCAGCATTTTCTTTTAAGTCTGTGAAGAAGTCAAAGTTATCATAAATGGAAAAACACTTATGGTAAAAAATAGATTTAGAACTCATTTGGTTTGGGTAGGAGTGATTAAAGTTTTAGAGATATGTGGGATTTCGAATGGAAAATAGACCTTTAATTTTTTGTATTCTTCAAAAAGTAGGATAAATCTCTTATTTTGGATGATAATGAAGTGTTTTAGAAAAGACTCTAGTTGACTACTATTTTTTTGAATTTATAAATTAAAAGTTTAAGCTCTAGAGTATTATCTAAAACTAGCTTCCATTTTTTTCATCAATTTTTTAGAATGGTATTCGCACTCATAGCAAACCCACTCATCTAAAATTTTAGTTAAGCTTTTGTTTCCACAATTTGGACATCTCTTTATTTTAAATTCACACATAATATTAACCCACTATAAGAAAATTAATTTGAAAAATTTAACAATTTTAAATGTCCAGAATAACTCTAGCTTTCCAAATTTCGTTCTTTTTGATTTCCATTTTATGATATGTGCAGGCTTTAACATGAGTTCTTGTTTCATGTTTTTCTCTATCCATAAATTCTCCTTTACATTTAGCTTTTAAGCTTAAATTTTTTTCATCAACTTTTACACTAAATTTTGAGAAGGCCAAATTTTCTGCATCTACAAAAACCAACAATTCATTCAACCAATTGAAGAGAAGTGATTGGAGGTCTTTCCCGTTCAATTCAATACTTCTTTCTATTCTCGCTTTTACTTGTTTTGTGTTTATTATGACCTCAAACATCGCTAGTGCTGCATTGGTAAATAATTCATCCAGATTTTTACCATAAGCTTCAAAAGCAACATCACTCGTTGTTATGTCAACAAACTTAAATTTCTTCATATTAAATATTTTTTCATTAAAAAATTAAATTCAAAAGAAATGAAAAATGATTTATATGGTCTTTAGAGCATAGATTTCGAAAAAGCTTTTATTCAAAAATATTAGGTAAGTCTTGAGAATTTCACCAGAAAATTGTAAAAAAGTTTAAATAGGTTTTGTTAGAATTATAAATGATTCTTCTTCATAAAGCAAATTGATAAAAAATCGAAAAGATTAAATATTTTGAATTAAATAAGTTTTTTGAATTGGTTGATGACTTTTTCTTTTTAAAGGAAACTTGGGTGAAGAGGTGAGAATTTGGTAGAAGAGAAAGAGAGTTTTTTATTGACTGAAATACGAAGAGAGAATGAAGCAAGGATAAGGGCCTTGGGAAGTGGTGATATTAATCATATTGATTTTAATAAAATTTTTATATGGTCATATGTTGACGATGTCTATGAACAATTTTTGGATGCCGTGGAGAAGAAGAATGAAATTGAGGCTAAAAACTTAATTGAAACAAAAAAACAAATTCTCCATTATTTTTACGATCAACTTCATAAATTATATGAAATAATCAATCTTTCAAGTGTTTCTGTGACAGGAGAATTAAAAGAAAAAGATGAGACAGAAGAATCGAGGGTAAATAGCTTAAAAGAAAAAAGAAGAGGACAAATAGATAAGGCACGTAAGATGATTTCACAATACTTAAAGTATGTTGAAGAATTAGAGAAAAATTTAGACACAGATCCTGAGGCTTTAAAACATTTGGGCACTTTCCTTTATTTGGCAAATGAGAGGGCTTATGCTTCTTCTCAAATAATAGATGCTACTTTGGACAGAACTTGTAGAATTCTAGAAATGACTAAAGAAAAGGGACCAGACGAATACCCGAGACAAATTGAAGAGTTGAGAAGAAAAGCCATTTCAGCGTTAACCCGCTATATATCCTCACTCGAAGCTTCAAAAGAATTTGATAGGATTCATTCTTCCGAAGGAGAGGTCTTCGGTGTACACGGAGAGTATTATCATGATTATCTTGGAGAAGGTAATTTAACATTGGGTTTTTGTGAGCCAATAATCTTTAACATAACACTCATGGATTTAGGTGAAAAAGACTTAGAGAATTTGAATAAAAAGATAGAAGATGTGGCGAAGGAGTATAAATTAAGTGATGAAATGAAAAATAAAATTTTAGGTAAAGTTAAAGGAGCAACCGATTTGCTGAAAGATTTTTATGGGTTGAGCAATATAGACTCTATTCTAATCGATGCAAATATGCTTTACATTATAGCAAAAGAGAGGGGGAAATATATAAAAGAATTCTTTAAAAGGGGGAAGTGTCATGCCATTCCTCTATTTCTAATCCACACCTATGAAGAGCCATATTTTTATCAAATAGTTGACATATTAGTTAGATTTGAAAGTGAGAGGCTGGGCTCTCCAATAACATTAAAAGAGCAAGTGGAATTGGCCGGAAGTTGGTATCTGAGCAAATATTCTTCAGTCATTAACGAAATGGCAAAAGCGGTCGTTGATTTAAAAGATTCGATAAAATTGACAAAAGACGTAATACAATATCAAACTCTTCTCAATTATTTGGAAAAAATTGACAAAGCCTCAAAAGAATTCTTAACCCCTTCAGGAATTTTATTAATTGCTGAAGATGGCAAACCATATAAAATAACAAGGGAAGAGTTTCGGAAAATTATAAAGAATATAAAATCTGGCGTCGAGGAGTACAGGAAGAATCGAATTTTCCCAGATGGAATGGAAGAAGATATCAATAGAGCATTAGAGTATACAAAAAGAGCCTTTAATCGAGCTAAAGAAGCCTATTTTAAATTAAAAACACCAAAGAAGACTGAGGAAACTCTTTTATACTTGTAGATTGTCGACCAACTCGGTCTTTTTATATGTATCTATATTTTTCTATTTGTACTTTTTTTCCTGATTTGAGGGCATCAATAGCGGCAATTAAGACCATTTCTGCTTCCTCTAAGCAGTTTTCTATAGCTATGCTGTTATGATCAAAGCGAGGTGAATAAGCGATAGCTCCTGTTTTATTTTCTTCATCTATACTCAAGCATATCATTGGACTCTTTGACTTTAGATTGACTTTTTCTAAAATTTTACTAATTTCCTCAAAGTCTCCTGAAATCACGTAGTTTGGTGGGTATGCCACATATTCCCCGTTTCTTTTTAGTAGTTGCGCCATAATAATTAATTAATTCGAAAAGTTTATAAATATTTATTTATTAGAAATTTTACAAAAATTTTTTATTGAAAATACAAAATTCACACCCTTTATTTTTACATTATCTTTTAATTTCTCATGGCGGTTCATCATTTGAAGTTTAGTTATTTAATTAAGAATTACTAACATATTTTAGAATCATATGTTTAAAAGCAGGAAAGGTCAATTTTTTCCCTATCTAGACACAGCACCAAGAAAGAGCTATCCTATTTTAACAACCTCCCTTATAGTCTTGAATGTTCTAATCTTCTTTTGGAGCTTAACAGACTATGAAAAAATAATCTATACTTTTGGTTTCATTCCAATTAAATTTTCTGTTCTAACGCTTTTCACTTCCATGTTCTTACACGGTGGTTTAGACCACTTGTTTGGAAATATGTGGTATCTCTGGATTTTTGGCGATAATGTTGAGGATAGATTGGGTAGGATTAAGTTCATTTTGCTCTATTTTCTTTCGGGCCTTTCAGCAGCCTTTTTCCAATTCTTAACAGATCCTTATTCCACCATCCCAAGCATAGGAGCTTCTGGGGCAATTTCAGGCATACTTGGAGCTTACTTATTTCTATTCCCAAAAGAGAAAATTTTGACAAATGTCCAATACGTTCTTATAAGAGTCCCGGCTTATGTTGTCATAGGGGTTTGGTTTTTGATTCAATTTATCTTTGGTACAGCTAGTTTGCTTGGAGGAATAGGGAGCAATATAGCTTTCTGGGCCCACATAGGCGGCTTTTTGTTCGGCCTAGCTTTTACTAAACTCATTGTAAAAAAGAGAAGAAATCTAAAGCTTGAATTTTAAATCTATTTTTTTGAAAGTCTGAAGCATCTTCAAGCTATCTTGTTCAAGAATGGGGGATTCAGAAATTATTGTTATGTTAACCCTTCTTTTCAAAATTTCTTCAGCCAAAGGTTTAAATGGAGGATGAGAATTTACGGGTATGTGAACATCTAAAAATTTTTTTGTATTGAGATTGTATTTGGCGTTTGAAAAGTGGGAATAGATATGGTCAAAATCTTTCAGCTTTTCCAGAATTCCTACATAATCAATTTTCCCATTATTTCTCACAAACAAATGAGCAAAATCGACGTTAATTGTGAGTTGTTTAGAGTTAACTTTTTTCACGAGCTGGAGCAGCCCATCTAGATCAGCAAACTGGCTTTCTTTTGCCATGGTTTCGTAGGCTAGTAAAGGATTTTTTATCCCATTTTTTCTAGCCTCTTCCAATATTTCTTCTGTTATATTTACCATCCTTTCCATAGCATCTTCTTTCGATAAGCCCCCATAGTAAGCGGCATGTACCACAATGGCTTTAGCTCCCATTCTATCTGCTCTATCTAAAGATTCTAAAATCCTTTTCTTAGAAGCTTCCACCGTCGTTTTCTTGTCTGAGAGCAAATTTATGAAATAGGGTGCATGGACAGTAAGGCTTATTCCATAGTCTTTGGCGATCTTTCCGATTTCTTCTGCTTTTTTTTGATTCATATAAATATTTTTCACAAATTCAACTTCCATCGCATTTAACCCAAGCTCAGAAATTTTTCTTATTCCACCTTCTGTTGTTCTATCTTCAGCCACAGTCGGAATTCCAGCAGGGCCGAGAAATATCCTCATAAATTATAGATGAATTTGAAAAGAAAAATACCTTAGCCAAAAAATTTGAGCAAGAGTTCCAAAGCTATTATTCCAACAACAATAATTACAACGTGTTCAGGCTTTATAGTAAGCATCTCTTCCTCTTCTTGATACCTAAGTAAACCACCTGTACCCATAGGCATGTAAATTCTATCTCTTCTCGCCATAATTTATCTTACTCATTTTAAAAATAAAAAGGCGTGCTGGTTATAGCCCGTCTTTTGTTTAAGGTAGCATTTGTCTAAGCGTATCAAACTTGCACCTCACAGGGGCACCGATCCGTTTCATCTTTCTCTACCCCAACTCCGTTTTCTTCATCGTTACCGAGGTAGGAAAGTCTCGTTTCTGATATCGGTGCTACCTTCTCAGGTAGGCAGAGCCACCCTCTCAAGGTGGACGGAACTTCCTCAGCCTTTCTTTGATAGAAAGGCCGAAGCTACCCAACCAGCTCGCCTAATAATTTACTGAGAAAAAGTATTTATAAGATTTATGGTTCACTCTTTTTCAAAATCTTCAACTTTAATTTTGTAGTCTTTTTCTGATTTTATTTCTTGCCTTTCTTTCAATATCTCACGAGTGAGTAACCAAAGCAAAGTTGCCAAGGCCCTTTTCCCTTTGTTGTTAGCGGGAATTACGAGGTCTATGTTTCTTGTTTCATTGAAACTATTGCACACGGCTATCACAGGAACCCTTGCTTTTACAGCTTCCTCCACAGCCTGTTTATCAATCATAGGGTCTATAACAAAAACAACATCAGCCTCCATGTATTTTTCAAAAGAGGGATTTGTTAGAGTGCCTGGCAAAAATCTCCCGACAAAAGCCTTGGCCTTTATTAGTTCAGCAAATTTCTCCACACCTTTTTGTACTTGGCTTTTCTTGCTCGCCACAACTATATTTTTTGACCTTGCCAAAAATTTTGAAGCAATTCTTATTCTTTCATCAATCTTCCTAAGGTTTAAAACAGCTAGACCATCGGGTCTTATCTTGAAGATGAACTCTCTCATGTTTTTGGTCCTTAGCTTCATTCCCATATGTATTCCAGACGACAAATATTGTTGCCTAGGGATTAAAAGTTTTGTCGGCATTTGCTCAACCTATGTAAGTTAGTTCTTCCTTCTTTCCAACTTTTTCAGGTGGTGCTAGAAGCTGACTCAAAGCTCTTTTTTGTACATCCTCAACCTTCTTTATCAATTCTTCCATTTCTTCTACTTTTTTCCCAAGTCTTGAAGTATCAATGTTTAAATTCAAAATCTTTATCAGGATCGTGAGAACAGATTCAGCACTCTTCGGGTCCGGAATTATCGGGAAGCCCATAGTTTCACCCAGAAGGCAAACACCCTTCATTTTTCTCATCTTCCCGAGTCCTATGAAAAGACCGGAGGCTCCGACTATAGTACCAACTTTATTCACAGACTGGAAGTCTATTCCATATTTCTCATATTTTTTTATGAGTTCGGGGTCGCTTACAGCACCAATAACTTTAGGCTTTGCTTTTTCTTCACCTATGCTCAGTCCTGCCAAAGCAAAAATTTCTTTCACCCCAAACTTCTGAATATAATCAAGAATAGTTTCAACTATTTCATAATGTCCTTCAGGATCTATGCTTTGGCTGTCCCCGATTAACAAAATCAAGTCTCTCTGGGTTTTCTTTTTTGCCTTCCAATAATAGAACTCATTTTTAAGCATATGGACGGAAGAATTTTCATGTAATAAAACAAATGGCATAAAATGGGAAGAAAAGAGTTCAGCAAACTTTTTTGCTTTTAATTCTTCCACCAAATAGCCAGCAGCAATTCTACCGACATTTCCAATCCCGGGTAGACCTTCAATGAATATAGGATCCTTTAGCTTAGGTCTTTCAAGTTCAATTATTTTTGTTGTCATGTGCTCACATATAGATTATCTTGTTTATCTTTTAAATTTATGTATTTTAAAATGTCTTGAAACTTCTTAAGGATTTTTAGTCTTTTTTATCGCCATTCTTCTCAATTCACCATATCTATCTTGTAATGAAAATTTTGGTGGTTGTGGGGGAATAGTCTCAATCCCACACCTGACACACTTATCTTTAAAGGTGTAGGTTTTACAAACAGAACATTTCCTCATCTTCATATTATTTATTTTTAATTTCTAAAAAATGAAAAATATGAATTTATTGCTGTTATTTTTAGGAGTGCTTGATTTCTGTGGTGCTATGATTATCTACTTTGGGCCAAGCTTTCCGATAATTGGAGCCTATACTCTTTATTTTGCCTATATTCTTTTGGTTAAAGGTATTTTGTCGGTCTTCACAAGCTTTTCGATTGGAATTTTTGATTGGATGGGGATTCTTGATGTTCTAGCGGGATTAGTCTTACTTTTAATTTCATTTGGTGCAAATTTTAATTTTTTTCACATATTTGCAATTTTATATGTGTTTAAAGTAGCTTATGTGCTTTTTAGAACAATCTTCAACTTTTAAGGAATTTGAACTTTCCCTCTCCGTCAAATTTTTCAATTTGTTTGCACATGGCTTCAAGCTCTTGAGTGAGCCTTCTTTCCAAAGTTTTTGGATCTTTACTTTTAATCTCAATTCTATATTTAGGAGCAGAGATATACTTAACCTTGCACCCAGTTTTTTTCTCAAATTCAGAGAGTAACTCCTTTATCTTCTTCACACCATCTTTAGCAAAACATTTCAGCTCAATCTCAGCTTTTATTTCGAATTCTTTTTCTTGAATACTCTCTTCAGCAATTCCGGCTATGGCTTCGGCCCACTCTTTGCTCACACCTGCTTTAATTAACTCTTCTTTACATTTTTTTGCTAATTCAAAGGCTGTTGATAAATTACCAAATTTTTCTTGGATCAGAAAGCCGATTTCATCATAAGCCTGATTCAAATTTTTTCCGAGAGATTTTGCCGCCTGTTCCATGAGCTTTTCAGCTCTCTGCTCTTTTCTAAACTCATTCATCTTTTCCTTTTCATCAACCCTACTTACTCTTTTCAAGCTCAAATTCACAAAGTTTTTCTGATAGTCTATCTTGATAACTTTAGCCACATACTGTTTTTTAATTTTAACAAAGTCACGAATGTCATGAACCCATTTTCCAGCAACTTCTGTTACATGAATCATGCCCTCAGCTTCAGGATATTCTACAAGCCTACACCAAGCAGCATATGGAGTAATTTTTTCAACTGTAACTAAAACAAACTCACCCCATTGAGGCAGTCCTTTTTTCCTGACCATACTAATACTAAATAATAATAAAGTAATTAAAGTTTGTTGTTAGTGCAAATAAGTTGATGTGAATAATATAGGACAAGAAAAGAAAAAAAAGAAAGTTTGCCTATAAAAATTAGGCATATTAGACGTGGTTTTTAGGCAGAAGGAGTTGTTTGTTCCTCAGGTTTTGGCTCCTCTTTCTTTTTCTTTGCCATTCTCTCACCCCTTTATATTTTTTCATCCTTCTTGGACGAAGGAATCATCTTTATTAACAGCATAAAAAATAGGTAAGATAAAGATGACCGATAACTTTAAGTAGAAGTTCTACCATCTTCTTACTCTTAAGCTTTTCGGATAAGCTTAAATTTAAGGAATACAATAAAAAAGACCTTATTTTTAGATTCCATTACAATATTAATTTGTTCTTTTAGATGGACATCAATAAGTTTCTTTATGACTTTTTAATTAAGGCCCATATTTTTAAGGATATGTCAGGAATTCATCTGAGAATCTGGCCATCAAAAATAAAAAATAGGAAACTTGCAGGGGGTGGGATTCGAACCCACGAAGGCACTAAGCCACTAGGTTTCCTCTTAACACCTAAGCCTAGCCCGATTGACCAGACTACGGGACCCCTGCAATATTTGAGATAAGTTTTCTAGAAATTAAATCTTTGTTGTTTTTTATTTCAGGGACTAAATGCTATTTATGAAAACTCTGATCAAAATACCAAAAGATGCCGAGCTTCCTTTAATAGGCCTAGTTCAAGTTGGTATGATAGACAGAGGGACAAATCTTTTACAGATAAGACCAACCACCATTTGTAATTTGAACTGTGTTTTTTGTAGTACTGATGCTGGGGGCCTTTCGAGGTATCACACTACCGAGTATGTTGTGGAAAAAGACTATTTGTTAGATTGGTTGAAAAATATCATTAAATTCAAAGGAAGTGTGCACGCCTTTTTCGACTCTGTTGGTGAAGTATTAACCTACCCAAAGATTTTGGATCTATTATCTGAAGTTTCTCAACTCAAAGGAATTAAGAGTTTGGCTTTTGAAACAAATGGCACATTACTGACAGAAGAAATAATTAAAGAGCTTGAAGAGATTAAGATCGATAGAATCAATTTGTCTTTACATGCTTTAGACGAGGAAATTAACAAAAAGCTCACAGGCTGTACGGAATACAACACGAAGAGGATTGTTGAGCTATTAAAATTTATAACAAGAAGTAAAATAGAAATTTGTCTCACACCAGTTTGGGTTCCGGGCTTGAATGACCAAGAGATACCAAAACTGATAGAGTTAGCTAAAGCTGAAATAAAGAACAAAAGATTTCCAATTCTTGGGATTCAGAAATACGAAGTCCATAGATTTGGAAGAAAGCCTAAAGGAGCTAGACCAATTTCTTGGTACAAATTTTTCGGACAACTGAAAAAATGGGAGGATGAATTTAAGGTCAAGCTAAAAATTTCACCTTCTGAATTTGGGATAGAAAAAGCCAGACATTTGCCGTTCGCTTTCAAGATTGGTGAAAGGGTTATGGTCGAAATTAGATCTCAAGGGTGGATGTTGAATGAAATGATAGGTGTTGCAAGACAAAGGAGTATAACAATAGTTGATTGTAAAGAAAGCTTAAACAAGTTGGTAAAAGTAAGGATTTTAAGAAATAGGGATAATATCTACATTGCGAGATGAATGAAAAAAGAGCTCGAGTTTTTGCTTTCTCGGCTTAGACCATTGGAAAGACCAAAAATTAAGCTTGAGCAATACACCATACCGCCAGACTTGGCAGCAGAGATTTTAAATCTTGCTTTTTTGTCAAAAGACATTAAGGACAAGTATGTGGCAGACTTTGGTTGCGGAAGTGGAAGGCTTGCAATAGGAGCGGCTTTACTTGAAGCTAAGAAAGTTATAGGAATAGATTTGGATGAAGAGGCAATAAAGCAAGCAAAAGAAAATTTGAAAATTGCTGAGGATTTGATTGGAAGAAAGCTAAAAGTTAAATTTATTTATTGTGATATAGCAAAATGGAAAGGAAAGTGTGATACAATTTTACAAAATCCACCTTTTGGTATAAAAGGAATTTATACTGATAAGATTTTTCTAGAGAAAGCTTTAACTTGTGCGAAAAAGATTTACTCTCTCCACAGGAATGGAAGAAAAGAGACAAGGAATTTCCTCATAAATTTTATTTCTGCTCGAGGAGGCAAAATTGAAAACATAATTAAACTTAAATTTTTCTTACCATACACTTTTAAGTTTCACAAGAAGCCGAAAATAAGATATGATGTTGATCTTTTTGTAATAAGATGTTAGTTTCATTGTAAGTTATAATCCTTTTAAAAAATTCTCTGTCACATTTTTAAATCCATACAAGTTTTTTGATCATATTTAGTAGAGAAAACAATCCAATATTAGAAAACATATTTTTTAAAAAAATAAATTTATGCCCCCTCAGGGATTTGAACCCTGGTTCACAGCCCGAGAAGCTGTTGTCCTATCGATTTTACATAGTTCAATTAACCGGGCTAGACGAAGGGGGCTTATTAAATTTATGCAATATATTATTGGTATTTTTAAATTGTTAAATTTTATTTCATCAAAGAAATTAAATACATTTTTACATCTATCGACACCAATACCATCTCTCATTACTATCCATTTAGAAAGTTTTAGGTCCAAAATCAGATAAAAGATATTTATTCAAAGTTTAAACCAAATCTTTACTTTGTTTCTCTTTCTAATAATATTTTCCTCATCCATATGTCCTATGAGTTATAACCATAGGATAGACAACTGACCTCTTAAAATTTCTTTTTAACATAAAAAATTTAAAGAAAGTGGAAAGAACAAAGTTTTATACAAGGATTTTGTAAACGGAATCCCCTTCTCTAACTTTATCAACAACTTTCAAACCAATTGCGTTTCCTGCTTTTGCTGTTTTTATTTGATTGTGCTCCATTTCCATACTTTCAACAGTTTGTTGGAAATTTGTGACATTACCTTCTATTGAGATCTTGTCGCCTACCGAAATCTCGTCTGTAACTTCAATTACAGCAACTCCAATCTTTCCATAGTAATGGGTAACTTTTCCAACTAACTTTTTTTCTTGATCTGCCATAATTTATCTTTAGTTGGCTACTATTTAAATATTGCTTTTGTTCCTTTTGTTATTCCATATTCTGATCAATAGGGTGTAATCTGATAGATTCATAAAAGAAATGTATGGGCCTGGAGGGATTCGAACCCCCAACTCGAGGTTTCACCAAAAAACCGAAGCCTCGCCGGATATCCAAGTTTCCACACAGGCCCAATAATAGGTTGTCTTTTATTTAAAAAAAACTTGTGAGTATAAAAAATCAATTCTATCAATAAAATTAAAAAATAAAAAAAGAGCGGGGATCAGAATTCTTCTGATTCCTCTTCCCCTATAAAGAGGTCTTCATCTTCGAAGGGATCCCACAGGTCTTCATTATCTTCTTTCATCAGCCTCTCCTCCGCAAACCCATTTCTCCCAGGTCTAGAGTGTGAAACATAAAGCTAAGAGAGAAATAAGTTTTCCTGAACAAAGTGGGTTTGCTTATGGATAGACTATCTGATTATATCTATCCCTAATGTTTGGCTGATTTCTCTTGACACTGGCGTTTCATAACTTACTGGCCCCAAGATATATGGCGACTTTACTCCTGTAACTATTACTATCACCTGTACTCTTCCCTCAAATTCTGGTAAAATCCTTGCTCCCCAGAAAACTTGTGCTGAAGGATCTAGATATTGTGAGACAGTTTCTCCAATCAGGTTTACTTCATCTAGTCTGAGATCAGGTCCACCTGTTATATGTACCAAAGCACCCTGAGCTCCTGTGTAGTCTACTTCGAGCAGTGGATTCTCCAAGGCTCTTGTTATCGCGTCTTTGGCCCTGTCCGAGCTGTTACTCTCCCCAACTCCAATTGCTGCAACCCCTCCACCTGTGTGCATGACAGACTTAACATCAGCATAATCCAGGTTGACAAGCGAGGGTAAGGTTATAGTTTCAGTTATTCCCTTCACCATCGAAGCTATCAACTCGTCCGCTACTGCAAAGGCCTGTTGGATTGAAAGATTGCCAGCATATTTCAAAAGCTTGTCATTCTCGATTACTATAACAGTATCACAAACTTGCCTCAGCCTTGCAAGACCATCTTCAGCCTTGGCAACTCTCGCCCCTTCTAGCTTGAAAGGCATTGTAGCAACAGCTATCACTATTGCCCCCGTTGATTTTGCTAGCTCACAAACAACTGGTATACTCCCTGTCCCTGTTCCCTTTCCTAAGCCAGCTATTGCGAAAAGTAAGTCAACACCTTCCAAACATTCTTTTATTTCGTTTCTGCTTTCCTCGGCGGCCTTTCTTCCAACTTCCGGATAACCTCCACAGCCTAGACCTTTGGTCAATTCTTTACCTATCAAGATTTTCTTATCTGCTTTTGTAACAGCTAAAGCTTTAGCATCTGTGTTCAGAGCTATTGTTGTAGCACCCTCAATTCCCATTTCTGTTAACCTAGTGACTGCATTGCTTCCCGCACCTCCACATCCAACCACAGCAATCTTAGCCTTTCTTACAGAAAATCCAAATTCTTGCTCAGCGAGCTTGTAGTAGTCTACATTACTGAAAGTTGCCCCACTTGTTGGTTCAAGCCTGAATCTTGTTTCTGGTCTATCTTCTCTCTGATTGCCAGTTGTTCTTGCTAAAGCGCTCTTTATGAGCGAATCCATTTGCATTTTTCATCCTCCTATATTCAACAAAATATATTTTGTTTCATCGAAAACCCTTTATTAAAGGTTTTCAATATTTTTCTTTAGAAATAGGTTGTGTGTAAAAAACACTACCTAGAACGAAACCCGAATTCTAACCCGACTTTAACCCGAACTAAATTAAATTTTAACAAACTCCGTGTAAATTTTTTGATAAAATAGATTTAAATACATTTTTTGTGTTTAAAATATATGATGAAAATTGTATGATGGTGAATTTAAATTGTATAAAATATTTTTTTAATAATATATTTTTTAAATCAATCTTAATTATATTATAAAATTGATAAGATCTTTTTTTTGATTTCCAACCTTTTTAAAATTTTTTCATTTCAATAAAAATCCTTCTTGATTTTGGTAAAACATTTTCTATATAATTTTCTCTTAAAATTCCTGTGCCTACAAAATCTTTATCAAATTTTACAAGTACAAAGGAATTTATTTCGCAATTTATCAGTTTATGAGCCGAAAAATCAAGACCTTGTAAGAATTTTTTCAAATTTTCCTCATTGATAATAACAATATTTTTATTCGCCTTCTTTCCAACAAGTTGGACTCCTTCAACAGAAAGATGAATTTCCTCATTTTTCTTTAACTTTCCAAAGTATAGGCCTAAAGCATTTATCCTTAGTTTAGAAGTATCCAATTCAAAAGCTTCATCTGATATAACCCAAATTTTATCTCCAGGAGTTTTGAACAATCTTTCTTTGAATTTAATTCTAGCCCCATAATTTTTTTCTAACAAATTCTCAAGATATACAATTTCTTCTAAGCCCATTTCTTCAACTTGCATATAAAAAACCCCTCTGTGAAATTTTCAAATGGAAAGATTCGGATAGCATTTCTTATGCTTTCATCAAACTTTTTCCCGTTCCACTCCAAGATGCCTTCTCTATATTTCAAATTCTTAATTTCAATCTTTTCAACACTTAGGCCAAGGTTTTTCACGCAGAAGTCAATTATTTCTTCATTTTCTTCTGGATCCAAAGAACAAGTTGAATAAACCAATGTTCCTTTTTCTTTCAAACATTTTGAGGCTGAGTATATAAGTTTTTTCTGCAAACTACTTAATTTTTCTACATTTGACTGTGACCAAAGTTTAAGTGAAGAGAACGTGCTTATAATTTTTCCACTTCCACTGCAAGGGGCGTCAACTAAAACTTTATCAAATTTTATTCCGTATTTCCAGAAATTTTCTCCTTTTTCATAAGTTAAAATACAATTTTTGACGCCCATTTTTTGCAAGTTAATCCGTAGGGCTTTTATTCTGTTCAGATTGTTATCATTAGCGACTATTACTCCAGAATTTCTCATGATCATTGCGATTTGTGTTGTTTTTGAGCCAGGAGCTGCACATAAATCCAAGACTTTATCTTTCGGACTTGGGCTAAGGATTAAGGGAGGAATCATTGAAGACGCTTCTTGAATATAATAGTATCCTAAAAAATATTCAAGAGTCTTTACAACATCTTTCTCATTTTCAACAAAAAACCCGTCCTTGTACCAAGGGATTTGTTTTAACTTCATCCCATTTTTTTCTAATCTTTTGACCAATTTTTCACTAGAAATTTTTATTGTGTTAACTCTTATCGATTTTTTTGGTTTAAAAAATAAACAGGCTTCTAATTTTTCATATTCTTTACTTAAAAGTTTCTTATATTTTTCTTCAAAAGGTTTCGGTATTTTAATTTCCATAATTAAATGGAAGTAAAATAAAAAGAATATTTTTTTCTATTAGCAAGGATATATTTAATATGATTCAGATGATTTTATATTTTTCGAGTATTCAATTTTAATCCCATATAAATTTGCTAAGTTTCTAGCATTTTCATTCAGAGGCTTTTGTATTCTGAGTACACCTTCTTTATTTTCAACATCAGCGTCGAGCACTTTTACATAAAGTTTCATCACAACTATCTCATCAGAAGAAGATTCGGTTTTTCTTATGATTTCTGAATAATCTTCGATTAGTCTAGTTTTTTCACGCGATTCATCATATTCTATTGATGAAAACTCGTGTTCTATTCCAGATTTACCAATCTTTTTAACCATATTATTATGATATTTGACTGACTATTTAAGCATTCTCATTCTCTGAGATACGAATCGATAGGATTTATTAATTCTTTAAAACACGCCATCGGTGGGACATTCAAAGAATTAGACTCCTACCCTTATTTTAAAATTACAGGTTGAAATTAAAAAACCTATTGGTTTCCAATATTTTTATTCTTTCAACATTTCTTAACAATTGTGAAGAAGAAATCCGAATGGCAAACAACTCCGATAAGAAGTTATAAGTATGCCTTCACTCCTGAAGAGATCAAAAAGATACTAGAAGTTGCAAAACCACACAGTTTCAGGTATACTGCTTATTGCTGACTCTCTTACTTATTTCAAACATTTGAAAAATTATGATTCGATAAATAATGTTCTGTATAGTTTTAATAGTTTTAAAAGTTTTTTATAAATTTTATTGTTAAGATTTAATTAGAACTATATGCCTCAATTATTAAAAAAGTATGATGAAACATTAATAGAAACCATAAAAAGATACAATGAAATAGCTCCTCATTACAGTAGAGATGAGAGAGGAAAACTAGATAATGACCAAATTTTTCACTTAAAAAAGTTTATAAATTTTGTAGGATCACCCCCAAGAAAAATTTTAGATGCAGGTTGTGGCACAGGGAAAGACATTCTTTATCTTTCTTCATATGGATACGAACTTTTTGGAATAGATTTATCTTCTGGTATGTTAGAGGAGGCATTAAAAGTTGTGTATAACAAGAATAACATACATTTACTAAGAGAAGATTTTAGGTATATGAGTTTTAGTAATTTTGTATTTGATGGTATATGGTGTAGTGCATCTCTGGTTCATTTGCCATATAAAGATAAACAAATAGCTCTTCAAGAATTTAATAGGGTTTTGAAAAAAGGGGAAATACTTTCCATAGGAATTCAAAATCTTTTATGTATAGATCGCTTAATTCGTATTTTCAAATCTTATATAAGAAGGCCTATATATTCGTTAACCAAAACCTTCCTTTATAAAATGGAACTCGGATATGCCTACTATGATAAACGTCATTGGTTCTTTCCGACAAAACCGTCTTTAATAAGGCTCGTAGAAGATGCGGGTTTTGAGATCATAGAAAGCAATAATGTTTTTTCAAAAAGGTTAAGAATCTATGCTATAAAAAAATAAATATGGATGTAGCAATTAAATTCGTATACTTATTAAAAAATATGGGAATTAATTTCGCTTCAGGTGTTCCTTGCGCTGTTCAAAAAGAAATAATTAAATATCTTTCAAATGATCCGGATATCATTCATATTCCAGCTACAAGAGAAGAAGAGGCAATAGGTATAACGGCAGGCGCATATTTGGGAGGAAAAAAACCTGTGTTTTATATGCAAAACTCAGGGCTTGGAAATTCTATAAATGCTATTACCTCATTATTAATAGCTTACAAAATTCCAGTCTTACTTTTAATTACATGGAGAGGATGTCCTGGAGAAGATGCACCACAACACTTACCTATGGGGGAAGCTACTCCAATGATTTTAAATAGTCTAAAAATACCCTTTCAAGTTATTACTAAAGAAAACATGGAAAAAGTAGTTTCCTTATCATTTGAATATATGAAAAAAAATTCATTACCTGTGGCTATTCTTTTTATAAGAGGCTTCTCTTTATGAAAAGAGAAGATGCAGTCAAGTTAATATCTAAGGTATTGAAAGATAGGGAAAATGTTACAATAATTTCTTCTACAGGATTGATAAGTAGAGAATTATTTAGAATAAACGATAGTCCTCAAAATTTTTATATGACCGGATCTATGGGATTGGCATCTTCGATAGGATTGGGTTTAGCAATAGCACATACTAATAGAAAAATCATTATCATCGAAGGAGACGGAAGTTTATTAATGAACATGGGTTCACTTGCAACAATTGGACACATTTCACCTAAAAATTTAATTCACATTGTTTTAGATAACAATTCTTATGAGTCTAGTGGCGGTGAATGTACTGTTTCTAACACGGCTAACCTTGATAGTGTAGCAAAAATAGTTGGATATAAAAATACAGCAAAAGTTATTTGTGAAAAAGAATTAGAAAAAACTTTGATAGAATCACTTGATATAGATGGTCCTACATTTATACTTGTTAAAATCGAAAAAAGTGATAAAAAAGATTTACCTAGAATACTAAATTTGGTGGAAATAAAAAATCGATTTATGAAATATTTATCTTCTTAGTACTTTTTTTGTCCTAACAAGCAATAATAGTTTTCTGAATCTACCCAAAAGTCTACAACATCAAAATTTTTGAACACATCTAGCAAAATCTTTTTGTTGAATCTATAATGCGGCATATTTTTTTCTGGACCACCTAAAATTACATAAGTTCGAGGCCCAATCCATTTGATTCCATAGAGTTTTTCCTTCGGTATATATTTTTTAGATAGATGTTTATGCACAGTTATAAAAATGAAGCCTTTTGGTTTTAGAATTCTTTCCATTTCTCTTACACATCTCTTTATCCATCTAATTCTCCCATGATTAAGAGTTCTAATACTTATTATTGCATCAAAAAAATCAGTTAGATAGGGCAATTTCTTGTATATGTCACCAATTTGTAAATTAGCCTTTAATTTCTCTTTTTTAAGCCATTCTTTTGCTATTTTTATACCATAATAAGCTATGTCAATCCCGTAAGCTTCAAAACCATTTTTGAGTAGATAGATTAAGTGTCTTCCAGAACCACAACCTAAATCTAGTACTCTTTTAACTTTATGTTTTTTAAAAAAATTTACAACCTTTGGTATATCTTCTTGTGGGGTTCTAAATATTTTCCCTTTTTCTTTAAAAATTTTATTCCAAGCATTTTTATTTAATTTTTCCATTTTCAAAATATTTTTTATCTCAAACTTTATAAACTTTACCTTTTTTGAAATAATATGTTTTTTTATCTGCAGTTAAAATACCAACAAGAATAATACCCTTTATATACGATCCTAAAAGAGCAGCATGATATCTCACACCCTGAGATTTATTGATTTTTATTTTTCGTATAGGGGGCACAAAATATTGTGATACATGTGTAAGATCTCCGGTTTCATTAATAAAATGAAACCCATCGTGGAGAGTGTTATTTTTTCTTGAAATCTTTAAAAGAAAATCTATTGCTGAAGAGTTTTTTATGTTTATCTTATTTTTTGGTAATTTATACATTGGTCGCAAACTAAAATGTGGTATGTTTGAGAAATATCTCGAGTTATATAATATTAGTCCCATCCCTGAAAAGTTGTTTATTTCCTTTGATTTTAATTTTATTTCCTTGAGTAATTTTATAAACAGATTAATTATAAATCTCATGGTACTTTATGCTATAATAATGTTTTTGTATTTATTTTTATTATAACAAATTGTGTTAAAAAACATAGCACATGCTAAAGAACTTTCAAAAAAATTTAAAATCCCAGTAGAGGATATTTTACTTATTGCTCTTAACTGTTCAGGTATTAACACAAACCTACCTTTTAAAAGAATCAGATTTAGATTAAGGTTAAATAGTATTCCTTCAGAAGAATTTTATCTTGGTTTGCCTGTTCATTCAGATTCACCATTTTACTTGTCACAAGAAAAATCTCAATTATTTTTCAATAATAATTTAATTGGCTTTGTAAATGAAGTAGAAAATGATACTTGTGATTCGACTTATTTTAGAAGAAATAAAACCTACTTAACACTAAACTCAAATTCAAGAAGCAAATGTTATGGATGTAAGTTTTGTGGGGTGATTAATCAAGACCCTAACGATGAATATAACTTAATAACTAAAAGCAGGCTCATTAATTTTCTTAAAAAATTTTTGAAGAGCAACAACCTAAAAGATTTTTCTCATTTAGTAGGAGTTGGTATTTGTACAGGTTGTTTTGAAAATGAAGAAAAAACTCTAGAGCATATACTGCTAGTAAGGAAAGTTATGAGAAAATTTAAATTTGATAAGGAGTTAATCTACATTGGTTCTCAAATCACATCTAGAAGTAGTTTAGATATAATTAAAGAAAATGCAACTCCATTTTCACTATCTCTTGCTTTAGAATGTTTTATGAGGCGTAAAGAGTTATTAAAATCAATTAAATCTAAAATAACTTTAAGGATGGGTAGAAAAATCCTTAAGGAATCTATAGAAAGGGGTTTTTATTCTACAATATTTTATATTATAGGCTTAGACTCACTAGAAGTAGTTATTAAAGAGTTTGAAAAATTTTTACCATACATGAATAGGTTCCCAGTGATAAATCTATTTCAACCTTACACTTCATACCAAAAAAATTTAAGGGATCCTGATGCTTGGAGCATTGAATATTATTTAGAAATTCGGAAGAAATTAGAAGAATTATTTCTTCCCACATCTCTTAGACCAAGACCTTGGGAAAATTATAGACCTTTATGGTATCTAACATTTGGAAACGAACGTATAAACGACATAAGAATATAACACCGAGTGATTAAATGGGTAGGGACTTTTTACAAAAAACAATTAATGAATTATTTGAGTTATGGACTAGTAACTTGGATACAAAAAGAAGTAGAATTAATATTTTTGAAAAAATAAGAGACATGCCTTTTGAAGTAATGCCCAATATATCTTTAGATTATGAAAAAAGTATAGAGTCAATTCTTGTTTATAAAAAGGGTTCTTGTACTTCAAAACACTTTCTTTTAGGAGAGTTATACAAAAGATTATACATTCCAATTAAATATGTGACGTATGTATTTTACTGGTATGACTTAGAAGTTTCATATCCAATTAAATTAAAAAAACTTGCCTCAAAATTACCAGAACAGTATCACCTTGCATGTATAGCATATATTGAAGAGCGAAATGTGCTAATCGATGCTACATGGGACTTAGCTTTAAAGAAAGTAGGTTTTACTGTAAATGAGCAGTGGGATGGTATAAATGATACATTAAATTCAATCAAACCTATAGATATGATTGTTCATGATACTCCAGAAGAAAGAATAGATTATCTTAAAGCAAAAATAAAAAATAATACAAACCCCTTGATTAGTAAATTTTATTGTGAGCTGAATAGATGGTTAAATGAAATTAGAAGTGGTAAGTAAAACTGGTTTTATGAACAATATTTGTAATTTGTATCCGTAGACTCTGTTTATTAAAATTTAAAGTATATTCTTTTACTCCCGGGAATATATTTAAAGTATGGGTTAGATTAAAATATTTTTGACTACGATTATGTAATTAGAAACCCCTTTAACAACTATATATTTTAGAGCTATAATCAAAAAAGTTTGAAATATTTGTCCTAAAAGTTTTCTAAAAATTTAAAAAAAACATAAATATTTTTCTATCCTTCTTTTTGAATAGTTGTTCGCTTCAAGCTTTCTCCAAAACTCTAACACACTTTCATAAGTTTTGACATCTATTTGTCTGAGAACCTCTAAGTTTGATTTGATTCTGTGTTCTCGAGTATACAGGATCTTCCATGTTTTTAGCCTTATTCTACTTGCTAATAAATGCCAAAATGGGAATTGAAGAAATAAGCACGCCCTCGGTGGGATTTGAACCCACGACCTACCGGTTAACAGCCTCACCTTCCTTCTGGAATCGGGTGCTCTACCACTGAGCTTCCCCCGTATAACTACGAGGGCTCTCTCGAGGGCCCAACTAAATTAATATCTTATTTTTATTATATCTTATTTTCTTACATATTTTCAACTTCAGGGATACACTCTGTTTACTAGTCTTGGAAAAGCAATCGCATCCCTTATATGTTTGAGCTTACAAATCCACATCACAAATCTTTCAATTCCCAAACCAAACCCTGCATGTCGAACAGAGCCATATTTTCTCAAGTCCAAATACCATTTATAGGCAGAGACGTCGAGCTTCTCCTCTTCTATCCTTTTCATCAACTCTTCAAAACTTTCAATCCTTTCCCCAGAACCAATTATTTCTCCATAGCCTTCTGGAGCCAGCATATCAACACTTAAAGTTACATTTGGGTTTTGTGGATCAGGTTTGTGATAGAATGCCTTTATTCCCTTTGGGAAATGTGTGACAAAAAAAGGAGTTTTAAACTCAAGTGCTAAAACTTTTTCTTCATCTGCCCCGAGATCATCCCCATATTTTACCTTCACCCCTTTTTCTTGCAGAATTTTTATCGCTTCTTCATATTTTATTCTTGGGAAAGGGGGCACCATCTTCAAAAAATCTTCAGGATTTCTTCCCAATTCTTTCAACTCAATTTCACACTCTCTAGCAACTTTTTGTAAGATATGGACCACCAATTCTTCTTCAATCTTTACTAATTCTTCAAAGCCACAAAAAGGCATCTCAGCCTCAAGATGCCAGAATTCTGTTAAATGTCTTCTCGTCCTAGACTTCTCTGCCCTGAATGATGGAGCTATCGTGTAACATCTTCCAAAACCAAAAATCATTGCTTCTCCATACAATTGCCAAGACTGGGTCAAGTAGGCTTTAGAATCAAAGTACTTTAGTTCAAACAAGGTTGACCCACCTTCGCAAGCAGCCCCAACTATTATCGGCACCTGGACTTCCAGGTAGCCATGCTCTTTAAACCATTCTCTTGCAGCTTCTAAGACTTTGGCCCTAATTTTTATTATTCTGTTCATCTTCTTACTTCTTATCCAAAAATGACGGTTGTCTAATAGAAATTCAGGACCATGATATTTTTTTCCAATCGGGAAATCTTCCATTGCTCTACTCAAAACTTTAACTTTTTCCACTACTATTTCGTATCCATAGGGTGCTCTTTGATCTTTCTTTACTTTACCAAAAATTTCTATCGCAGATTCCAGGGGCAATTTTTCAATTTCATCAAAAGTTTTTTCATCTAACTGATCTTTCTTTAAAGTGCATTGGATGAAGCCTGTACCATCTCTTACTATCAAGAATAGAATACCGCCTGAGCTACGTTTGTTGTGAAGCCAACCTTTAATTTCAACTTCCCCTTCCAATTTCTTAAATATCTCAGCTATATCCATATAATCACATATTTTATTTTATAAAAATAAAATACTGCGGCGGGGAGAATCGAACTCCCATCACCAGGTTAACAGCCTGGTATGCTAGCCTTTAGCACCACGCCGCTATAGCTCAAGCTAGGAATAAAAACAAATTCAAGGATTTTTTTATTTTGATAAAAACTGACCAAAAATTAGAACAAGTCTCGCTAAATATCGTTTTGGCAATCACCCTTCACTTTACCACCTTATAATTTTTCCCTCTTTTGTATTTAAATAATTAGCTCTATGGCGAAACGATTCCGGGAACTTTAGGGAAAGGAACAGCTTCCCAAATTTTTTCTATACCACAAACCCATCTTGTCAGTCTTTCCACACCAATTCCAAATCCAGAAGATGGTGGTATACCGGCCTTCAACATACCTAAATACCATTTGTACTTCTTGGGGTTTTCTCCAGTTTTTTTCATTCTTTCAACAACTTTTTGATATTCGTGTTCTCTTTCCCCTCCAGAAATAACTTCACCAAAGCCTTCTGGTAAAATCAAGTCAAAATCCCTCAATCTTTTCGTTTTTGGATCTTCAAGATAATAGAATCCTCTTGCCTTAAGAGGATAGTCGGTTATCCAGAATGGCTCAGAGTTTTGAGCTGAAAGAGCTTCTTCAGCCTCCCAAGGAATTTCTTCTTCGTCTCCCATCTTGAACCCAAGCTTCCTCACCGCCTCTACTGCTTGATGGTGAGTTAATCTTTTGAAAGGAGTTTTAGGAATTTTTATATTCCTGTTGAAAATTTTCAGCTCTTTGAAACATTTTTTCTTCAGATCTTTTAATACATAAACAATCATTTTTTCTCCTAAATACATAGAATCTTCATAAGTGGCGTAAGCTTCTTCCAAATCAATTTGCCTGAATTCGGCCAAATGTCTTCCCGTCTGTGCAGACTTAATGGGTTCAATCCTTATGTTTGGCGAAAGAGAAAAAATTTTGTTAATAGAGGAAATTGCCATCTGCTTGTATAAGATCATACTGCTCATGAGTCTAAATTTCTGTCCATAAAAATTTATCATCACTTGTTTCGCACCCCTTATTCCTGGGTCAGTAGCAGGACCAATTATTGGGGCAAGAATTTCTATGAACCCATGTTTTCTTAAAAATTCTCTTATGGCTGTTAAAATTTCATCTTGAATTTTAAGCATTGCTACCATTTTAGGATGTTTTAAAGTTATGTATCTATACTTGATTGAATCGAGTTTGTCAAGCTTCATATTCATCAAACTTTTTATATACTTAAGCTAATAAATTAAATTTATGCAACAAAAGCTAAAAAAGGTTAAGGCATTTATATTGGCTTCTTTCACCTATACACAAAAAGGAAAAATATTGGATCAAAAAGAAATCTTAAATCAGATTTCAAAATTCTCAGAAGTTGAAGAGGCTCATATCATAAGCGGGAATTGGGATATTTTGATAAAAGTAGCTATGAGTAGCGTGGATGAAATAGGAGAGTTTGTGGTTAACAAGCTTAGGAAGATAAAAGGAATAGAGAAAACAATAACCTGCATGGTCTTCCATACTGCAAAAGAGTGAATTTAAACTTCTTCTCCCACTTCTTCTGTAGTTTCTCCCACTTCTTCTGACATCTCAGGCACATTTATATGTTTGATTATTACTATGTCGCCAACAGCCTGAACTACAGGATAAGGAACTATAACCCCCTTTTTACCTCCTAAAGTTTTACCTAAGAAGCCTTCCCTTGCGGCTTCTACCACCAGGCTTCTTATTTTGAATCTCGCTAGGTCAAACTCGACATCAGAAACCCTACCACAGTAAAAGCCTTTTGCAGTGAAGACATCCTTACCGAATAAGTCAGCCACATCTCTGACATTGATTGGCATTTGTATTCCTCCTTAATAGAATTATGTTTTAATATTAAATAAACTTTTGTTTATAAATTAATTATTGCCTAGGTGGCCGAAATTTTAGTCGGTATTCCGGTCAAGGCGCCAGTCTGCTAAGCTGGTGGTCGAAAGACCGTGTGGGTTCAAATCCCACCCTAGGCGTGCCCATTTATTCAATTCTCATTTTGGAAAATAGCTATTGTTTTAAAAATCTTTATTTGAATCTGATAAAAGAAAAATTGATGAAAACCAAAAGCATTAGAAAGTATTTTCTTGAAAAGATGATTTGTAGATTAGTTTTTAAAAAATTACTTTCTGGTTACCTTTCTTTCTTGTCAAAAAGAACATGTATAATAAGAGAAAAGGTAAAAAATTAGAAAATCAGTTCTTTCAATGTTAGATCAAATATTCCTATAAAATAGATTTGGTTTGCGAAGAATAAAATGTTCTTTAGTTTTTGAGGAATGGAAAGGCTTAAATAATTAATTGTTTCTATTCTTACATAGATAAAATGGTGAATAAGAAAACAAAGCATGCAAATTCCAATAAGAAAATACTCTCTTATGAAGATGAGATCTTAATTCCAATTACCTTAGAAGAAACCCCGTATGAAGCTTATATTTTAATTAAAAAGAGAGAGGATTTAGAAAAACCCTCTTCTAGGCAAGTGTATGTCCCTGCTATAATCCCCAAATACTATATGGGGGGAAAAGACTATGTTGTAGATGAAATTAAAAAAATTAATAAGCAGTTAAAAATTAATAATCGGTCAGTTCTAGAAAATAAACCTTCACAAGATCCACCAAACGAGCCTGAGTACAAGAAAACCATTTTGGATATTATAAATAAAAAAGGCAAAGAGATAAAAAGAGAGATTCAAAACGAGGTTCAAAATGCTTTAAAAGATCTTGAGAAGAAAATGGATGAGAAAATAAATTTAATCTTGGAAGAAATTAAAAAACAAAAAGTTTTAGAAGAGTCACAAAATTCTCTTAAATCTCAAACAGGAACACAACAATCTCAAGAAGAATTTGAAAAAATTGCATCAGAATATGTGGTTAGTAAAAAAATTATAGAGAGTGACGAGGATTTTAAGGAGTATTTGGATAAAACTAAAAAAATAATTGAAGATGTAAAAAGTGGAAAAATAGATATTAAAAAACTTTTAGAATATATGAGGAATAAAATTCCATGCTACGATTTTTCTGAGGTACAACCTTATATGCCCATAATAATCGCAGCTGTAAAGAATTCTATAGAGCTTAAAGAAGAAGAATCTGATATATATCCTAGTTTTTGTAATATCTTATATAATCTCTCAACTTCAGATGCTGAAAATTTTAAGAATTGTTCAGAACTTTACAAAATATGTAGTGAGGGAGAAGAAAATTAAAGAGTTATTTGAGTAGTTTTATTAAATCATTTATATTTTTTTTACCGCTTATAATCTCATTTATTATTCTATCCACTTCTCCTTGAAGCACAAAACCTAAATTTGAATACGCTTGATACTGTGGCGATCCTTTGCTACCTTTTATGCTCAGCAATGCATTATTTAGTACTGCCCCCTTGTAACCTTTTATTTTATTAATATAAGTGAGAAGTGCTGCCTTTGCATTTTTTTCAATCTCTAATCCTGTTTTTATAGCATCTTGCAAGTTTTTTGTATATTCCTCAAGCTTGAACCAATTTTCTACCATATATTGCAGAGCTTTAACGAATAGGACTGCCCCAAATACTCCAATCAACCCCCACACACCATATCCATACATATCTAGTAAGAAAAACCCAAATAATTGTCTAGAAGCATACATAGAAATTATAAAAGAGAGAATGAGTGTGACTGATCTTCCCACATTGCCTAGCAAATCTTCAACTCCCACTTTGCTCATTATCCCATACATAAAAGTAAAGACAAATGCGAATGGTAAAATTAGATAAAATACTGCAAAGACAGTCCAACCCAAGTCTCCTACTTCTATTGGAAAGTAACCATTTGTCGTACAAGACCAAATAGCAATTGCATCAGTTATTTTTGTTGGGGTTTCTTTTGTCCCGAATAGACTCGTACATTTTTCCAACATAATTTGTGATGAAGGGTATTGTTGAATGAAAGTTTTGAGCAAGTTTATTTCCAACAACAAAACAAAAATGAAGAGAAAAAAGTAGCCAACATATCTTAATATCTTGCCCCATATGAAAGGTAAGAAAGTACTAATCATAAAAAGAAGTGCTGTAGAAACAATTGCCACAAAAATCATTGGATGAGCGAAGAAATCAAGTTGATTCCCAAAAAGCTTTAAAATAGCAAATTGGGCAATAAAATAAAACAATATAATTCCTAAGCCAACACCAAATACTTTAAAATTTGGCATAATAACTATTTAGAAACATAAGCTTAAAAATGTTAAGAAAGAATTCTTGATGCGCTATTTCTACTATTTAGATTCTGTAAGAAAAATTAGGTCAGTCTTAGATTTTAAATTAAAGAATGTTTACATACTATGAATAGTCTTTTTCTATTGTATAATATGAATTATTTTGGCTTAACATCAAACATCAAAAGATAGTTTTCCTGCTTTTGAATAATTTTGCTGTAGTCAACTTCCGAGGTCAATCAATAAAGTTAATGAAAATTAGATTTAAGTAGCTGTGGCTAAAGGTTTTTAAATTTAAAAAGAAATAATATTAGTGAGAATTGAAGAAAAGCACTTTACCACACTGGGAGTGTTTATACTTAAAGTGTTTGAATGGACATTACGCTTTTGCTGATACTTTTCATACTTCTCTATTTTTGGGTAAAATTAATTTTGAACGAAGCGATTTACATTCCTTTACCAGGTTCAACAATAAGAAAAATGTTAAAGCTCGCTAAAGTGAATAAAAAAGATTTGGTTTATGATTTGGGCGCCGGTGACGGGAGAGTTGTGATAATTGCAGCAAAAGAATTTGGTTGTAAAGCTGTAGGGATTGAGAGAAGTGCTTTGCTTGCTGCTATTTGTAGATGGAAAATAAAAAGAGCCAGGCTTCAAGGCAAAGTTAAAATTATTAATAAAAATTACTTTAATGTCAATCTGAGCAAGGCCACAGTAATAACAGCCTACCTTTCTAAAAGACAAAATGAAAGACTTGTACCCAAGCTGAAAAAAGAATTGAGAAGTGGGACAAGAATAGTTTCTGCATCTCACATTTTTCCAGGTTTAAAAGAAATGAAAAGAATAAAAACAGGGCATTTTTATTCTTATTTATATAAAATCTAAATTTTATTGAAAAAGGGTCCGTAGTCTAACGGTAGGACGTCAAGTTTGCGGAACCCTGACACGGTGAAGAAAGGAGTTCAATTCTCCTCGGACCCACTTTCTAAAGCCCCAGGCGGGATTTGCACCCGCGACCTCATGCTTACCATGCTTACGCAGATCTTATGCGCTCTAGCTAGCTGAGCTACTGGGGCATAATCTTATAATATGATTTAAGTTAGAAAAATCAATTTCTTTTTTCATTTATCAAGAGACTTTTACCATAGATATCTATAAAAAGAATTTGATATGAAATGTTATTTTTATAGTTATCTCCAATTAAATGAAATAAGGCTGAGCTTAGTGTATAAAGAATATAAGTTGGTAAGAGCATAATTTTGGAAATAATTTCACTGTTGATAATAATAAGAGCAAAAAAAGTTTTTAAGAACAATGGGATAAGTTAAGAAAATTCTTTTATTCTGAAAAATCAAATTAATTTTTATGGTTGAAGAAATTTTTTTGAAAATAATTCTTTCTCTCTCTATAGGAGCTTTAATTGGGATAGAAAGAGAGCAAAGGGCTAGAGGAGAGGTTGCCCAAGGAATAAGAACTTTCATGCTTTCTTCTCTCCTAGGTTTCCTCTCAATTCATTTTTCCTTTCTTTTCCAGTCTTTCTTACCTTTTTATATTGCTTTCATCTTTGTAGGTATTTTGACGGCATTGGCTTATTTAAGAAAAACAAAAGAGCATGTGGGTCAAACCACAAATTTTGCCTTTCTTTTGACATTCCTTCTTGGAACTTTGGTCTTTTTTGATAAATTTCCTTTTTATCTTTCTATCTCTCTTGCTATCCTACTGACTTTTATTCTTGCTTCAAAAGAAATCCTACACACATTTTCCAAACATTTGACAAAAAAAGAAATTTGGAATGCTGTTTTTTTTGCAGTACTTTCTTTTGTTGTGTTGCCAATACTTCCAAATTACCCAATAGACCCACTCAATTCAATAAATCCTTTTTTGATTTGGTCAAGTGTCGTGATAGTTCTTTCTTTAAGCTTTGCCGCTTACATAATAATGAAAATTTTTGGTCCTAAGAAAGGAATAATTATTTCAGGGATTTTGGGTGGTATAATCTCGTCTGTAGCTGTAACTATATCTATGTCAAGCAATACCAAGAAAAACAAAAGAATTTTTTATTCCGCAATGTTTTCAATCATTTTAGCATCTTCAACCATGTTCTTAAGGATGTTTTTCCTATCAACCGTCTTCAATTATAGTTTAATCTTAATGCTTTTACCACTTGTAGTTCTGAGTATTTTGGGCTACTTTTTTGCTTTTACTTTTATAGAAAAAATTAGAAAGGAAAAATCCAGCCTAGTTCTAAAATCTCCTCTCGATTTAAAAACGGCTTTAAGGTTTGGCGTGTTTTTCACGCTAACAATGGTTTTGATAAATATAACTAAGAACTATTTCAACGAGTCAATCGTCTATCCAATAGCATTCATAACAGGATTAGCTGATGTTGACGCGGTTGTAATTTCACTCTCTTCTTTAGCTTTTAATACAATCTCTCCTTCAATTGCAGCGAAAGGTATAATAATAGCAGCTATTTCAAACACTTTGTCAAAATGGTTTTTGGCTCTGTGGTTTGGCACTAGAAAAATGGTCTTTTATTTAGGTAAAGTGTTTTTGGCTTTAGTTTTAGTCGGGATGGTGACACTATTTTTCATTTAAACATATATTGTAAAAAGATTTTTTAGAAAAAACACTTGTAAGATACAGAAAAAAATTATCAACCACTCCAATATTTTCTTGTTCTTATGAACCTTCTCTCTTCTTCCAAAATATCTCTCAAGAAATCGTTTTCATCTTTATGGAATCTTGCCAATATTCTCTTTGCTGTTTCAGGCCCGACCCCTCTCGCTGCTAGAGCTATAGCAGCTTTTTTGCCATAAACGAGGAAAAGATCAGCAGATTGCCTTATTTTTTCAAATTTCTTCTTCTCCCCTTCAGCCAGAGTTCCTCCCAATTTTTTCTTAACAATCTTGATCGCTTCCATATTTTTTGGGTGAACTATTGCTAAAAGCTTAGCTTCACACTTCTTACATCTCACTTTATCTGAAATTTCTTTAGCCAAAAAGCTTTGTTGCCACTGCCCGCAATTCACGCAAACAAGCTTAATGTTAGTGTTCAAAAGTCTTTTCTTGAAAAGCTCAAAGATTTCGATTTCTGGTCTTGTCGGGCCAACAAGCTCTGAAAAGTCGTGTTTAAGACCAATTTTTCCTAAAGGTGAGATACCAGCTTTGAATATAACCCCAATTTCTTTGTTTTGGATTTTTTTCAAAATTTCTGTAGCTTTTTCTATATCAAGCTTTTCAGTTTCAAGTTCTTTTAAAGTTTCCTTGAAAATAGGCGTGTCTGTATAAATCTCAACAATTTTCCCAAGTCTCACTTTACTATAGTCAGCATCTTTGGCTATAGCCCCAAACCTTTTTGCGACATGAACAAACTTCCACTCAAACAAATTACTTTTGCTCAAGTACATCTCTATATAATTTTTTAAATATTCTGGATTTGTTTTCATTAGAATTTCTTTCAAAATTTCTATGGCTTTGAATTGAAACTTTAAAATTATCCTGTAGGGATCTACTCTCAAACCAACAGAACCTATTCTTGTTGTTAGCAGAGAAGACAAAAGTCTACCTAGGGTTTCATTCACTAGAGAACCAAAACAAGCATGAATTATCACGGAATTTTCATGATCTTCTATCAGTATTGTTTTTTCGTCTGGTACTATTCCATACTTCTTCTGCTGTTTTATTATCTTAATCATCTTCTTGGCACAATATTCGTCTATAGGATAATATGACAAAAGCCAGTTAGCAATTTCACCTTCACTTTTTTCTTCTAAATCTTTTGACAAAATTCCTCTCAATCTTCCAACTTCTTGTGCAACTTCAAAAGGAACCGGAATTAGCTCACCTTCCCATCCTGGTATAGCAGCTTCTATATCTTCGATGGGCTCTACAAAAATTTTGTCTTCTTCAATCGATGCTATTTTGTAAGCTTCACCTTTCAAGATGAAAGTTGTTCCTGGCTCAGCATTTAGAGCTACGAACTCTTCATCCAACACGCCAACAAAAGAATCGTCTAAGCTATTGAAAACTTTGAACTGTTTTGTGTCAGGGATCGTGGAAAGCTGGGTGAAATAGTACTCAAAGCCTCTCCTTTTCTTTTTTATTTGACCATTTAAGAAAATTTGTCCGAGCTGCTGCAACTGCCTACAAACTTCGAGGAATTCTGAAAAGCTAAGTTTTTGATAAGGATAAGCTTTTTTCACGAGCTCGTAAGCTTTTTGAAGATCAATTTTCCAATTATCTAATGTAAGGCCAACAAGCTGATGAGCCAAAACATCAAAAGAATTTTCATGCAACTTTAAAGTTTCTATTTCTTCTTTCAAAGCTTTTCTTGCTATAATCGCTGACTCAAAAACATCGTCTTCATCTGTCGCTATTATTATTCCTCTGCTTATTTTTTCAACACCGTGCCCACTTCTTCCTATTCTCTGGATGCATTGTGTTACAGTACGAGGAGACATGTACTGAAGTACAAGGTCAACACTTCCAATATCAATTCCCAATTGAAGGGATGAAGTTGCTATTATGCTTTTTATTTTTTCCTCCTTAAATTCTTTTTCAGCTTTTATTCTAACTTCTTTGCTCAAGCTTGAATGGTGAACGGCTATTGGAAAATCTTTATCCAAAGCTTTAATCCTTGAAGCTAAGATTTCGGCAAATTCCCTTGTATTAGTAAAAGCTAGAACAGAGCGAGATTTTTTTATAAGCTCCATTATCATCCTAAGTCTTGCAGCAGTTTCTGGTGAGACAAAAAGCTTTTTAGCTATTTTTATGTCTTCAGCTCCAGGCTCTGGGCTCATTACTTTTATTTCCATGGTTTTTGATTGGATTGCTTTAATTGTTTCAATATTCCCATTTGGGCAGATAAACTTTGCAACTTTTTCAGGCGAACCAACTGTTGCTGATAAACCAATGATTTGAAAATCGTGGCCAGCAAGTGCCTTCAATCTTTCTAGTGCCAAAGCCAGCTGAGTACCACGCTTGCTGTCAACAAGCTCGTGAATTTCGTCAATCACAATATACTTCACGTTCTTCAAATGCTCTCTTATTACTTTTCCTGGCAAAATTGCCTGCAAAGTTTCTGGAGTTGTTATCAATAGCTGGGGAGGAAATTCGGCTTGCTGCTTTCTCTCATAGGCTGAAGTGTCACCATGCCTTACAGAAGCTTCCATTCCAATTTCATTACACCACCAAAGCAATCTGCTTAGAAGATTTCGGTTGAGTGCACGGAGTGGTGTGAGATAAAGGATTGCTATAGGCTTGGAGTTTTCTTGCATAACAAGATGGAATAAAGGAAGCATGCAACTTTCTGTTTTTCCTAAGCCTGTGGGGGCAATTATCAAAACATTCTTTCCCTCCAAGATTGGTTTGAAAGCCAGCTCTTGGACTAAGGTTGGTTTAGAAAACCTTTTCTTTACCAGCTTTTGAAGCTCTGGGTTCAAAAGTTCGAAGACCATGATATCACCTATAGCTTACGCTAACAATAAGAGGAGTATATATTAAATGCTTCACTTGCATAAGTGAAATGCTAATACTAATTACTTATTATGTTTTAAATAATTTTGTGGGTAAGAAGCAAAATATGAAATTGGTATTGAAATTCTTGAAGAAAAAATACGGCAAAGAAATAAAAGAATTCCTCAAGCTCAAGAAAAATGTTTTCAAGCTTTTGGTAACAACGATCCTCTCTCAAAGAACTAGAGACGAAAACACGAGGAAAGCTTCCGAAAAATTGTTTTCAATTGCTTCAACTCCAGAAGAGATCTTAAAACTTTCAGACGAAAAACTGCAAGAGTTGATAAAACCTTCAGGCATGTACAAGCAAAAAGCCGAGAAAATAAAAAAGCTTTGCAAAATTTTGGTTGAAAAGCTTGAAGGGAAAATTCCAAAGAAAAGGGAAGAGCTACTGAAGCTTCCTGGAGTTGGAAATAAAACTGCAGATATTGTTTTGTCTTACGGTTTTGGTCTTCCTATTATAGCTGTGGATGTGCATGTTGAAGTTTGTAGCAAAAGGCTTGGTTTGGTTGAGAAAAAAGCTAAATATATGGAAATAAGGAAGAGGCTTGAAGAAATTACCTCTGAAAAAGAAAGGTATTTTGTGAATTTGGGCTTTGTCAAGTTTGGGCAAGAGATTTGTTTAACAAGAAACCCTAAGTGTTACGCTTGCCCTTTCTTTGAATTTTGTGAGTACGAGAAGAAAAATCTTTATAAGCTTAAAAATTAGTTTATGGTGTTTGAAGAAATTGAGATAAGAGAAGCAAGGAAAGAAGATTTGAAGATATTGTAAGGCTTTGGAAGAAGCTAACGGATTATCATCATAAGCTTAATAGCAAAAGATACTTATCTGGAGAAGAGGGGGAAGAAAAAATAAGGCAAAGCTTGGAAAAATTTTTTGAAAAGAATAGAAGGAATAGAAAATTTTTGGTGGCTGTTAAAAAAGGAAAGCTAATTGCAATGATGCTTGGTCTAATTCGCAAATCTCCAAGCTATTTGTATGGAAAGAGATTTGGTGAAATAGATGTAGCTTTCATTGAAGAAAAATTCAGGAGAAAGGGAATAGGAAGAAAGTTTTTTGAAGAATTGTTGAAATGGTTTAAGAAAAGAAAAATAAAGCTTATTGAAGTTTTGGTGGATTCTAAAAATGAGATAGGAATTTCAGCTTACAAAAATTATGGTTTTTCAGAAGTTTCGAAAAGAATGGCTCTTGAAGAAAGTTAAAGGATATTTTGATAAAAAGCTAAATTAAGTTTGATGGATCAAATCAAGTGGCATACTTTGGAAAAAGAAGAAGTTTTAAATGCTCTTGAAAGTGACGAAAAAGGGTTGAGCGAAGAAGAAGCAAAAAAGAGGCTTGAAAAATTCGGCTTCAATAGAATCGAGGAAAAAAAGAAAATCTCTCCTCTCAAAATTTTCTTAAGGCAATTCAAAAGTTTTTTAATAGCTATATTGATTGTTGCTGCAATAGTTTCTTTTTTGTTGAAAGAATTGCTCGATGCTTCAGCAATTTTTGCTATTTTAATCCTTAACGCTTTCCTCGGCTTTTACCAAGAATACAAAGCAGAAAAAGCTATGGAAGCTTTGAAGAAGATGATGGTGAAAAAAATCAAGGTGTTGAGAGAAGGTAAGCAAACGGAAATTTCTTCAGAAGAGATTGTCCCAGGAGACATAATAGTTTTAGAAGAAGGTGAAGGAGTTCCTGCCGATGCTCGTTTAATAGAAAATTTCAATTTAGCTACGGACGAATCAACTTTAACTGGAGAATCAACTCCAGTTGAAAAGCAAACCAAACCAATTCAAGATTTGTCGATAGCCGAAAGGAGCAACATGGTCTTTATGGGGACTTATGTTGCTAGAGGAATGGGAAAAGCAGTGGTTGTTCAAACAGGCATGAACACAGAACTGGGGAAAATAGCAAAAGAGATTGAAGAAGAGGAAGAAGAAACTCCTTTGCAGAAAAAACTTGACAAATTTGGAAAATGGCTTGGTTTTTTAGTTCTTTTAATTTGTTTGTTCGTTTTCATTTTAGGTTATCTGGAAGATTTGAATATCGTTGATGACTTCTTCACGGCAGTGGCTTTAGCAGTTTCAGCAGTTCCCGAAGGCTTGCCAGCAGTTGTTACAATAGCTTTAGCTTTAGGAGTTAACAAGATGGCCAAAAGAAATTCTTTGGTTAGAAAGCTTTCTGCAGTTGAAACTTTAGGATGCACGACTGTGATTTGCGCTGATAAAACAGGGACTATGACAGCCAATGAAATGTGTGTTAGAAAAATTTGGTGTTCGAGCAAAGTTTACGAAGTTTCCGGCACAGGCTTTGAGCCAAAAGGAGAATTTTTGTTAGGAGGAAATAAAATAGATGTTTCGAAAAACAAAGATCTCATGCTCTTGATCAAAGCAGGAGTTTATTGCAATCACACAACTCTTGAATTGAAAGAATGGAAGTGGCATGTCGTTGGAGACCCAACTGAGGGCTCTTTGGTTGTTTTGGCTTCAAAAGCTGGTCTTGCTAGGAAAGAAGAGCCTGTGTTTGAAATTCCATTTTCTTCTGAAAGGAAGCTTATGACAACAGTTTACAAAGAAGGGGAAGAGTTTGTAGTTTTCACGAAAGGTGCTCCTGAAAAAGTGCTTAAAATTTCTTCTTTTTTGCTTAGAGACGGCAAAAAAGAAAATTTGAGTGAAGAAAAAAAAGCAAAAATAAACTTGGAAATGGAAGAAATGGCAAAACAAGGCTTTAGAGTTCTAGCTTTAGCTTACAAGAAAATTAAGAAAGTTGAAGAGAGCAATTTAGAAAAAAATTTAACTTTTCTCGGATTTGTTGGGATGATAGATCCTCCTAGACCAGAAGTTAAAAAGGCAATAGAAACTTGCAAAGAAGCTGGGATAAAGGTTGTTATGGTAACTGGCGACCACAAACTCACAGCTTTGGCAATAGCAAGAGAAATAGGATTGACAGAAGACCAAGAAGTTTTAACTGGAGAAGAACTGGATAAAATGAGCGATGGAGAGCTTGAAGAAAAAATCGAAAAAATTTCAATATACGCAAGAGTTTCACCTCAACACAAATCAAGAATAGTTAAAGTTCTGAAGAAGAAAGGTCATGTAGTTGCTGTTACTGGCGATGGAATAAACGATGCTCCTGCTTTGAAAAAATCAGATATCGGAGTTGCGATGGGGATTAAAGGAACAGATGTTGCAAAAGAAGCAAGCGACATGATTTTGCTTGACGACAATTTTGCTACAATAGTTAATGCTGTGGAAGAAGGAAGAGGAATTTACGATAACATAAGGAAGTTTGTTAGGTTTTTGCTTTGTATCAATTTTGATGAAATAGCTTTAATAACGGCTGCAACTCTTTTATCAACATTAATACCAAATTTACCTTTGCCTTTATTGCCTTTGCAAATTCTCTGGATCAACCTTGTCACAGATGGTTTACCAGCTCTGACTTTGGCTACAGATCCTTACGAAGAAGGTTTGATGAAAAAGAAGCCAAGAAATCCAAAACAAGGGATTTTACATGGCATGCTCCTCTTCATATTAACAGCAAGCTTAGTAAATTTCATCTCAACTTTCACGATTTTCATCTGGAGCTTTAATTCAGGCTACAGCCCAAAAGAAATAAGGAGTATGGTTTTCTGCACAGCGGTTTTCTTCGAGCTTTTCTTCGTTTTCAATTGCCGCTCAGAAAACAAATCAGTTTTCAAGAAAGGCTTTTTAGACAACAAAAAGCTTTTGGTAGCTGTTTTGATTTCTTTCTTCTTACAGTTGATGGTAGTTTATATTCCGTTCTTCCAACAAGTTTTTGAAACATCCCCAATTGGGATGAAGGAAATGTTTTTAGTTCTTGCAATGAGCTCTTTGGCCTTTTTAGTCTTACCCGAAATTTTCATGAATAGAGATTTGAGATTCAGAAAGGAGGAAGTTAAAACTACTTTCTAAAAACAAAAATAAGAAGGATAATCAAAATTGAGAAAATCAAAAGTAAAGATATGGAAGAGGCTACAAGAACAAATGCACCTGTAAAAGGAGTTGAAAATACGGCTGTAGATGGTGTATATTCTGGGATTGGAAGTTGGATGTAAGATGATATACTCTTTACTTCTATGTAAGCACCGTAGCTAAGAATACATGCAAAAAAGGAGAGTGTTAATGAAATGGTGGTAATGATGATTAATGAAAGCAACAATTTATTATATTTCATCATTTCCTTTCATTTTTAGTTTTAAAAAATCTACTACATAAGGTATTAGTGGTGCAAGCGTGAGTGCTATCAATAAATTGAATGGGTAGACATTGGGTGGTTCGAACGGATTTCCTCCAGATGGCCATTGAATTTTTAGCATATCACACAAAACATACCCACAATATTGTATGGAAGTCCAAACAGTTGTTGTAACTACAGACCCCATAACTCTGCTCACATACTTTTCAAATTTTTCAGTTGTCTTAAATTTTTTGATAAAAGTTTCACCAATTACAGCACCTACACCTCCAGGAGCAATTGGGTTAACTATTAATTTCTCTGGCAGGTTAACAGGTATGTATTCATTCGGGCTTAATATAAGTGGTATATAAGGCAAGTCTGGATTTCTTGTAATGGCTCTGTAAAAAGCTGGTAAGCCATAAGTGACAATACCACAAACTGCCCACTTTTGGACCCTCTTATCTTTAAGAGTTTCTTTTGTAGTATAAAGAGCTCTATCAACAAAATATTTGATCTCATACAACCTTTTTGTGAGACTTTTCTTATCTAATTCCATATGAAGTTAATTTTTTCGTAAACATAATTTATTTGATTGAAAGTTAGCTACACCTCAAGGAGTTAAAAATCTTTATACTGAGCTTCATTTCAAAAGCTTTCCATGAAAATGGAAAAATTTTTGGTAGGAATAATTGCAGTAGCTCTGCTCGCTTGTTCAGCCCAAGCTATAAGCGTAAACATAAGAGAAGGCGAAATATCGCAACTTGAATCTCAAGAAATTTTGGTAAATTTTGGCATGCTTACAGGAACAATAAATTTTAAGCTCGGTAATTACACATGGCCTGCTAGTGAAATCTGGCTTGTGCCACTTGGAACTGAGCCAAGCCAATTTAAATCAAGTAGTATTTACCTTCAAATCCCAGAAAACATAACCTATTCTACCTGTAAGACAAGCGTTTATTACAATTCAACTTATGGCTTTGCTTTCAAGGCTTTAACTCAAATCTTACCAAACGGAACTTTTTGCATTTTAGCTTACAATGGAAGCTATGATGTCATTGCAAAATACTAGTGGTGTTATGAAGACTTTCCTTTTGATTTTCTTTCTTTCTTTCTTATTTATAGTTTTTTTGTTTGTTATAAATTCAAAAATTCCCCAGACAGGTAAACTTATTGATCCCCTTGGTAAACAAAATGAGAAGTGGAGAGTTGTGGCAAGAGTAGAAATAATGAATGGAAGGATAGTTAGTATAGTAAAAAATTTTACCATACCTTAGCCAGAAATTTTTATTTAAATCCCATAAGACAAATTATAAAAAGAGAGAATGAAGTTTATTGGATTTTTGAATTGGATCTATAGAATTTTAGGAGTGAGAAAAAATCTTAAGATAGGGCTTTATGGTGAAACTGGAGTAGGTAAAACAACATTGGCCAATAGAATTTCTTTAGACTGGGCTGGTGAGGAAATCGGTAAAGTTACGGGTATACCACATGAAACTAGAGCCGTACAGAAAAAAGAGAAGATTGAGATAAAGGTTAATAGGAAGAAGATTTTACTAAGCATCTTAGATATGCCAGGTCTATCAACAAAAGTCGATTATCGAAGCTTCCTGAAATACGGGCTTTCAAAGAAAAAGGCAAGGGAGAGAGCAAGAGAGGCCACAGACGGTGTGATAGAGGCAATAAAGTGGTTAAGCAATGTGGATGCCGTATTGGCTGTTATGGACGCAACACGCGATCCTTTGACGCAAGTCAATATTACTTTACTTGGAAATTTAGAGGCTAGAAAAATTCCGGTGATAATAGTTGCAAACAAGATTGACAAGAAAGGGGCGAACCCGAAGCTGATAAGGGAAGCCTTTCCTACTTATCCTGTTGTTGAAATTTCTGCTCTTAAGGGCAGAAACATGGAGTCTCTTTATAAAGCTATAGCAAAATATGTGGGGGGAGGATGATGAAGCTAAAGTTCGATTTCGTTTCTTCTGCAATTTTGGAGGGGAAACCAAAAGAAAAGAGGATAAACTTTATTCTAAACAAAGTTAAAGATGGAACAATTCTTGTGACAGATGGTGTGATGAGTCCTGAAGAAGAAATGGAATTGATAAAAGAGACGATGCGGAGAGTTGACGATGGTTTTCCTGGTATAGAAGTTGCGAGTTTAAAAAAACCTACTAGCGGATTAGTAAAAATTATGGAGAAATTTTCTGAACAAAAAGACAAGATAAAGATTTTTTTTGCTAGCTTGAGTGGAGGAAAAGTTTCAACAAGTCTGAAGACGGGTCTTACTTTGATAGGACCTGCAAAGTATATAAGAAAAGTGAAGAAGAATCCAAACTCTTTTTCAATTTTAACAGAGGTTAAATAATGCACAAGTGTGTGCGATGCGGCACAACTTATGAAGATGATGATTCTTCTATACTTAGAGGATGTACGAACTGTGGCTCGATATTTTTTATCTATTTAAGAAATCAACAAGATGTAGTTCAAGTAAAAGAGATAGAAAAAGAGCTTGAAGCCAAAGACACGACTCTTGAAAAAGAGATAGCTAAGAAGATAGAAGAGAATAAAGAAAAAGTTGAGAAAAGAACTAAAAAGAAGGAGGAAAAGAAGATTAAATTCGGTATCGAGACTGTAAAAATACCGAAAGAAGGGATTTACGAAATCAATCTTGATGCTTTAATGCAGAAGAAACCTCTGATAATTCTGGAAAGAGGAAAAGTTTATTTCATTCATCTTCCCTCTGTTTTTGATATTGGAAAAGAATAACAGAAAAATATTTAAGTTAGTTTTACCAATAAAATATAAGAAGGACATGCAATCTCTACCCTTGTGGTTGCATTGTAATCTTGTAAATCTTTCTATTAGTTTTTATACCACAAAGGGTTAGTTTGGGATGATTCCTTCTTTTTGCTTCTAAAGGATGACCAAAAAATTGCTCTTGTTTTTCACAAATCTGGTCAATGAGAAAGGACGAGACAAACCCCTAAGAGGTTTCTGATAGATCGACACCGGTTTTTAAGGTCTCTTGTCCCTCAACATTGAGAATGAATGGAAAGAATTAAAATCGACACCGGTATGTAAGAATAATTCTTCTATTCCTCGAAATTTCTCATTGACCAGATGTAAAAAATGAAAATTTAGATTTGAAAGAAGGTCTAGATTAATCCCCTTATTTTATCTTCTCTTGCTTTTTTTTCAATTTCTGGCTTAATTTTTATTAATCCTTCGAATAGCTTTTCATAATATTCTTCACATATAAACCCATCATCTTTCAATTGCTTCAATAGGATGAAGGCATCCATAGTCAATTCATCTTTCTTATTCATGCTTTCTGGTTTACAGTCATCTTTTTTACCATATTCTCTTTTACAAGCTTCACATAAAACTCTTGAAACAACATCATAGATTTTTGCTACAACAATTTGTTCGGGATAGGGAATTTGTTGATTTTTTGATATTTCTTCTTTCATTTTTTTGATCATTTCTTGCACAGCACTAAGGACACAATCCTTCATGATTAGTTTTTAATTTTTAGTTAAATATTTTTTTTATCATTTTCGTCAAAATAACTCTACACTCATAAAAGATAATCAATTTATAATATCTTTGTCCAAATATTTCATAGGTAAAATGAAAGAAGAGAACAAAATTGTTAAAGAAATAATAACCGGAAACGCTGTACCAAAGAGCATAAGTTTAATAGAGCTTGAAAAAAACTATGCTTTATTAGCTGAAATGTTTGCGCGTTTGCTCGATAGAATTAAAGTTATAGAAGATGATATAGATAAGCTTGAAAAAAAGGTTGCATCCCTTCTAATAGAAAGAGAAAACAAGAAAATCAAGAAAAATGATAATAACAAAGAGTATGGTAATTAAATTTTTATAAATGTTTATATTTATCAACTTTTACAAGTTTGTATTCTAAAACTAGGCGATCCTCGTTAAGACAAATTTTTTCAAGCTCCCATTCTTCACAATATCCATCATAACATCCAAATTCTTTGCAAACACTAACCTCAATTATTTTTTGAATAAACTTTTTTCTTGTTTCCATAAATTCATCGCTTCTATCCAATTCACTCATAAATTTTTAAAATGAAAATAAAATTATTTAAAGTTTCCCTCAATGAGATAAGTTCAAAATTACATAGAAGTATAAAGTTTTTGACGGATTTTATTAATTTAGTCAAGATCAAAGATTTTTAAAACTTTTAAAAATAAGAATTTTTATTAAAAAGTCACAGGAATTTATGAAAAAACAAAAATAGTAAGATTTAAATCTTTTAATTACTCTTAAGTAATCACTATGAATAACTTAAATATATTTGAAATCAGCGAAGTTTTATCTTCTGCTAAGAGAACTTTGCTACTTTTCTTACTAAACAATCAACCAATGAGCTACACACAAATAGAAAGAGGTTTCAAGAAGAATGAGGTCAAAATTGGCAGTAGTGAGATTTACAAACATTTAGAGGTTTTACTCAAACATCGATACGTAGCAAAGCGTGGCAAGATTTATCTTGTAACTCTAAAAGGAAAAAAGCTTGTTGAAAGCTTGAAGTCAATTGAAGATGTGCCACCAACAATTCCAAGGCTCGAAATGGTTTTCTAAAGGATAGTTATTTAAATATTCTTTAACTTTTTGCTATAAAATAGATAAAAAACTGATACATCTTATCCATATGCTCTTAAATATTTTAAGGTTTTATTACTAATTGGTATGGAAATGAATTGGAAGTTGTTTTTGATTTCGGCTTTAATATTTGTGGCAATAGTTTTCACGGGCTTTATCCAGTTCGCTCAAGCACCTAGGCCTTTAATAGGTTTTATAATTAGCTTGCCAGAAGAAGTTGAGGCTTCACCTGGGGAAACTGTGATAATTAATGGGAGTGTTTTAAATATTGGTAGATATTGGCTGCATAATTTTAATATTTCTGTCTCTGGTTTGCCAGAAAATTTTGAAGTTAAAGTTGTCCCACACATGTTCAAAGAATTAAGAATTCTTAGGGAATGGAATCCGCAACAAGGAGTTTATCGTGTACCCGAGAAATTCTTAATCGAGATAAAAGTTCCTGAAGGAAAAATCGGAGCCTTTCTAATTAATGTTACGGGAAAGGAATGGGGAAGCTGGAGGAGGGTAGAGAATTCAACTTTATTTATTCTGACAGTTTCGATGCAGCCCAAACTCTCAGTTTCTAACATAGTTGTTCCAGAAGAAGTTTTTGAGTTTAAGCCTTTCAACATAAGCTTTGATGTCAAGAATGAAGGTTTAGGCGATTGGCCGGTTTCTTTGAAAGTGATTACTCCAGAAGACTGGAAAGTTGAGCCCAAAGTTCGTGATATCGTGGTTAATGCAAGTAGTTCTCATTCTGTAGTTTTCACTTTAACTCCAACCGATAAAACTGGCAACATTTCAATTTTGATAGAATATCCATACAAGAAAGAAATTTTGAAATTGACTAAAACCGGACCATTCATAATTCCAGCCAAAGAGGAAATTGTGGAAAAAGTAGAGGTGCCTACCGCTCTCGCAAGTTTGGCAGAATTTGTTAAAACAAATCCTGTTGTGACAGTAATAGCTATAATCTTAGTGATGATAATCTTTTGGAATGTCTGGCAGATTGTAAAACATGCTGAGATTAAAAAAGTGAGGAAGAAGCCTGAAGAAATAGTTGAAGTTGAATCAAAACCTAAACTTTGAAGTGGAATTGTTCTTTCTTTTGAATAAATGCAGGCAATTTTTTAAACACAGTTCAATTAAAAAGCTTTTAATTAAGGCTTAAATAACTTCAAAATAAAATAATTACAAGAACTGGTGGTAAAGATAAAAGAGTTGCTATATTTAATTTTGCTCCCCCACATCTTCTTTCCTCTTATAGTATGGAGTCTGTTCTGGAAAGCTTTTGCTTTATGGACAGCCGGAACTAGAAAAGAAAAGATTTGGTTCATAATCTTGTTTTTGATCAACACTTTGGGGGTCTTGGAGATAATTTACCTGTTGACGAGAAAGAAAATCAAGAAGAAAAGATAATATTTTTCTATTCTTAAAAATTTCAAATTAATTCTCTTGCATTTCTTATTATCAGTTTAAGCTTTTTTTTAGGAATTTTGGCCTTATTTTGCAACTCATCAATATCTTGTTCCAATAATTGTTTTATCGTGATTATACCTACATTACCAAGCTTTTGTTCGATTTCAAAGTCTAGGCCTTTGAGCAGAGTTATGGGATAAAGTTTCTTCTCTTCTATCATCTTTTCAAGCCCAGCTTCAGGAGGAGCCTTCCATCCTATGTAACTTATCCTTTTACATTCGGCATATTGTATAGCATGATCTGAAAATTTAGTGTTACAAACTACTAAAGCCTTAGAAAAATTGAAGCTATGTCTACCAAGTTCAAAGCCTTTTTTCAGATCTTCAAACCTTGCCTGAGTTTCGAGCATTACATCAACTCCTGTGTAAGTGTGCGGCTGGGAGTGATGCTTAACTTCAACAAAAACTGTTTCTTTGCCTTTGATAGCAATCGCATCTATTTCATGAGACACACAAGCGCCAGCAACAATTTGATTTGTTTGAACAGAGTATCCATATTCTTTTAAAATCAAAGCAACAATGAGCTCAAAATCTGGTTTTGGTCTGAGCTTGCCTATAGCTTCCCTCAAATCTATCCTATGTCTAATTTCAGGCTTGATTTCTTTCAAATAAAGAAAAATTAGCTTGAGAATTTTACTCGTTGGTATGCCATCATATGCCTCTTTTTCAATTTTATTAGCTATGGTCTGAGCTTGTCTTGGTGTTGCGTTCAGTCTCAGGCAAGTATTGATTATCTTGTTCTTATCAAAAGGCTGTTTTCTTCCATCAAACTTTGTTACTAACATTTTCCCTTTAAAAATTTGGTTTTTAAAAAGAAATTTTTACATCATTTGCTTAGTGTTTTTATTTTTGCTCCAAATTTTTCTTTTCTTTAAATCTAAACCTTCCATCTATAAAATTTTGAAATGTTAAATTTATTATTATGGACACAAAAGCCTTACTAGAAGCTGCCCTTTTTGTTTCTGATAAGCCTTTGAGCATAGAAAGGCTCTCAAAAATTCTTGAAATAAACTCAGAAGAAATAAAGAAGCTTTTGATAAAAATTCAGACTGAATTGCAACAGGAGACACATGGGATAGAATTAGTCGAGACACCAGAGGGGTTTGAGTTTAGAGTAAAGCAGGAGTACAGGGAAAAAATTGCTAAGCTCGCGCCTTTTGCCGACTTAAGTAATGGAATGATGCGTACGCTGGCCATAGTTGCAGCTAAGCAACCTATAAAACAATCAGTAATAGTAAAAGTTCAGGGAAATAAAGCCTACGGCTATATTACCGGCTTAGAAGAAAAAGGTTTGATAAGGAGCGAAAAATTTGGAAGGACAAAGCTCCTTTCAACCACTCCAGACTTTGAAAAATATTTTGGCAAAAGCAGCGAAGAAATAAAAAGAATTTTGAATGAAGCTGAGAAAAAAAATTAAATTTTTTTCTTTAGAAATTAGAAATCATGTTGAAAGAGTTGACAAATGTCTTTGGGTATTGACTCCATTCTTTTATCAAATTTATTTTTGTTTACATATGCAAGAAAAGAAGCATTGAGTGTTTTGAAAAATCATCTAGGCATATATTCTCAATTAAACCATATGTAGAAAGATTGATAGCAGGGTACGGTTACTTCAAAGGTTTTAGATCTAATTAAATAGGAGAAATTGGAATTATTCATCATCTGGTTTAAAAATTAATTATGTTTAGCCTAACTTATTATCATGGGTAAAAAGTGGTATGAGCGCTATTATTGGTTTTTTTCCAGCAACAATATCTTAGTTTTAGTTGGGAAAAATCCAAGAAATGATGAAACTATTTTGAAGAGGTTTACTCGAGATCAGGATTTGGTTTTACATTCAGATTTAGTTTCTCGATTTGCAGTGATAAGAAATGATGCTAATCAAGTTTTACCTGCAGAAACAATTTATGAGGCTGCCGTTTTTCTAGCTTGCTACTCAGAGGCTTGGGAAAAAAAGCTAGAAAAAGAGAAAATCGATGTATTTTATGTCAGACCAGAACAAGTTAAAAAACGAGATAATTCAGTTAGAGGAGTTTTCGATATTGTGGGAGAGAAGAAATATTTGAAAAAAATTGAGCCCAGACTTTCTATTGGAATAAAGCAAGAAGAAGTTTTTAATGCCAAGCTTATATATGGCCCACCAACTGCAGTCAAGGCCCATACTCCCTATATGGTGACTTTGATTCCAGGTGATTTCAATGCCAGAGCTCTAGCTAAAGATATAAAAAGGGAACTGCTTTTGAAGGTTTGTCCCGAGATTTCTAAAACCACAGAAGCAATTGACTTGAAAGAAATAGAGAAAATAATTCCATTCAATATGGGAGAGTTGCTCAAGATTTAAGTTTTTTCATGACTAAAAGAATTTAATGCGGTTTGTCTTCAGTGAGCTCATAGAGAGGTTTCACAAGCTCCTTGGGACACCAAAAGAACTTATCTTAGAGACTTTCAACAAACCAGATGCTACTGACTTTGTGTTAAATAGGTGTATCTCGATAAAAAATTTTGGCGAATTCTACATTTTGATAATTTTTGATATGGATGACCAGTCTGTAAGATTTTCAAATGCTTACAGAATTCACCCACAGTTAATAAACGGTTTTGATATTGCTAGAATGAGGCCTGTTGAAATTCTGGAAGAATTCATGAAAATTTTTGGAGTTTCAAGGTTTATACCAGCTTATGGTGATTGTAAGTTCTTAATCGATAAGAAGAACAAAATTTTCTTTCCAGGAATTTTGGATATAGAGAAATACTTACAGACACTAAAAAACTTGTAAATAAAATAAATAATTATGATGAATTTGTTCGAAGCTTTGATTTTAGCAGTAATCCAAGGCTTGACAGAATGGCTTCCAATCTCAAGCTCAGGCCATTTAGTTATCTTACAGCAACTTTTAAATATTAAAGCTTCCGTTTCTTTTGATGTTATGCTTCATTTTGGTACTATGCTTGCTCTGGTCTACTTCTTAAGAAAGGATATAGTTAGACTTTTAAAATTTGATAAAAAAGATAGGCAATTAATTATTTGTATTGTTATTGGAACCGTACCCATAGCTATATTTGGTTTTATTTTTAAAAGCTTCTTTGAATCTTTTTTTTCAAACCTGTTTGTAGTTGGTCTAGCCTTAATTTTAAACGGGATAATTTTATATTTTACAAAATTTTTTAAACCTAGTAGAAAGCTCGGGAAATTTGACGCCATTGTAATAGGCCTAGCTCAAGTTTTATCATTGGTTCCAGGGATTTCAAGGAGTGGTATAACAATTTCTATTGGGTTGATGAGGAAGCTTGAAAAAAAAGAAGCCTATAAGTTTTCTTTCTTGCTTTCCATTATTGCAGTTATGGGGGCAAACTTGTTGAAATTTGGTGAAATTAGTTTTTCTCAAGAGCCAATTGGAATTGTTCTAACAGGGGTTTTAATATCAGCTCTTGTTGGTTATCTTGCTCTAAAGCTGATAACAAATACTGTTTTAGAGGGAAGCTTCTATAAGTTTTCCTACTATTGTTGGATTGTTGGAGCAATTATTCTTGTTTTGAGTCTATGATTTGAAAAATCTTTTTATTCTTTTTCCCCGAAGCGAACAATTTCTTCCAAAATATGAAAAAGAAGATGCCTACAATTATGATTATAGACATTGTGGCAGGATTGGATATGGTTAAAATAAGAACTGTATAACCAGATGGAATGTTTGGAGTCTCTTTTTGTGTGGGTATAGGCATTGTCACATTTTCTTTTGTTATATTTTCTTTAGACTTTTGAGTTATTTGGGCGGGTTGGATTCCTTTAACTTTCACAGGGATAGAGTAATTATAATCTCTGAATTTGTTATTTTCGTCAACTAGCGAAGCCTTTACAGTCAACACATAATCTGCCGTCAAAGAATCTGGGGGGACACTTATTGTAATATTTAGGCTAATAACATCTCCAACACCCAATACACTGAAGTTATAAATATTCAGTTTTATCCAATTTTTTGGCAGACCTTTTGTATCAAAAGAAATGTTGTAGAAATTAATATCTCCATTGCTGAAATTAATATTTAAGATTTGCGAACTACCAGCACTAATTTCTAAACCATTTACAGAATTTGATCTAAATCCTGTTTCTACCCTTTTTAGCACACCTCCACCGCCAGCCCCTCCAGATGGTTGAGGAGATGGGCATGGTAGACACGGTCCACCACAATCTATTCCACTTTCACCTTGATTTTGTATACCATCATCACAAGTCGGCATTATGTAGAGCCCATAAATGCTAAAATGAGTGGTATTGGCCCAAACATAATTTGCTGTTGTATTTGACCCACCTCTTAGGGGGCCATCATATACATTCCAGCTTCCATCTGGATTTTGATAGTAAATTCTTAAATTGCGTTTACTGTAAGCTTGTGGGACATCAGAATCATTATAATAAACTTTGATAATTGCCCAAGATAAAGAAATGTTTAGATTATGACTAGTTGTTATTTCAAAATATTTGTTTAAAGCCGGTATACCAATATTAACAGTTCCAGGGTTCTCTGTGTACGCTGCCATTATTATGGTGGCGTTTGATACAGATTGATTGGTTTTTATTTCAAGTGTTACATTCGTTGTTTGTATAGCATCAACTATTGCCCGATTGTTTAATGTAAATACAGAAGAATTAACAAATGTATTTATTGTTCCAAATGTCTGATTAACCGTGATGTTATTTGCCCAAACAGTTTTGTTGTTGCCAGAATTGTCTACGGCTGTAACATTGAAATAATAAATTCCATTAGGAATTTCAGTTAAGTTGAAGGTCGATAACCAATAATTTTCTATGTTTGTAAGATTTTGTTGCTGAATTGGGTACCAAGATGAATTGTAGTAAACTATATAGGCGTATTTGACTACATCATTATCCAATATAGTGGCTGTGAATGTGATATTAGAATTCGGTTTAACTATACTTGGAGTTATCTCAGAATTAACTATTGTTGGTGGGGTTGTGTCACGAACTGTTAAATAACGTGTTTGAGTTGAATAGGTATAATTTTCATCTCCTGGGAAATAGGCTGTAATGTTATAAGCACCCAAAATTAAATTGCCAGTATTTGTCATATTTGTTGCAGTAGTAACACCATAAGCTGTTGGTATTTTTGAACCAGTAAAGTTAGTTTCAATAATTATAGGCTTACCACTTACATTTACAGTTGCGGTTATATTTACTAGTTGACCCTTCTCACAAATTTCGTCATCTTCACTCCCATTTATTAAAATTTTGATTGAGCTAGCAGATTTTTGAATCGTAAAATTTTGATAAGGCATCGAAACATTCCAATTATTTAAGTTGTCGCTTGCTATAAATCTCCAAAATACAACTTTACCACCATTCAAGTAGGAAGAAGATATTACATAAGAATAGCTTGAATTTTGGTTTAGAGCCGTGTAATTTTCATACGTTCCAGTATGATTGGATTCAAGGAAAACTTTAGAGACACCAGCTATATCTGTCCAGGTAGAGTTAAGTTGGACATTTTGTCCATAGATCGGATTATCAGAAGGATATTGTGTTATTGATAAATAATAAGGAGGTGTCCTGTGAATGATCGTGTTATAAGGCTGATTTTGAGGATTCATCATATAGCTTGATTTGCCAGTCTTATCAAACACACCAAAATAAAAAACTATTCTATCATTTTCAGAGTATTTTGATAGATTGAGATTATGGGAACAAGTTTTATAAACGCCTGAGCTACAACCAGTCAAGTTTATCGGCTGATTACTTATATTATATGGCCATGTCTCGTTCCAGTATAGTTGTATATAGTCAAGATTACTTTCAGTATAATTCACGACAAATGTCTGACTGTCTGTACCCAAAATATATGAGTTATCTGATGGTGAATAACTTATTATCAATGGATATATTGTGTCGAATGTTATATTTCTTTGAGAAGAGTTGCCAAAATTGTTTAATGAATCGTTTGCATAAACTCTGTAATTATATGTTCCATCTACATCGCTTTTATTAATAAAACAATTGACAGAATTTCCACTCCCTATCTTAGTCATTGAGATATTTATTCCATTCCATTCCAAAAAGCATGAGTCTATATCACATGCATCAATTACACTGACATTTATTAGTATGTAGCTTCTATTAACAATACTATCGTGTTGGTCCGAAGGTGGAATGAATGTTATAATTGGTGGTGTTAAGTCTATAGAAAAGTAAACAGTTGATGAGCTCCCTATGTTGTTTGAACCATCAGAACAGTTTACATAGATTTTATGGGCACCCTCTGCCACGGAAAAATAAGAAATAAATACAGAATCGTTCTCTACTGTCCAGTATGATGTTGAGTTATCATCAATAACCCCACTACAAACGACAAATTTGTCAATGTTTTCTATTACATTGAATTTCAAGCTTATGTTTTGTTTGTTATAACTTATATTCAAAGGTTCTAGTAATGTAACTATTGGCGGTGTTGTATCCAGTGTTTGTTCTGAAATGGGAAATGAAGAAGTTAAAGTATATTGAACTTGTGAATTACCCCCTAAATTATATGGAACTAATCTCACAAGCCAAATTCCGATATTCGGATTGTTGATAGAAACTTCTTCATAATTTTTGTCAACAGCATTGGAATAATTAGTTAGATGTCCTGTAGTGTTGTAAAGATAAATATCCAAATTGACTGTAGGTGAGTTCCAATCAAAGTTAACAATCAAAGGTTTAGAAGAAGTAGTAACATTAATTTTATGATACACTATTTGTGAGATGTTATTAACTATAATATTTCTTTGGTCTGATATTTTGAAGTTAGAAGCTAGTGCGTAGACTTGGTTTCCAGATACATCATAAGGATCTACCAATAGTTTCCAGTTGCCTGATGGTGAAGGACTAGTGAGTTTTATCATCTCATCTGTATTTGGGGCTGATGTAGAATACGCTCTAACATTACCTGCAGGATCTAAAAGATACAAATCAATATCATTGTGTAAACTGTAATTTTCAGGCCAGTAAAGCGTGGCCCTAATTTCTACACTTCCAGACGGAACAAAAATATTGTGCACCTTGTATGATGAACCTATAGTGTCTTTTATAGTATTTGAAATTTCGCCAAAAGCTCTCTCTGCATTTATTCTACCGGCACCATAACTGTTATCCTTGCCAGTAGCACCTAAATCATTTGCAGAATTCATTAACAATGCTTTTAATTCTTCAGGTGTTATTGAAGGTCTGGCCTGTAAAATTAGCGCAGATAGCCCAGCAACATGTGGTGCTGAAGCGCTTGTTCCCTGAATATCTGTCCAGTTTAGATCACTTAAATAACCAGCATTTGTAGATGTTATTATTTGACCAGGGGCCATCAAATCTGGCTTGATCCTACCATCCCTAGTAGGGCCACGGCTACTAAAACTGCTTAATCCATCATTCGTATGTCCTAACCACCAGTATTTGTTTGTTTGAGTAGACCCGACAGTTATAACTTTGTGCGCTAGGCCGGGTGAACATATCGAATAAGATGAGCCTGTAGAATCAAGCGAGGTTCGACAATTTGTATTACCATCTGGACCACTATTACCAGCCGCTACAATTACTATTTTCCCCATGTCTACAACAGCATCGCTATAGGCAGATAAGGCATCACTTCCGTCATTTGTTTCATAACCTGCACCCAAAGACATTGAAAAAATATTAGCTCCGTTAGCTATGCACCAATCTATTCCAGAAATTACAGTAGAGGTGGTGCCTGGCAATACCTTTGCATTTAAGATTGATACGCCAGGTGCTACACCTCTATATTTTAGGTCCGTGCTAGCTATAATCCCAGCAATATGTGTGCCATGTCCATTATAATCTCTTGGATCATTATCATTTGTGAAATCTTTCTCTAAAACAACTCTTGATGATAAAGCGGGGTGGGTTTTGTTAATTCCAGTGTCTAAAATACAAACTTTAATACCACTTCCATCATACCCATTAGCCCAAAATATATTGGCATTTATCAAAGGGACCGATTTATCTAAAAGTGGTCTATATTCTTTTTCGATCCACACATTTTTAATAGATTTTATTTTTTCTAGCTTCGGGATTTCTGACTTGGAAATTATTGCAGATCGAAATCGGCTAAATCCAAATTCTTGCACATCACTAACTTGTAGATTTCTTATAGTAGAATAATCATCATCTCTATCGATTTCTATTATTACTCTAATTTTTTCATTAGGCTGGGAATATATTTGAGGATCTATTTTTTCAATTTTTTTAGAAAGAGGTGAAATTTCTTGGAATTTTTTTTTGATTAAAGATATTTTTTCCGCATCAAAATTCAGATTATTGATGATAAAACTCTGTTGGGCACTAGTCTCTTTATTTTCGGCTAAGGAGAGTGGTATTGTTAAGAAGAAACTTACAGTTATGAAAAGGCCGAACCACTTGATTTTTTTATTTAGGGCCCAAACCACTAGTATAATTATTGCTGCCAGTATTAAAACCATATACAAAAAATTTTGTGGCAACACAAATTCTTTGTAATTAGACTCGTTAGTTAGCGGTTCGTATTCTTTAATAGGTTTAATTTCTTTTATAAAATCTAAGTCTTGAAGTTTGCCCACATTTTGAGCAGAAATTTTTATTTCATACCAAGAAGCAACAGTAAAGTTTTTGACAATCGAAGCATTTATTTCAGATAATTTTTGCATATCTGCAGAAGACAATGGTTTGTTTGTTATTATGATTACATCTATAATATCCTCAGACGATTTCGAGCTAAGTATTTTTATTAGTTCTGGGTCAATTTTTTGGGCAATAGCCGTGCTAGAGATAATTAAAAATACAAATATTATTGCACAAATGATTTTGATACTCATCCCAACACTCCAGACTAATATTTTTCAATAATCCTAAAAATTTAATTTTAACCTGTAGTTGAAAAAATGGGCAATAAATGTAAAGTTGAAACATTTAATTTTATAAGATAAAAAGTGATTAAAAATTATTCAGATTTTAGCCCCCTTTTTTTAATCCAAATCTCTTTGAAATAATCTTCTTGCTCAGTTTCAACTTTTCCATCATTCTCCAAATGCAACAAAGGCACAAATTTATCAACAATTTTCTTTCTTTCCCATCTCTTTACTATCTGACTAAACCCGATTCTATGACTGCTCATCTTTTTCATAAGCTCGTCTATTTCTTTTTCCATTTCTTCTATTTTTTTTGTTATATCATCTTCTGTTATTTGGAATTCAAGTCTCTCTTTCCATTTTCTCCTCCTTTCAATTCTTCTCTCCCTAACAGCGATGGCTTTTCTCAAGGCCGAAATCAGTTCATTCAAGGTTATCTGCCTCTTAGGTATTCTTCTTAAAGGAACGCCGAGCTGAATAAGATTAGGATCTATTCCCAAATCGATTGGTTGTTGTTGTGCGATTTGCTCTATTGTTTCTTCTTCCTCAAAAATTGAAAGGTAGTCTGCTTTAAGTCTAAGCAAAACAGCAGCAACAAAAACAACACGAGCAGGAATCCTAAAGTCGAGTCCTTCAATTTTTTTCAAATAATTCAAGAAACTGTCAGTAAGCTTAATTAGATCTATATTCCAAGGGTCTAGCTTTTCTATGCTGACTATATGGTAAATTATCTCTTCCCAATTTTCCTTTTCAAGTACGAGTTGAAGAATGTTTTCCTCTTCTGTCATAATTATTATTTGATTTTTTGTTTGAATAAACTATTAGAGGAACTAAGTCCCTTTAGGCAACTCAATTCCTAAGATCTTTGTTTCTCCCTGATCCATCGTACAGCCATAAACCCTATCTCCATAGGTTATTGTGGTATCATTGTGTGTGATGACGATGAATTGAGCTTCTTTTGAAAGCATTTTAATCAATTCAGCAATTTTCTTACTGTTTTCCTTGTCCAAAGCAGCGTCAACTTCGTCCAACACATAAAAAGGGGCTGGTCTGTACTCTTGGACAGCAAAAAGGAAGGCCAAAGCTGTCAAACTTTTTTCTCCACCAGACATGGCGTCTATATTCAAAAGCATCTTTCCACCAGGGTTTGCTTGAATTATCAATCCACTTTCAAGATTATTTGGGTCTTCAAGCTCTACGCTTGCATTCCCACCAGTCATTCTGTTAAACATTTCATTAAACTTATTGCTCACTTCTTGCAAAGTCTTGAAGAACACTTCCCTTCTCTTTTGTTCTATTTGGTCAATCATCTCAAGTACGGCCTTCTTTTCGGCCAATATTTTTTCATATTTTTGTTTGTATTCGTCGAACTCACTCTTAAACTTTTCATATTGTTCTATAGCTTTGAAGTTAACAGCACCTAAGCTTACAAGCTCATTTTGAGCTTGTCTTATTGAAATTTCCAAACTTCTGATACTCTTCTCTATTGGTTTCACTTCACCATACTGTTGAGCTTCAACTTTTACAGTTTCCAGCTCAGCCTCTATCCTTGCTTTTTGAACAGAAAGTTTGTTCAGTTCAGTTTGGACTGCTAGCCTTTGTTCATAAGCTATCTTCCTTTTTTGTCTCAATGAGTCTAGCTCTTGCTCAGTATCAATTTTTATCTTCTCCAAATCAATAAGCTCTTTGGTTTCCTCAGATTTTGAGAGCTCTTTCAACTTTTCTTCACACTCTCTAGTCTCCTTTTCAAAATTCTGAATCTCTTCTTTCAATTTTTCTTTCATCTTTTGATATTCTTCTATCTCAGCTTCTGTAGGTAAAATTTTTGCTGCCCTGAAATAGTAGCCCCCTATCATTGCTCCACTCCTCTCAGCCAAATCTCCATCCAGGCTCACCATCCTGGCTCTCCCAATCCCAACTCTTCTCATTGATTCTAGATTATCAACTACAAGCGTGTTACCAAAAACAAACTCAATAGCAGGAGAAAATCTCTTATCAAACTCTATAAGATTGCTAGCAATTCCCAAAACACCCTTTTCTTTTAACAATTCCTTTTCTCCAAATTCTGCCGGCTTGATTTTATTCAAAGGCAAGAAAGCAGCTCTACCAATTTTCTCCCTTTTCAAGAATTCTATACAATTTTTTGCTGTTTCATCAGAATCAACAACCAAATCATTTAAGTGAGGACCAGCAGCAACTTCTATAGAGTTTTGATATTTTTCTGAAATTTTTATCAAGCTAGAGACAGTGCCAAAAACTCCCTTCATCTTTAAATCAAGAATTGCCCTAACGGCTTTTGGTAAGACCTGATCACCTCTAGCTTCAATTTCTTTCAATCTTTGAATTAAAGAGTCAATTCTTTCAATCTCTTTTCTGTTTGACTCAATTTTATCTTTATTTATCAATATTTTCGTCCGCAAGTAAGAGATTTCCCTCTCAACCTCAACTTTCTTTGTTATTTGCACGAGCTTAGCAGCCACTTCCCTTATACTCTTTTCTCTTTTCTCAAGTTCTGTCTCTATACTTTCAATTTCCCTTTGAAGCAACTCATTTTCTTTCTCCTTTTTTCCAATTTCAATTCCCAGTTCTTCCAATATTTTACCAAACTCTTGAATTTTCCTGTGAGCAAGTGAAGCTTTTAATAACTGTAGCTGGGCTTGAAGCTCTTGATACCTTAAAGCAGCATTCCTCTCCTCTTCCAGTCTTTTGAAAATGTCATATCTTTCAGTTATCACAATTTCGGCCTCTTTTAGCTTGGCATCAACTTCTGCTAAATCTTTCATAGCTTTTTCCTTCTTTTCATTATATTCGGCTATACCAGATATTTCATCAATTATTGACCTTCTTTCTATTGGGTTCATTTCTATCACATTTGTCACATCACCTTGAAGCACTATATTGTGCCCATCTGGATAAATTCTTGCTGCGGCCAAAACTTCTAGGATTTTCTCTCTTGTCGTGTTCTTACCGTTAAGTTTATAGATTGAGACCCCTTTTCTGTTCACCTTTCTTGTTACAGAGATTTCTTTATCTTCAAATGGAAAGACTTTATCACCATTGTCAAAATAAAGTGTGACAGAAGCAATTTCAGCTGGAGACTTTCCGTTGCCACCATGAAAGATGAGTTCGTGAAGTTTACCAGCTCTTAGAGATTTTACAGAAGTACTACCAAGAGCAAAGGCGATTGCATCAAGTAGGTTGCTTTTACCTGAACCATTGGGTCCACAAATTATTATGAGGCCTGGTAGAAAAGGTATTGCTATTTTTTTGTTGAAACTTTTGAACCCCTGCAAAACAATCCTTGTGATATAAGTCTTCATTTCTTCTTCACCTCAATTTCATGTTTTTCTATCAAAAGTCTTAGCCCTGCTCTTACTGCTTCGGCTTTAGTTGCATAAAGTCCGCTTTCGACTAAGCTGTCAAGAATTTCTAACAAAGCGCCATCAAATTTTATTGGAATTATTTTGGCCTTGTTCTTAAAATTGCCCATATATAAATATTATATCTTTTTTATATATAGATTAAAACCCATGACATAGAAAATCAACACTTTAACTTTGTGATTGTTAATCAAGTCTATTAAGTGGGCCCCGTGGGATTTGAACCCACGACCAGTCCCAGTGAGTCCATCACTACTGGTTAAGAGCTTCAACCTCTTGTCAGCTGCTCTACCATGCTGAGCTAGGGGCCCTTTATATCAACTATGTTTAATCAACGTTAAATTTATTTAAATAAATTTATAGTTGTAAGCTATTTCTTTAAAGAAGTTGTCTATATCTTTTTTAAAGGATAATGCATATCTCTATCAATTTTCTGAATCAGATCAATATCATTTAACAATCATCAATTATTAATACTCCTATAAGATCAGCTAATTTTTAATTCAACATTTCAATATGATAAATTATCTGATCACATATGTGAAATATTGAAAAAAAATATGAGCTACAGGATGCGAACTCGTGACTTCAGAGCAGATTAACAATTAATCTTTTTCGAATTTTATAAATTTGAATTTGAGAGAGATAAGAATTTATTCAAAAATAAAATCATAAGAAAATAGATAAAATATGGAAAAGTTGACGATAGATCAAGCTACAAGAAAGAAGTTAATAAATGCTAATTATGGTATTTTTGGCCATTCAACAGTGCATATTTGCAACTGGACAAAAAGGGCTTTACGTGATCAAGGCAATTGTTACAAAAACAAATTCTATGGTATAGAAACCCTTCGCTGTATGGAATTCTCCCCAGCCGGAGTGTTTTGCCACAATCGTTGCATTTATTGCTGGCGCCCAACTGAATTCTATAGACTTTTTGAGATGGAGAGAGAAAAAGTAGATGAGCCCGAGCAGATAATTCAAGCTTTGATGAAGGAAAGGAAAAAGCTCTTGACAGGTTTTGGAAGCAATAAGAAGGTAAAAAAGGATAAGCTAAAAGAGGCTTACGAGCCGACACATTTTGCGATCTCCCTGAGTGGTGAGGCCACAATGTATCCGAAATTACCTGAGATGATAAAATATCTCAAATCTTTGCCTCAAACAAAATCAATTTTTTTGGTTACAAACGGTCAAGAGCCAAAAATGCTTGAAAGATTGGAGAGGGAAGAAGTTTTGCCTACTCAAATTTACTTGAGTATGAATGCCGGGAATAAAAAAACTTTTTTGAAAATTAATTGTCCTTTGTTGAAGGACGCTTGGGAAAGGTTCAGTCAAAGCTTAAAATTCCTTAATAATACCAAAGCTAGGAGTGTGATAAGAATAACCTTGATAAAAGGAATAAATGATTCTGAGAAAGAAATTTCAGATTTTGCTAGTCTTGTTAGGGAAGCAAATCCAAACTTTGTTGAAGTCAAATCCTACATGCACGTTGGGAGTTCAATAGCAAGGCTTTCGGCCTCCCATATGCTTGAGCAAGAGGAAATAAAATCTTGGAGCGAAAAGTTGCTTAAATTTTTACCTGAATTCGAGTACATGGACGAGCAAGAAGAATCAAGGATTGTGGTAATACAAAACAAAAAAAGATTTGTTGATAGGTGGATAATTGAAAAAAAATAGACTCAAATAAAAAAATGTTTTTAAAAGTGATATAATTCAAGTTTATTGATTCTGAGAACTTGATAACTTATTTTTTTCTAATTTTCTCATAACTTTTCTTAAGGTCTGATGTGTTATTCCCAAATGATAAGTTATTTCTTTCTCGAGTTTTATTTTTTTGGCCTGTGTGTATATGCATGCAGCCGCCACTACATGTGGTTTAAATCCTTTTAATGTATATTTATTTTCTTCAAAAAACTTTAAAGCATTTTTTTCAATTTCATCTGAAAGTCCTAATTTCTTGATACCATTTCTTATATAAGTCGTGGTATCCGGAAAATATAACTCGCCTATTGAAGAATATATTTTTTTGTATGTTCTCACAACAGACTTTTTATTGGTTTTAAAAAATTCGGCAATATCGTCAAAAGTTATGGGCTCTCCCTTTTTTATTAAAATATTGTAAGTTATTGCTGCAAGAATATTTGGTATATGCATGCCAACTAAGTTCAGTTCTTTATTCAATAAATCGTACTCATCCAATACATTTTGTGAAATGCTACCATATTTCTCTTCTATACGGGCGTCATTTAGTATATTAAATACTTTTAGTCTTTTCTTACCTCTTTTATCATAAGAAGTTGGTAGACGCAGTCCTGTTATTTTACTAATTTTAGTAGTGGTTAAACCTATCTCATACAATCTCATTATGATGTTTTCCTCTATTTTGGAGATCTTATTTTTCATATAACAATTTTTTAATGAAGTATTGAAAATATTAAATTTACGTTTTATTTTAAAGTCAAAGATGGGCCTACCGGGATTTGAACCCGGGACCAACGGGTTTCTTTCATCTTTGAATCAAAGCTTTTAGCTTCAAGCTAAAAGCCCGCTGCTCTACCATGCTGAGCTATAGGCCCTTAAGTAAATATCAATTTATTTTTTAAATTTTATAATATGTTTCATTCAATTTTTATAGAATAAAATAGGCCCCACAAGGTCTTTATAAATGATGTAGAAAACGATTGGGTTAAAAATTAAATCACTCTTTTTTTTCTTGTAACATTGTGTGTCTTCCAAGAATAGTTTTTAATTTTACTACTTTTACCATAACCACATGCAGCACAGACTTTCGTCTTCACATTATAAGACACTCTTCCACATCGCCTGCATCTTATATGAGTAATTTTATGTTTTTTCCCCATTGAGGGCGTTCCTTTTGTCATGAAATCACTAAAAAGATTTGTAAGCTAAAATTTAAATTTATTCTAATTTTGATCAATGTTCTTATACACTAACAGGAGAAGCGTAAACTATTGTATCTCCCCTCACTAATAAAGTACCGAGTCTTACTTTTGTTTCATTTTTACTGACTTCTGCTTCATCTAGCCAGAGATTCAGGTGCAAGTCTAAAGCCCTCAATATACCTGTTATTTCTTCTCCATTCTTTAGCTTGATTATAACCTTCTTCCCCTTTGCCTTGTCCAAAGCATCTATCGGTCTTTCTGCCATTTTTAATCCTCTTTTTAATTATCTTAAATTAATATAAAGCTTTAACTTTTTAAACTTATTCAATCAATTCTATTGAATGGAATATTTTGGCTATGGATTAGCTTTCATTAGTAATATGGTAGCTTCATCTACCGTGATCTTTCCCATTCCTTTGTTTGCATTTTATGTTTACTTAGCAACCTTACTCAACCCTATATTATTGGCTGTTATTTCCGCATTTGGTGCAACCTTAGGAGAGTTTGTGGGGTATACTTTGGGTTACGCTGGTAGTGATTTGTTAAATAAGAATAAGTACTTTGAAATTGCTAAGAAATGGTTTAATAGGAATGGGGCTTTAACTGTTTTCTTATTTTCAGCCACACCTTTGCCAGACGATGTTGTGGGGATAATAGCTGGAGCAGCAAATTATAATAAGTCAAAATTCTTTGTAGCCTGTTTGATGGGAAAGTTTTTAATGTTCTTGACAATAGCTTTTTCTGTTCGTTATTCTTTCACGAGCTTAATTAGTTTTTTCCACTTGATGTAAGTTTTAAATTTATTTCGGGCAAATTATTAAAGTGATTTTATGTCAATTTGGCATGGTGAAAAGGGGAGAAAAAAAACAGGAGGAAAAATAGTTTTAGCTAGAAAAAAGAAGAAGAGAGAGCTTGGCAACCTCCCGGTTTTTACTAAGATAGGAAGGGAGAAGAGAAAAAAATATAGAGCTAAAGGCGGGAGAGAAAAAATCAAAGCTTTTAGTGTGGAATTTGTTAATATCTTAGATCCCAAAACAAATGTCACTAAAAAAGTTAAAATACTAGACATCTTAGAAAATCCTGCTAACCCTCATTTTGTGAGAAGAAAAATAATAACAAAAGGGGCAATAATTAGCACAGAATTGGGCAAAGCGAAAGTTACTTCAAGACCTAGTCAGGATGGTATAGTTAATGCTCTCTTGATCGAAGAAAAGAAATGAATTTTTTTAAACGACCTATATTTTTAACACAGGTCTGAAATTCAAAGAATCAAAAAATAAATCTTCAACTTTTCTTTGTATAAAGATTCAAGATCACTAAGGCAAAGACGAGGTAAGAAAACCCTGAGAGCAGAGAAATTACATTAAGCCTTAATTCTAAAACTTCCTTTTCTGGGAATATTGAAGAATATATACTCGACCCAATCAAAACAGTTCCTATTATTATCAAAACTAGTGATAGATGTCTTATGTACTCTAATTTCATAAATAATTTTTTAATTTATGAGAAAATAAAATTATCTAATGGACATAAGACAAATATTGTTCCTTATAGGGCTGTTGTTTTCAAATCCCATAGTTCCAGATTGGGGTCTTCAGTTTGCGGTCTCCTTTTTAATAGGGCTTATTCTACCTGATTTTATTATTAACCCGATAGATAGAGTTGTAAGGAAAATTCCAGGTGTGGAAAAATTTGTAGAATTTTTGGGAAGGAACAAGAGAATAAGGACGATAATACCAAGGATTCTAGCAGGTTATTTTTTCACTTACTTGATTGGCTGGACTTTTCTCCTGATAGGATGGCTTTCTTGGTTTGAGACACAATAGATTCTATCCAATCATTCGTGACAGTTTGTTTATTTGTTTCACTTTGAGTAATAGTTGAGAAGTCTTTATCTTTATTAAGAGTTCGTCAGTCGTTTAATATTGATCTAGTATAAGTCTTTTACAACGCCTTATTTCTTTATAATTTTTTGGGGCATGATGTGTAACAAACATAAGTTAGAAAATTACTTCGAAATTGATTTTGTTTGAGATTACTTAAAAGTGATAAACTTTTATTAAAAGCAAAGCTTTATATGGCAGAAAAAGATGAAATATTTTAATGAGTTTTTTATCAAATAGAAGTGGTCTTATTAAGGTTGGGTTGTGGGGATTTGTGATTTTATCACTTTTCTTGTTTGGATTTTTTATTAATACTTTTGTTTTCCCTTCACTTGCAGATGTTAATCCTGGGCAAGGCCCATATAGAAGTCCGGAGGGACAACTTGTTCCGGCATGGGTCAATTTATCGAGGGGTGATATGTTTTTTGCAAATGGCGACGAGGTTTTTATTGTCGTCAATATTAGTTGTTCTCCACCACATGTTTGTAATTCAAGCGCGTACATCGATGCTAATTTTTCTCAAATAGGTGGAAATGAAGTTAGAGCTGGCGTATTTAAGGAAAATGGAACAGATGGAAGTTGGGCTATTTTTGAAGTAAACGATACAGTTAACTTTGCCAACCTGCCTTCTGGGTCAAGCATACTAATAGAACCTAAAAACATTACCTTTAACGCATCGGTTATTAACGATACTTCTGGCGAATATGAATATTTTAATTTGCCCGATATATTTGCCACAGTAGTTTTGGTTAACATGTCTTATCCCTCAAGTTGTCCCCCTTCTGGCATTCCATTGCCACTACAAGTTCCTCTAAGAAATGGGACAATGGTAAGTATATCTGGTTGTGATGTTTGTGAACCAGACTATCATGATAGTGCAATATGGAATAGTACTCATTGGCTTATATGTGGTCCAGAGTTTGGGGGTGCCACAACTAACTTTACCGAATTAGCAAGAACAGGTAATTTCTCAAATTTTGCTTTAGTTCTTGATGTTCCCGGAAGGGGTAAAATTAACTTTACCCAAAATGTTAGTTTTGACACTCCAGAAAAGGCTATGTCAATATTTGATTTTGCTATTAAAAGTATAATGGGCAGTGGAAGAATAGGAATGAATGAATCAGAATGGAATGGGACCTATACAAGACCAAATCTTAACTTGACAGCAAGGCTCACAATATACAATATTTCTAAGGGTTTGGGAATCACAGGGAGACCACAAATATTTAGATATCAACATAATTCTCCAGTAGGAATTCCCTGTCCCTCAGAAATATGTTCAGATTTTATTTTCGACGGAGAAAATATTATTTTCACTGTATCGAGCTGGTCTGACTATGGTTTAAATGATGCAATAAATGTTACCTTGAGTGCCCCGGGTAACTTCACTTATGTTAATACACTTGACATAAACTTTACCTATATTCCAGAGTGGGACACATCTGTCACGATGGAAAACTGTACCTTATATGGGAATTTCAGCGGTACTTGGGAAGGGGTTCAGGGAAACCAGTCAGAACTAGTTAATGGAATAGCCAGCGGCATAAATTATAATGTAAATAACGATGGTGTTTACACATGGAACATTTATTGTTATGACACAACCAATCAATATGATTTAGCAGAAGCTAATTGGACTGTAACTGTAGATACAGAAAAGCCACAATGGTCTAATAATCAATCCTGGTATCCAATAAATTACAATTCTTCTGCATCAATCTTTAACATCACTTGGACAGATGGTAATGGTATATCTACAGTCTTAATAGAAGGAAATTGGTCAGGAGAACAAAACTATAGTATGACCAACCTTGATGGAGGTGTATATAATTTTAATTCAACACTGCCCGCTGGAACTTTCTATTGGAAATCCTATGCAAGAGATTATGCAAATAACTGGAATGTTTCTGACACTTGGTACTTTACCATTGAGCAAGCCACAACTTCATGCAATCTTATTTTTGATTCACCATCGCCACAAACTTATGGCACTCCCGTTACTGCTACCTGTTTTTGTACTAATCCAGAAGGAACAGCCAAGCTTTATAGAAATGAAACAGATGTTACTTCGACAGAGAATGGTACAGCAGTTGTACTACCAGCCGGTGTATGGAACTATGTTTGCAATGTCACAGCTACACAAAATTACACTTCGACAAGCAATTCTTCAGATTATATAATAAACCAGGCTTTACCTTCTTTAAATTTAATAATCTTGCCATCAAATTCAACAACCTACCCAACTGCAATAACAGCTTATGGTAGTTTTATTTTTGGAGATACGGGAGCAAACATAAGCTTGTATAGAAATGACACTTTGGTTAATTCTTCTAATACTTTAACTTCTATTACTGAAACAATTTTGCTTGGTGCTGGAGTTTATAATTATACTCTTGTTTATGAAGAGACTCAAAACTACACTTCCGCTAGTTTGATGAACATGACTTTAGTAAACAAAGGAAACCCCAGCTCATATATTAATCTATACATAGACAATTCAACCGAAGATAAAGAAATTACCTATCCATCAATAGCCGAAATAAGGGGTAATGTTTCAAATATACAGGGGGCAGATGATTTGATATTTAATCTGTACAGGAACTCTGTACTATTGGGTTCTGGGGATATAACAAGTCAAACTGTTGATTACACACAACTGGGGAATGCAACTTATGCCTTTGTTTACAATACAACAGGTGGAGCAAACTGGACGTCCGGCTCATCTGTGACCAGACACTTGTACGTGTTGAAAGCAATATCAACCACCACTCTAATTATAACACCTTCCTCACCCATAACTTATGAGACTCTTTCTAATGTAAGTTGCAGCGATACAAATCCGGAGGCTGCAAGTAACTTATACAGAAATGGTAGTTTGGTTAATGAGGAGAATAATGTTAATTTTAGATTACCAGCTGGAACTTGGGAGTATGTATGTAATGTTACAGAAACAGAGAATTACACTTTTGCAACAGATACAAAGATCTATGTTGTAAATAAAAAGGATGCAAATATTCAGATCTCACCAACAACCCAGACAATTATCTACGGCAATCCCGTTGAGCAATATTGTATTGATGATTCTGATTTAGATTGTGTTCTTTACAGAAACGGCACAATAATAACAAATGATACAACTGAGGTTCTAGCTGCCGGAGTTTATGTGTATATAGCAAACATTAGTGATAATGTAAACTATACTAATTATCAAGCCACAGAAACTTTAACAATAAATCGAGCCCCGACTTCAATAACCCTTTACTTAAACGGAACAGTGTGGACTTCAGATGTAGAAAAAGAATATCCAAATGCAACTAGTGTGAATGCTACAATAAATGTGTCTACATTACAAGATTTAGTGCTCTTAGAACTAAATAGTTCAGTTGTGGCAAATCCATATGAGATCTTACATGATTTGGGAGTTTATAATTATACTGGAATTTTTGAAGGTAATCAAAACTATTCAGGAAGTTCTGTCACGAGGATGTTGACCATAAAGGATACAACACCACCTTCTTTAGTCATAGGTATAACAAATAGCACAAACGGCAAATATCAACCAAGCTCTAGCCAAATAATTCAGGTTTTAGTTACAGACAACTACAAGACAGCCAACTCGGTGACATTAAATTATTACTTATCATCAAATCATACTTGGTTAACAGCTACAATGACAGGTACTCCTGGTACTACAACAATATATACAACAACAATTGACACCTCTGAACTTGTGGATAATCAATTTGTCAAATATTATATAACTGGAGCTGATGATCAATCAAATGCTATAACCCCTTCAGTAGGAGGGAGCGCAAGCAATCCTAAGGCAAACATCACAATCGATTATTATTGTGGGAACAATGGTGTAGGACTGTCTTTCTGTAGCAGGGCTTACTTATATGACTGGAATTGGAGAAGTTTGTTCCTGCCTCCCAAGGTAGTAGTTGAGAGCTGGTCTTCACTTGGTGGGAATTATACAGTCCCAAAGGTCTTAGAGTCGATATCAGGCAAGTATAACTATGTATACTATCACAATGGCTCTCAGTGGACATCTTATGATCCTGCAGTCCCATTATCACAAAATGATTTGAAATATATGAATCAAACAAACAGCAACCCATACTGGTTAAATATGACAGCTCCAGGAATCGTGAGAATACAGTAATGTTGGTGTATATGAATGAATTTAAAAAAATTGGAATTTTTTATTTTTTATTAACTTTACTTCCCCCATCATGTGTTCTTGCTCAAAGTTTGCCCGGCGATTGGAAAGGTTATGTTTTTATTGATGGTTCTATTGCTCCTGATGGCACACCTGTCTCGGCAACAATAAATAATGTAGAGGTCGCCAGTACCACAGTAGGGGCAGTTGAATCGGGCACAGGTTATTATTTGATTCATGTGCCAGGCAACACTGGAGACAAAGTTAAATTTAAAATATGTGGTGTAAATGTAACTCTTGAAGAACAGAGTTGGTCTGTAGGCCCACATCCAAATACTACCAGCGGTAGTCCTTACATTAATCTATCAATAACCACTTTAACAGATGGCTCTACTTGTACGTATGCTTGTGGATGTTCTGGAGGGTATTGTGTCCATGGCTATTGTAGGTCCAGCTCCGTCTACTGTGGAGATGGTTATTGTGACTCAGGCGAAACCTGTAGCAATTGTGCATCTGATTGTGGTAAATGTATGGAAAGAGCTGGGGCAGCGATGGTATTTCAAACAATTAATTCGGCTTCGCCCACATCACCGGCCGTTGTTAGCATCCCATCAGATAAGGCAAAAAGTTTAAAGATAGATGAAGTTAGAATAGAGGTAAAAGAAGATGTAACAAATCTCCAAGTAACAGTAAGGGAATCTTTTTTACCATCGTTTGCATCTCTGGCCATCACAACAGACAAAGGCGCAACTTATAAGTACATCGAAATAACAACAAACCTAATAAATGAAAAAATTGAAAGGGTAAAAATTAAATTTAAAGTCGAGAAGTCTTGGTTGACGTCCAATGACATAGATGAGTCAAAAGTTTCTTTGAACAGATGGTTTAATGGCCAATGGAATAAATTAACAACAACAAAAATAGGTGAAGATTCAACTTATGTTTATTACGAGGCAGAATCCCCCGGTCTATCAGTTTTTGCAATTACAGGAGAAAAGAAATCAGCTATAGTAGTAAAACAACCCTGTCCATTTGAGTGCTGTATAGGAGAGGTAAACTATAATGATAAAGTCTGTCAATTTGGGTATGAGTGTAAAAATAGAGTGTGTGTAGCAATAACTCTAGCATGTAATTGTACTAATTGGAGCAATATCGGTTGTGGAGCTCAATCTTGTGAAGAAAATGAAATGAAGCAAATTAGGAGTTGTACACCAGCTGCTTGTGACTCAGAAGAGAGATGTGTAATAGATCCAAGTTGTAGAGCAGCAGTGTCTCCTTCTTTGGTATTGGCAATAACAACTGTAGTAATAATTGCAATAATTTCGGTCTTGCTTTTTACTCTAAAACATAGAATGAATTTTCGCAAAGAGTAGTTGGCTTGGTGTATAATTCTTATGATTGATGTTCATTGTCATCTTGAGCAACGGGATTACGATTCTGATAGAGATGAAGTTATAGAGAAGTGTAAGCAGGAACTCAAGGCTGTAATCACCTCATGTGCTCGCCCCAAAGATTTGGATCTCACCATGCAGCTAGTGGAAAAACACAGGGGATTTGTTTTTGCCACCGTTGGGATTCACCCACAATATATAAAAAAAATAAATGAAAAAGAGAAAGAAGAATTCTTTGAGATTGTAAGAAAAAATAAAGATAAGATAGTTGGTATAGGTGAGGTTGGTCTCGATTTCCTCATAGAGGAAACAGAGTGGAGAGAAAAACAGAAAGAATTGTTCTCCGACTTCATATCCTTGTCAAATGAATTGAAAAAACCTTTGATAATCCATGCCAGAAAAGCTTTCGATGAAGCGATCGAGATTCTAGATGCCCAAAAAGCAAAAAATGTTTTAATGCATTTCTTTTCAGCAAAAGAGCTTTTAGATAGAGTGATAGAAAACGGTTGGTACATTTCCGTGAACACCACCCTTCTCACAAGCAAGAATATAAAAAAGATTGTAAGGGATATGCCTATAGAGAGGATTCTCACAGAAACAGATTCGCCATGGCTTGGAAGTGAAGGGAAGAGAAATGACCCGCGCTCAATAAAACTTGTCATTCAAAGGATTTCTGAAATAAAAAAGGTTGGATTGGAAGAGATAGATAAGCTGACTACAGAAAATGCTATTAAGTTTTTTGACCTTAAAGTTTAATTAAAAAAAAAGAAAGGTGGAAATTTTATTTCTTCCTAGCCATATCAAATATAGTTTTTAATGCAACTATTGCTGCGGCTGGTGCGACGAACACAAGAATATTTGAAATTATAGACGCAAGGTAGGTTCCTGCCATTGGCAACTTATCAAGACCGGCCGAGCCTGTCAACAATAATGCGATCGTCGAGACTAAAAAAGGAGTCGTATCTTTTTCGGTTATGTTCAAAAGCCCGACTATTACACCGAGAACCACGAGCACTACTGCTGTCCAACCTCCTGAAAATGCTACTAGGCCTGTCAAGATGGCCAAAACTATCCCTGCTAGGAAAGTGTATTCTCCTATTTGTGTTTTCATTCAAACACCTATAAAAAACTTGATTCTAAAACAATAAATCTTTATTCAGTTCGTATAATAAGATCAAAATTTTAGACTCTAAATCTGGATTTAAAGAACTATATTTTGTACCTTAGAAAGGCCCCAATACCACCAAGCTCCTTGAATTGTATTCCTTCACTTGTTTCAGTTGAAATATATTCAACCTTTGTCCCTAAAGAAGAAGCTTTTTCTACAAGCTCATCCACAAGATCACAGCTCTCTTCTACAATCAGTTTTTGCCCACAATTTGGGCACTTTTGCTTTTCAATCAAAAATTTCAGTAGATTTTTTTCTTCAGAAAAGCCACAAATGCATCTGAACTTAACACGGACCCAACTAAAATCTTCTGATACGAGCAATACATCAACAGCGCCCGCTTCCAAAGCCTTTTTTGTTTCTTCGAGCCCATAAACTACATTCCCGTTGTTTTTCAGTTCGATGAAAAATTTTTGCATAAGATTTCTTTCCTTAGAAATAATGGCTTCTTTCAATAAATCTTGAGATTTAAAAACAAGTTCTTCTAAACCATATTCATCAGTCGACCCAATATCCTTAACGCCCAATACCTTATTTTGAATTTGATAATGTAAGTATTTTTTATCATAAAAAATTTCTTTGACAGGGCCAGGACCACCTATTATAACACCTTTCAAATTTTCTTGTTTGATAAAAAGATTAGAAGCCTCTTCACCCACTTTGACTAAAAATTCATTCAAGGCATCATCTCTAAGCCTGTCATATCTTTTCTGGCTCATACCTCCTTTAACTGTTTTGCTAGGAACAGTAGATTCCATAGTTTTCAATTTTTCTGTTCTCTTTCCTTTCAGTAGACCTATTGTCGCTTCTTTGGCATCCAAAACTATCAGACCATAAACCTCTTTTTCAGATATTAAATCTCTAAGAGGATCAAGCACAAAATTTTGATCACACCAATAAATTCTTTGGGAAATTGGAATAGGTGGTTCGTAGCTCCAAAGTTTTATGTCTTCCTTTCCCTCAATTTCAGACACATTTCCACAAAATATAACAAGCCCATTATCAGGAGTTTTCTTGAAGAGCTTCAAATGTTGCAGAATCTTTTCTAAAGCAGTCAAGACATTTTTTCTTGTTGTTTTGCTTTTTATATTTGAAGCAGTGCCTTTTTCTTGGAAGATTTGATTTGAGGCTTCTATTAAATTGTAGCCAGCGGGAACATAAACACTAATTAATTCTGTGTGTCTTCCCTTTATTTTTTCCAGTTCTTTTATCAGTTTCTTAAGCCTCAGCTTTTCTTCCTCTTTTATTTCAACCATCTTAAACACCTTTCAATAAAAATTCTAAATGGTCAAATAAAAACTTATATAAGTAGGGGAGTCAGTTCTTAATATTGTGCATCACTTTCAAGTCTTTCTCAAAAATCTTAAGCTCTTCAGGGATTTCAAATTCAATTTCATCTTTAAGAGAAAGACCTTTCTCTTTCTTCAAGTTCCAAACCTTGGAGTTGAACTCAACAATTTTTTCACTCAGTTTTGTTAGCTCAGTCCTCCATTCAGCTCTGGGGAAGATTTGTGTATGGATCGATTTTTTACCATAAAGCTCTAACCATATCTTTTCTGTGATGAATGGGGTTATTGGAGCAAGCAGGAGCAAAATATTTTTCAGGCAAGTATGTAAAGTGAACCAAGCGGCTTGCTGCTCTTTTTTGTTGAATCCTTGCCCGTAAGCCCTAGGTTTAACCATTTCTATATAGTGGGAAGCAAAAAGATTCCAAGTGAATTCTCTAATTTTTGTTGCTGGAATAAAGAAATTGAAATCTTTATATCCCTTTAGGCAATCTTTTATCAACATGTTCAATTCGGCCAAAATCCATTCATCTGTTTTACTAAGATTTGCTTTTTTTGGTCGTGGGAAAGAAGAAATAAACCTTGCTATATTCCACAGCTTTGTCAAGAATTTTGAAGCCGAGGCAATTTTTTCTTCTGAACATCTGAAGTCGTAACCCAAGCTAACCTCAGAAGCATTCCAAAATCTAAAATTGTCGGCCCCATACTTTTTCAGAATTGGTAAGGGGTCGATGACATTGCCCTTGCTTTTGCTCATCCTTTCCCCCTTTTCATCCAAACCATATCCCATTATCCAAGCATGTTTCCAAGCCACTTTTCCTGTAAGCTGGTAGCATCTTAGCAAAGTGTAGTAGAGCCAAGTTCTTACTATGTCTTTTGCTTGTGGCCTTAAGCCGTTCGGAAAAGTTTTCTTGAAAAATTCTTCATCTCTTAAAAACTTTGAAATGAACAAAGGAGTAATGCTTGAGTCAAACCAAGTGTCAAAAGTCCTGCTCTCACCCTCAAATTCCTCCCCACCACAATACTTACATTTATTGAAAGGAGGCTTTTCTCTCCAAGGTCGATAATACTTTCCGGGCTTTGGTAAGTTTGGTTTACCACATTTTTTACAGTACCAAACAGGGACTTCAGTCCCATAAAATCTCCTTCTTGAAATCGGCCAATCTATTGTGATAGAATCAATCCAATTGTATAAGATTTGTCTATGCATCTCTGGATGGAATACTATCTTTTCAGCAATCCTTTTTATGTCTTTCAAGAAAGGCAATTGTTTGAGATAAAATTCGTCTAAAGAAATAATTTCTATTGGTGTTTTGCCTCTCTCATAAAATGGAGTACGGTGCATTATAGTTTCCTCTTTTTCAATCAAACCTAATGTTTTTAAATCTTCAATAATTTTTTTCCTTGCTTCATTGACTTCAAGTCCAGCATACTTGCCAGCATTTTCATTCATCTTTCCGTCCAAGTCAATTGCCATTATCTCTTTCAAACCAAGCTCTCTGAAAAGCCTTACATCCGTGGTGTCACCATAGCTACAAACCATCACTATTCCTGAACCAAATTCAGATTTTGCGGCGGGATGTGAGAGAATAGGGACTTCTCTATTATATATAGGCAATAAGGCCCTTTTTCCGGGTAAATCTTTATATCTTTCATCTTTAGGATGTACGAGAATCGCCTGGCAAGAGCAAATTAACTCTGGCCTTGTTGTTGCTATTGTTATGTATCTGTCTTCGTCAACAAGCTTGAATTTGATATAAACGAGTCGGGTTGATATCTCTTCATAAATGATATCAGCATCGGCTATTGTTGTCTTACAGTCAGGGCAATAGTTGTTTGGTCTTGTTGATCGGTATATCAACCCCCTTTCCCATAACATTAGGAAAGTTTCTTGTGTGAGCTTCCTATATTCTTCTGAGTCTGTTCTATAACAATTGTCAAAATCTGCACTTAACCCCATCATTTTCATTATCTCTATAAGCTTAGCTTCTAAATCGTCCAGGGCAGTTTTTGCTATTTCGATGAATTTTTCTCTAGGAGTTTCATGCATTTTTATGTTGTATTTTCTTTCAACATACCTTTCGACCGGCACACCATTTCTATCAATTCCTATAGGGAAGAAAACCTCAAACCCCAGCATTCTTGCAGTTCTTGCCGTCATGTCTATTTGCGAATAGTGGGCTGCAGCCCCAATGTGCCACACTGCCCCCGATGGATATGGGGGTGGGGTGTCTATTGAAAAAATCTTTTTAGTAGTTTTTGGGTTGAAAGAAAAAATCTTTTTTTTCTTCCACTGCTCAAACAAATCTTTCTCAATTCCTATATCCCATCTTTTTTCCTTTATTTTTGGTTTAAACTGCATTCCATCCACACCTCTCAATTAAAATTAATTTTAAGGATAGAAGTAGATAAAAGTCAAACTTGTACCCGACGACCACCCTTCATTTACCTCAAAATATTTTTTGTATCTTTCATAATTTAAATCTTTATCTTAGACTCATTTCTAAGTTAATAATCTTTATGAACTGATCCTAGGTCTAGATCAATTGATGGTAGATATCTATAACTGGAAGAGGAAAATAGAAAGAGAATTGGTAAGGATATGAAGCACTTAAGAGTCTTTGAATAAAATCTTTAAATGGTTAGATACAATATTATTATAGCCTTGCTTAGAAGCCTCTGTTAAGCGATGAGTCAAGCAAGCAAGGAAACAGATGCACGAGGCAAGGCCGCACTCAACAATCTTCATCAAACCATTCTGGCTTACTTCTATTCCAAAGCTTCTTCTTTCTTAAACCCCAAAGGATTGTTAAAGCTATTAGAAAGACTATCAAAATTATAATAACTGCCCATGTAACTCTAGGTAAGACCAGCTGGCTAGTTGGTATGAACTCTTCTTTCTCCTCATAGGACAAAGTGGTTGTTGTTATTTCAGATAGACAAGCCCCATTTGAACAACCATATTTACAATATTCGACATGAACCCAAGATGTCGAGCAATCAGAGTATTGGTATAGCTGTAATTTCCAATTTCCATTGCATTTGAATTCATCAAAGAATTTTGCAGCACATCTAGCTTCTTTTTCTTTGATTGAAAAAACTCCAGAGTAAATTACACCGCTTTTCTCGCAACCATTATAAGAAATTTTGATTTTATAATCACCTGCTTTTTGAACTCTTGCAGTACAAGTTAAACTTCTTGTGCTATAAGCAGAAATATAAACTGTTGGATCAACAGAACCTTCACAATTCATGGGTATGCAATAATGATCCGTTTTACAGACATAGGCATCAAAACTAACATAATTGTCTATATCCCCAAAATTTTTAATTTTTATAGTTGTTGTTATGATATCTCCAATTAAGGCACCATCAGGTACGTCAACATCAAAGCTAATTTTGCAAGATTCTTCTAACCGAGGCGAACATCGCCCATTCAAACAACCATAGCTACAATATTCCCAATCAACCCAACTTGTAGAACAGTCTGAATAAAGATATTTTCTTTGTAACCAACTTCCCGAGCATCTAAATTCGTTTAAGTATTTTGATTCACAGTTTGATGGTGGTCGTGTGGTTATTGTTTTTGTGTAATAGCCTGATTGATATACATATCCAGGATTACAGTCTTGATAGCATGTGCCTATGTTAATCCACTTTTTCTGCGTTACGACATAGATGCATGTTGCCCCAATACAAGTATAGTCTCTATATTCTTGTTCTTTTTCTTTTGTTCCAGCTCCGCATTCCAAGCCAGCAAGATTGCATCTTTCCTCACCAGTATCATACCATCCATCTTTTTCTAAAACACAATAACCATCCTTACAAATATAGCCAGGAACACAGTTTTCTGTCACTCTTTCCCATCCAGATCCATCTGATTTGCACTTTTCATATGTGACTTGGGTAGGGCAATCACAATACCTATTCCTAACTTCTCCAGGAGTACAAGTCTTGATTGGAATTAAAATAAGATCGACTCTCTTAGTCTCGCCGCAAGAGCAGCTCACGCTCTTAAGGTCAGAAGTATATCCAGGCTTAGTTACAGATACTATGTGTGATCCAATCTCAACTTTTTTATAAGCATTTAGGCTATAAGCAAAGTAACTACCATCAATATAAATGTTAGCTACCAAAGGATTGTTATAACTATCTTTGACATAAATATCAAGATAACAGTATTGAACATTCGCTCTTGTAGCTTCTGGTAAGACTAACAACATCGCTAAAATCACGATTAAAAAATCGATTTTCATAATTATAGTATGAATAAAAATCTTTAAGTAATTTACTACATAAGAGTTATAACTTATGGTCGAGCAAAAAAATACTTATCATCTAGCAAAGATTTTCTTTTTAACAAATCAATTAATTTATAGAGAAAATGATTATAGGAGCCACAGGTGATGTACACTCACCGCGCTACTTTGAAGATTTTGTAAAGGCTGTTGATAACTTGAAAGTAAGGCCGCAACTCATGTTCTTGTTAGGTGATATGATAGATAGAGGTCAGTTAGAGGAATATGAGAAAATATATAACACTTTTTTTGGCAAGATAGACTGTCCTATAGTCGCATGCTTTGGAAATAATGAATACCAGGATTTAAGAGAGAAATTGAAGCAGAGGTATAAAGACATAAAGTTTTTGGATGACGAGGCTGTAGTATTACAAATTGGTTCTTTGAGTGTAGGAGTTGTTGGGACTACAGGGAGCTTGGATGAGCCAACGAGATGGCAGAGGGCAAATGTGCCAAACATAGAAAACATCTACCGCTCTAGAGTCGCCATTGTTGATAGTTTTCTTCAAAGAATGAAGACAAATATTTCAATACTTATAATTCACTATGCCCCAACCTATAAGATTTTGGAAGGAGAGAACCCAAACTTCTATAAGAATATGGGTTCGATGGCTTATGAGCAAGTTTTAATAAGCAGAAAACCCACTCTAGTTTTAACAGGCCATTCTCACAGAGGCTTGAAAAATACCTGGGTCGATACAGTACCTGTATTTAATGTTTCTTTACCCTTGAACAAAGAGATAGTGATTATAGACACAGAAAAAGATTTGAAACCGGGTATAACAAGGTTTATTTAATATTATTCAATAATTTGGATATAGTCTTTCTCAAATGACAGACTATATCATTGGCCATGGTGCCAAGACCTATGTTCACTAAAACAACTTGGCCTGTAAGAGCCGAGAAAAAGGTAACAATTGCTCCTAAATAAGCATGATGAATTTTTATTTTCTTCTTACCGTTGACAATAAAAAGTCTTAGTTTAGGTAATCGGTTTGTTATGAGTTCTGTGAGTAGAAAGCCCAAGCTAAAAATCAAAAAGTCAAACTGGATGATTTCATTTAAAGCTATCATTTTAATGAATTGGTTTTAGAAAGTATTAAAACTTAATCTGAACACAAACAAAAATATTTTTTTAACCTAGGAGTGGTAAAGGATTTAAGTTTTGTTGTTTATTAAAAATAGTATGGCAGAAGAGAGAGACTGGAAAGATTATTTAAATGAGTCTGATAAACAAATACTTGCTCAGCTTTTAGATTCTACTAAAAGACAGAAGTGTGCTTTTATGCAAGCCGAAGATGTAAAGGTGGCTCAGCTATGGTGTGCCTTAGTTGAGATGAAAAAGCAAATGATGGAACTCGAGCAGCTTGTTGAGAAAATTGCTGAGCCTTTCAGAACAATAGTTGAAATGGGTGAAGTTGAAAAGAGGAAAACAATAGACAGAATGATTCGTGAGATACTGAGGCCAGAACCTGACCAGGAAGAGGCTACCAAAAAACTAGTGGACAGCCTGATGAAATTTTAAACACAATGTTTACAGAAATTAGGATTTTGTTAGCTTTTTTAGGATTTTGTGCTTATACCTGCAGTTCTAATCTTTGGATGAAGCCTCATACAAGGTTAACTTACAGATTGATACATGTTTTGCAATCCTTTCTTTAAAAATAGTTTGGAAGCAAATTGAAAATGAAATTTCAGACCGAATTTTCATAAATTAGTTTGTGGTAACCAGTGGCATAGTCAATTAAACCAAAATATGGTTTTATATCATCGGGAAAAATTGACCTGCCTTTTCCACTTACCGAAGGTACTCCAGTAGGATCTATAATGAATTCTTTCCCATCTCTCAAAAAAGCAACTAGAAAGAAATGTCCTCCCTCATAGTTTCTAATCCTTATATCTTCAAAATAATTTTCAGAATTTCTTAAAATTTTTTTGGCAGCTTCTAAAAATTCGGGAGTATATCTACAATATCCTGGTTTCCAGAAACAACCTGTTTTTTGGTAAAGCTCCTCTAAAAATTTCTTTATATTTTTTATCTCTTCAGGGTTTAATCCTCTTTTTTCAAAATATTTTTCAAATTTTGGTTTCTTTTTGATCAAATGTTCGAAAATTTCTTGAAATTTTAACATCATTTAGAGTAGGGGGTTGAAAATTTATAAGTTTAACGTTTGATGGACCGGCCGGGATTTGAACCCGGAGCCTCCACCTTTTTCTATTAGGTATGCGAAGGTGGTTTTAGGGTATTCTGTCCTACCTTTAGACCACCGGCCCTTTATTGAATTTAACTCTTCTTGAAATATTTTATATAGTCATTGTGTTTTAACTCTTAATATAAAATAGTACTTTTTTTATAGTTTGAAAAATTTACAAATGAAAATAAAATACAAATTTGTGATTGTAATTTTTGAAATCTTATTTAAGGAAATTCCAAACCCATTCATTTATTAAGTTTTTATTTAATTTCTGTTTAACACTTCCCTGCTGAAGAGATGATTTGTTTTTACTCTATCGTTGTTTGTTGTCCTCATTTCTCAATAAAACATAAGTAAAAATAAGGATAAATTAAAATCTATAAAGTGGGCACGTAGCTTAGCCTGGTTGGAGCAACCGGCTGATAACCGGTAGGTCCCCGGTTCAAATCCGGGCGTGCCCATTTGGAAATCGATAAAACAAAAAAGAAAAAGTATTTAAGTAATTGGCTATTATTAAAAAATACCCATGAAGGGTATTTTTATCGCCTTTGAGGGTATAACAGGCTCAGGCAAGAAAACCCATATAAGAATGATAACAGAAGAGCTTTTGATAAGGAAAATTTCTTTCACAACTTTAAGCTTCCCAGATTTTGATAATGACATAGCAAAGCTAACCAAAAGACTTCAGCTCGATGCTTTTACCTTGTCCTTGCTTTACGCTGCAGACAGAAGCTTTTCTCAAGAAAGAATTAAAGCTTTGCTCGAAGCTGGGCAAGTTGTAATAACAGACAGATACTGCTACAGCAACTTTGCTTATCAAGCTGCTAAAGGCGTTCCTCTAGATTGGCTTATGCAAATTGAAAAATATTTGATTAAACCAAATATAGTTTTTTTGATTGATGTGCCTGTTGAAACAACTTTGTCAAGAATAAAACAGCTCAGCTTAGAAGATTTTAGTAAGAAAGAAATCATAGATAGAATATATAAAGAGAGAGAAATTTTGGAAAAAACAAGAGAATATTTTCTTAAGTTTTCAAGAGAAAACAGAGATGCTAAATGGTATGTCATAGACGCAACAAAAAGCATAAAAGAGGTTCATGAAAAAATTTGGTCTATCCTTGAGCCAGAAATAGAAAAATTGAAATCCAGTTAATTTTGACAAAAACTTTTTTAACTCTTAAGTCCAAATAGTTTTTTAATTGCCCCGCTCGTCTAGTCCGGACAAGGACACGGCCCTTTCGATTGAGTTCGAAAGGTTTGATTCAAGATGATAGGCTGTAACCTGGGTTCAAATCCCAGGCGGGGCATACTTATTTCTTCAATTCCCATTTGGCTTATATAAGCAGTCAAAACAATGCTAAAATCATGCCTGAACTTTATGGTTATGAGAAAGGAATAGAAAGGCGGTTCTTCTAGTAATAAGTAACTACATGACTTATTAAAGCTATAAAACATACAATGATTACATATATAGTTTTTGAGCGGATACTTCAATGATTTAAAGATTAATTTTTTAAAAAATTCAGAATTAATTTTTTCTTCATTTAAATTAAGTAGAATATGGTTTTTATCATACTTATACATGCAACAAGGATAAATTCCTAAATCAAATCCAATTGAAACAGAACAAAAAAAAGAAAACAAAAATTTTCTTGATTAAGTTTTGTTGTAGAAAAAGTAAGGTGGTTTTATGTCTGAACCTAAACCAAAAATAATTAGATATTATTTACAATAAATTCTCCCAGGAAAACAATAAAATACAGTCCCTTCAGGACATAGTTCATAACATTTTCCATTGCAGTAAATAGTGTTGGGCGGGCATTCACCCACTCTCTTGCAAACAGCTTTATTTTCATAACAATAGAAAGTATAGTCTTTTGAACAACTTTCCCAACATTCCCCATTACAATAAACAGAATTGGGTGAGCATGACCAAGAAATATCAACTTCGCAAACAGGGCCTTCTTGAATACATTTGAAATTTTCTCCCTTTAAACATTTTCTCCCACATTTGCAGTTACATAAATTTTCAGCTTCCGAACATCCCATAAAATCTCTACCACAATTGTAAATTTCCCAACAATCGTATTCAGGTTTGATTATCATTCTTAAAGTGTCTTTTATTTCTTTTGTGATTTTTACTCTCAATTCACTCTCAGAAAAACTTGACTCCCCTCCCCATGCATACATGATAGAATCCATATTACCAGAATCAGCTAAATTCAGTATATGGCCAACTTCATGAACCATAATATTTAATAGCTGAGAATATTCTTTGATTGAAACGAAAATTTTTCCACCTTTAATAAACCTATAATTTTCACATTCATATCCATATTGAACAGTATAACCCACGAAATAACTGACAAAATCTTCTTTCATAGCAGCTATTGGCATTTCTCCCGTGAACTCTACATAAATTGTGTAATTTTCTTTTGAATCTACAAAATCAAAACTAACAAGTTTAGTTTCTTCTTCCCATATTTCAAATGCCTTTTTCACAGCCTCCATGCTATTATTGTATAATCCTTTAGTTTGGTTGGGGTCAACTATTTTTAGGAGAGAATCATTCACATAAACTGAATAACGATTGGAAATAAAATAAGAATTGTTGATTCTTCTTTCAGGAGTTGTAAAGTTCAGACTTGCAACAATTTTTTCAATTTTTTTGATAGTTGTTGTAGTTGTCGATTCTTGCAAAGTTTCTGTATTAAATGTTGGTTGTAAACTTGGATCTTGTGGAGAAACATTAAAAATTAAGTACCACCCTAAAAAAATCAAAAAAATCAACGGAATCACTATAAGTTCTATAGGAACAATAATTACCCTTTTCTTTTGAGAAGCCAAAGCAATATTTCTCATTTTTATTATTTTTTAATTAAAAAAGAATAAAAATTAATTCTTGTCTTTATAGAGGAAATAAGCAGAAATAGATAAACCAAAAAGCAAACTTACTCAGAACTATGAAAAAGGTTTAAAAATCAAAAGAATAAATAAAGCGAAGTTAAATTTTTTCTAACTCATATTCTTTACTCCCCATTTTTAATTCTTCTCCAACCTTGAGTTGTTCTAAAAAAGATTTTTTGTTCAAATCTTTAAAAACATCTCTCCCTACCTTTTCCAGAATTAAATCATAAGTTGCTTTTTCTATTGCTAAGATATTACTGCTTGCAAGGATCCCTACATCATCTATCACATGCTCCAAAGGCTGATTATAGCAATCACAAAGTCTTGTCATTCTTTGTAAGAAATTAATAAAATAAATATTTTTAAATTTTGAGATCGCAGATTTAGCGGCTTCTGCCAGCAAGAAATCAAAAGTCGCAACTTTTGGACTTAATGCTTTTTGAGGGCAAGACAAAATGCAATTTGAGCAACCTAAGCAACCAATAAAAGGAAGTATTGGCCTCTTGAGTAATTTATTTATTTTGATTAAATTTTTTGGGCAATTCTTTTCACAAACTCTACATAAGATGCAGCCACCTATATAGATAGGCCTACCACCTTTGTGAATTTCTTTTTTACTCTTTTTTGTCACAGCTCCCATACCCAAATTTTTAATTGCAGATCCTATTCCAGTACAAGAATGTCCTTTAACATGAGTTAAAACGAGTACAGAAATACCACAAATTTCTTTTGGAATTTGATAATCAAGCTTGCCTTTAACAACTTCATGATCTTCATTTCCAATAACTATTGGGCAGCCCATATATTCTTCTGTGAAGCCATTTGAAACAGCAACTTCTAGATAGCCTTTCACACTGCTTCTTTTGCCTGAATATGCTACTGTAGTGTCAAAAAGAAAAGGCTCACAATTCTTTTTTTCAACACTTCGACAAATTTTTTCACTTCTTCTGCTCTCAAATGATTTGGGTTTTTTGTCTCACCCATATGCAACTTTATTGCAACGACTTCATTCTTAAAAGGAATTTCCTCTTCAAGCTTTTCCAAAAAGGCTTTATTTAAGTTTTTGGAGAAAAAAACTTTACAGTGCATAATAAGAATAAGCATCTGAAATTTAAGTATTTTTAACCAATTTTTTAGTATGTATGATAGATTTTGTTTAAATTTGGTAAGTGAGGAAGAAGCCAATGTTGTAATTTTTGGAGCTTTGCTTGGTAAGAATTCAGAAAGGATGCTCAGCTCATTAAGAAAGACAAGCTGGTTTGTGGAATGGTTTGATATCGATAGAGAAAAAAATTTGATAGAAGAAGTGAAAGTTGCTGATATTGGCAATTTGAAACTTGAAGAAGAGAAAGAGATTGAAGAAACTGTTAAAAGAATTTTTAGTAATGAAAAAATTCCTTTCATGTTTTCTGGATCACACTTAGCAACCTACTTTGCTTTGAAGGCTTTTGATAAAGTAAAAATTGTAAGTTTTGATGCCCACTTTGATATGAAGAATAGTTATATTGATGAAAAAATGATCGAATCTATTTTTCCTCTTAAGTTGAATGAAAATAAAATAAAAATGTTTAACAGGTCAACATGGGCCAGAAGAAGCTTCGATGAAGGTAAGAAAGAATTTTGTTTCATTGGTGTTAGGTCGGGAGACGAGTTTGATCTAGATTTTGTGAAAAAGAACAGCTTACTATTCTTCACACCAAAAATGATAAGAGAGAATTTTCAAGAAGTTAAAGAAAATTTGGAGGGATTCTGCAAAAATAGTAAAATTTATTTAACCATAGACATAGATGCTTTTGATCCAAGTGTTGCTCCAGCTGTTGGGCACCCTGAGCCAGATGGAATTTTCTGGCCACAGTTTCAGGATTTACTTAAAGAAGTTTTTGAAGGCAAATTAGTTGGACTAGATTTGGTAGAAGTTGAGCCTATTTCTGAAAACAATGTTACAGAATTTTTAGCAAATAAAATAATTTTCGAATCATTATTTTTATTAAAAGAGTGATTAACTAATTCTTGTTTATCATCACAAACAAACTAATCAAATATTAGATTTTAATATAATTATGAAAAAAGAGAATTAATTAGTTGATCTATTTAAAAATTAAAATATGCGGGGGTCCGGTAGTCCGGTCAATCCGGCCAGCCTGAGGAGAAAGCAGATCGCTGGTGGCTTAGTGCCTACGTGGGTTCGAATCCCACCCCCCGCACCACTTAATTTAATTCATCATTTTTGTATTCATTTTTAATTTTACTTCACAGTAATTACTTTGGCCAGGTTGCGAGGATGGTCAGGGTCACATCCCCTCAATAAGGCTAATTGATAGGCTAAAATTTGCATCGGAATTATTTGGCAAATAGAGTTCAATTCATCCGCTTCTCTCACCTTAATGAAAAAATCAAAAACTTCATTGTTTTTTGGCCCAACGCCGATGATATACCCACCACGTGCTTTAAGTTCGATTGCATTGTTCATGATATCTTTTTCAGTTTCGCCAGAAGTAAAAACTATGCAAGGAGTGCCATACTCAATTAAAGCCAATGTTCCATGCTTCAGTTCACCACCGGCATAGGCCTCAGCATGAATGTAAGAAACTTCTTTTATTTTCAATGCAGCTTCTAGAGCAGTGGGGTACTGTAAGCCACGCCCAATCAAATAAATATGTTCTGCATATCTTAGTCTTTCGGCAAGTTGTTTCAAAAATTTTCTCATGTTTAATGAAGTCAAATAATATATATAGCGTGTAAGATCTTTCAATCTTTCTTTTCCCTCTTCTAATTTTCCAGCTAATTCATAAGCTAGTAGATAAAGTATTGCTAATTGTGAGGTGTAAGCTTTAGTGGATACAACACAAATTTCGGGCCCAGCCCTTTGTAAAATTGTTTTATCAGATTCACGCATGAGAGAAGACCCCATAACATTTGTTATTGAAATTACTTTTGCACCCATAGTTTTGGCAGCTCTTACAGCAGCTAAAGTATCAGCAGTCTCACCACTCTGTGAAACAGCAATGACCAAGCTTTTTGGTGTTAGAAAATGTTGGAAATAGGGGAACTCAGAAGCGAGACAGAAGTTCACATGTTTTTTTGCTATCTTGGAAAAAAGATAAACTCCATGCATACAAGCATGTGCAGCAGTACCACAGCCGACTATGTAAACTCCAAATGCTTTTCTTATTTCTTCTGCTAAGTCTTTTATTATCCTATTATCTATCATAGATAGCTTTGAAATAACTTCAGCTTGCTCCACTATTTCTTTAATGAAGAAATGATCAAATTCTCCCTTCTTAGCTTGTTCGGCGTTCCAGTCAATCATCACCTCGGGTCGATCAACAAATGTGTTTTTAATTAAATTAAAAATTTTCAACCCACTACCATCGATTATTACCATATCTTTCTCTTCAAGGAACACAACTTTTTTTGTGTAATCTAAGAAGGCAGGAACATCGGAGGCAACAAAATATTCGTTATCACCAATACCTATTACAAGTGGCGCTTCTTTCCTGATAGCCACCATTTTGTTTTCATCTTTGTGAATAGCGACAACTGCATATTGTCCTTCCAAATGTTTAAAAGAGTGTTTTACAGCTTCTACAAAATCGTAGCCTTTTCTCATATGGTATTCTATTGTGTTCGGGATCACTTCTGTATCTGTCTGGGAATAAAACTTGAATCCCTGTTCGCTCAAAAATCCACGCTGTTCTTGGAAATTCTCAATTATCCCATTATGCACAACAGCTATTTTACCATTGTTAGAAATGTGTGGGTGGGCATTTTCTTTGGTTATCCCACCATGGGTGGCCCAGCGTGTATGACCAATTGCCAATTTAGCGGTCGGTTCCAAAAAATTCAACCTGCTATGAACCTCATCAACTTTTCCAACATCTTTTTTAATTATTAGATTGTTATCTTTCACTAAAGCTATTCCAACTGAATCGTAGCCTCTATATTCAAGATGTCTTAATCCATTCAAGATTATTGGCAATGCATTTCTCTGGCCTATATATCCTATTATCCCACACATAATCTCATCTTTATTTGGTTAAAAAGCTTTAACTCAAATTTATACGCTTATAGACTTTCAAATAGTTTATATTTAAGTTTATGCCATGGGCGTTGAGTTTTGAACATTTCACAAAACTTAATTATTTTCAATCAATATAAATTTTATTAAAATAATTTTATGAATAGTATAAATATTTATATATCAAAAAATAACACATCTATGTGGCAAAAAAGTTGCTGGTTGAATTAAAAAAAGGAAAATATTTCTCAAAAAGTATAAAAATTGTAGAAAATCCTGTAAGACTTTCATCAGCACTTAACAAAACAGCTTTGAAAATATTGAACGAAATAGCAGTTAGACCGAATTATCCTAAAGAAATAGCTAGAAATTTGAAAATTGATAGACAAATAGTTTATTATTACATTCACAAACTCGAGAATTCGGGATTAATAAAAGTTGTTGAAGAAAGCAGAAAGGGTGGGGCTGTTTGTAAATTATACTCACCAATTTCTAGCGCATTCGGTTTTGAATTGGCATCTTCATCAAGAGAGTTGATCTGGAAAGAAAATCATAAAATTGAAGAATTTTTTGAAGAATTTATAGGGGGAGGTATTTTCAATGGGGCTATAGTTGTTGGTTCTCCTACACCACACGGCCCATTCTTAACTGTAGCTAGAGATGGGCATTACGCTATTCCTTTGGCTCTATTTTTAGGTAGCTTTTGTGAGGTTCCGAAAGAAGATGTTGTAAGACTTGACACAGAAGTTAAGGCCGGGCACGAAGAAAGAAGCAACATGATTTTGGTTGGTGGCCCAATAACCAATATAATATCGAATGAAATTAATGAAAATTTGAAAATAAGGTTCAAATGGGAAGCGACCTGGAAAATATTTTCAGAGTTTAGTAAAAAAGAGTATGTAGATGAAGAATTAGGGATAATAGCTAAGATAAGAAATCCGTGGGATGAGACCAAAAAAATAATCTTGCTCTCAGGACTAAAATTAGATGGAACAAAGACTTGTGTTTTTGCTATTATTAATTTTTCTTACAAGTTGTTTGAAGATTATGAAAGCAAAAAAGATTTTTTCATTTTGATTAGAGGTTTAGATAGAGACGGGGATGGAAAGGTTGACGACATTGCTGTTATTGAAAAAAATTAATTATTATTGGTTGATTATTTAATTCATCTACCAAATTTTTTCTCATAATGTTTCATAGCCAGTTTTATGATATTTTTTGCCTCTTCAGCATTTTTCCATTCTTTTATTTTCACGAACTTCCCAGGCTCAGACTTCTTATAATTTTCAAAAAACTCATTTATCTCTCTTATGGTTTTATCATCCAAATCATCCAAATCTTTTATTTTAGAAAATCTCGGATCATTAACTGGAACTGTAATGATTTTATCATCCATTCCCTTTTCATCTTCCATAACCAATAAAGCGACGGGCCTCGCCTCTACAACACATCCAGGAAAAGTCGGATAGGTTACTAGAACGACAGCATCAAGAGGATCTTCATCACTATTCCAAGTCCTAGGTAAAAATCCATAATCAAAGGGCCAGTGATATTTGTCCGAATGGATAACCCTATCTATTTTAAAAACTTCATCTTTCTTGTCATATTCTACCTTATTTAAAGAGCCTTTTGTATTCTCTATAACTATATTAACTACTTCCGGTGTTTTTTCACCAATACTCAGATCATGAAAAAGGTTCATGCTCACACCTATAGCCAAGTATTTGTTTATTCTTAAATAAATTCTTTTTTCTTCTAAATTTTTAATTCTTTCGCTTTTTCTATTTATTGTAAGGAAAAAATAAATAACCACTAAAAACTAAATCTAATCATGGAAGTTGGTAAAAAAAAGTGTGTTCTCCTCGGCTGTAATATCAATGCTGTTGGCAATTGCAATAATTGTGGCATACCTGTCTGCGAGAAACATTCGAGGAAGATGGGTAAATTTCACATTTGTGTGAATTGCTACGAATATCTTAACAAAAGGTTAAAAATATCAAGATGAGTTAAATTGTTCAGGTTAAGTTGCACCAGCTCAGATAATAAAATTAAAGCTTTTGAACTAATTCATCTAGCTTTCTTCTATTTGTTGGGGAAGGCTGTTCAGCCGGATAACCTATTGGAATTATCGCTATTGGTACCAAACCTTCAGGATCCCCTAGAATTTTCAAAACTTCTTTATCTTCAAAGGCGCCAACCCAACAAGAAGCTAATCCTAAAGCCGTAGCTGCTAATTGTGCATAGGCTGCTGCTATCGTTGCATCTTGAATAGAATATAAGTTTTTACCCCTTTTACTATATTTTTTACCTGATCTTCCAGGGTCAGCACAAAAAACTAAAACTATTGGGGCTTCTGCAACAAAACTCTGTGCGAGAGAAGCTAAAGCAAGCTCTCTTTTCTTCTCGTCGTCTTGAATCAAAAAGATTTTATAAGACTGTAAATTTCCTGCAGATGGAGCAGAGTTTGTCGCTTCAAGTATCTCTTTTATTTTGCTTTCTTCAATAGGTCTGCTCGTGAATGATCTGACAGAATGTCTTTTCTTGATTACATCAAAAAATTCCATCCAATCACTCTATTTAATTTATTGATTAAAATAAAAAACACCCAAACTCTCAATTCAAGATTTTTTAACTCCTTTTTCTTATCCTTTCTTTAGCAATATCCAGAGCAGCGTCTCTTGGTAAAATATTTTCTTTCTTAGCTTTCCTCAAAACAGTTCTTGTGTTCTTTTTTATTTTTTTCTCCACAAGCTCAAACATTTTTTCGGTATTATAGCCTCTGTATTCGCAATAAGAAGAAATCACGCCACCTGCATTGGCAACAAAGTCTGGTACAATCAAAACTCCTCTATCATTTAAAATTTTTTCGATCTCTGGTCTACAAGGTATATTTGCAGCTTCTACGATGAGCCTCGCTTTGATTTCATTCACATTTCCACTATTTATCACATCAGGCATGGCGGCTGGAATTAAAATATCAACTTGTAGCTTAAAAATTTCTTCATTTGGTAAAATTTTACCTGGTTGGTAATTTATAACCGAACCGGTTTGTTTTTTAACTTCTGCTAGATTGTTGAAGTCTAAACCCTCTGGATTATATATAGCACCACCGCTATCAGAAACAGCAACAAGCTTTGCTCCTGCTTGAGACAAAAATTTTGCAGCAAAAGACCCAACATTTCCGAAACCATCTATTGCTACTTTTGCCTGAGTGATATCAATTTTGCAAAATTTTGCAGCAATCAAGGTCGAATGAAAGACACCGAACCCAGTTGAGCCCAACTCATGCGGCAAACCACCTAAATCTTTTGGTTTGCCTGTCACAGATTTTAAAGATCCATTGCCCTCGACAAACCACCTCATTTCTTGCTCACCGGTGTTGATGTCGGGTGCTCCAATATAATATTTGGGTGAAATACCACGTAAAGCTTTGCCGAAAGCCCTTACCAATTCAGCTTTTTTCTCGACAGAGATTTTTTTAGGGTTGGCAATTATCCCAGATTTTGCTCCACCAAAAGGTAAGTTTGCTAAAGAACACTTTAATGTCATCACCCTAGCGAGCCTGTAGACTTCTTCGACATCAACATCGGGAGTCATTCTTATACCACCCTTCCCTGGACCTAAAGAAGTATTGTCAATAACTAGAATTCCCCTCAAACCAACTTTAGGATTATAAACTTCAATTATCTTCTCGGGCCCAAAATCGTCAGCAAATCGCTCTATCATTTTCCCCATCCACTTATTTCAGCTCTTCAATCCCATGTAAATAGTTGTAGGCGGATAGAGCAGCTTTTGCCCCTTCACCAGCGGCTATCACAATCTGCTTAAATGTTACATTTGTAACATCGCCCGCAGCAAAGATTCCGGGCCTTAATTTTTCTTCCCCGGGGTAGAAAGTTCTGCAATTAGAGTCGACTACAATCTGATTGTGATCATCAAGTTTAACCAAGTCTTTGATGAGAGTGGGATCCACATCATATCCTATCTCGATGAAAACACCGTCAACAACAATTTCTCTTGTTTGTTCATTCTTCAGATCCTTAACAACAATCGAACTAACTCTTTCTTTACCCTTTATTTCTATTACCACGCTATTCATCACAAATTCAATATTCTTCTTTTTTTTCACCCCCTCCATGAGAGTTTCAAATCCTCGAAATTCTTCTCTTCTATGAATCAAATAAACTTTGCTTGCAAATTTGCTTAGTAGCAGGGCAGCGTCTAAAGCAGAATTGCCGCCTCCAATTACAGCAACCTTCTTATTCTTGAAAAGTGGGGCATCACATATAGCACAGTAAGATACACCTCTTCCTATCAACTCCTTTTCTCCAGGAGTGTTTAAGGGTTTTGGTTTTTTACCAAAAGCCAAAATCAAAGCTCTTGCCAAAAAATTTTTTGTTTCGGTTTTAACTAAAAACTCATTACTCTGAGGCAAAATCTGTTTAACTTCATCTAAAATTATTTCAGACCCAGATTTTTCGGCCTGCTTTCTAATTCTATCGATCAAATTCATTCCACTCACACTCAAAAAACCTGGATAATTACAAACAGCTCTAGGAAGCAAAGCCTGGCCTCCCACATTCTTAGTTATTATCAAAGTTTTCAGTTTTCTTCTGGTCGAATATATTCCTGCAGTCAATCCAGCTGGGCCACCACCAATAATAATCACATCATATTTTTCCATTTAGCCACCACAGGGGATTCTTCCTCCTAAAATATTAAAGTGAAGCAATATTTAAAATCAATTCACATTAAGTTTTTATCTAACCACTTTTTAATCAAAGGCTCGGGCATATATCCTAGAAACTCATCTACTATTTTGCCATTTTTGAACATCTTTACACTTGGTATCGATGCTATTTGATATTTTTCTGCAAGTATAGGGTTTTCGTCCACGTTCACCTTGACAAGCAAAAATTTCCCCCCATATTCTTTTGCTACTTTACTAATTATCGGTGATAGGATTCTACAGGGCGGGCACCAGCTCGCCCAAAAATCTACGACTACTGGGAATTTCTTAGAGTTCTCTATAACCTTTTCTTCAAAATCTTCTTCGTTGGCTTCAATCTCGACTTCCATAATTTCAAAAAATTTATTTGTTTTTATTATTTAAAATATTGTGTCATCGATTTGAATTGAAAATTATAAACTAGAAAAGCAAAAATCATTTTATGAGAACTGTCAAAAGTAGCTGCATCTATTGTGGCTGTGGATGCAGGCTGAATTTTTTAGTTGATGGCAATAAAATAAAAAAGGTCCTACCCGATAAAGAAGATCCTGTGAGCAAGGGAAATCCCTGCATCAAGGGGTTGACTATAAATGAAGTTGTCGACAAAGGAAGAATTCTTTATCCGATGGTGAGGTATGGTAAAAAATTAAAGAAGACAACTTGGAAAAAAGCTTACGAATACATTAAGAAAAAATTAAAGGACCTCTCACCAGATGAAATTTTTTTCGTACCGTCAGGGAAAACAACAAATGAAAACAATTTTGTCATGCAAAAATTCGCCAGATTGTTGGGGAGCAATAATGTTGATGCATGTTGCTCAAGAGTTTGTCATAGGGCTACTGTTCAGGCTATAAACAATGTTTTTGGTATAACAGCAAATCCTTGGAGAATGGATGAAATATACGACAGAGACTGTATATTAATAATTGGTTCAAATCCAGCTTCAAACTATCCGGTTCTCTTCAATAGAATTTTGGAAGCAAAGAAAAAAGGAGCAAAAATACTTTGCGTCCAACCAATCAAAAATCAAACCTCTCAAGAAGCTGATTTATTGATGCTGATCCATGCTGGAACAGAAACCGCTTTTCTCAACGGTTTGATGAATTTTTTGATTGAAAACAAAAATTACGATAAAAGTGTTGAAAAGATTGATGGTTTCAAAGAGCTTGTGTGTTTAGTTAAGGACTATACCCCAGAAAAAGTATGTGGTATTTGTGGGATTTCTAAAAAAGATTTTGAAAATTTCTCAAAACTTATAGCCGAATCAAAGTTTTTTGGTGCAATACATGGTATGGGACTAACTCAACATGTGAATGCGATAGAAAATGTTCATTCTTTACTCAATTTGGTACTGCTTAAAAATGGTAAGCTATTATCTTTTCGCGGTGAAGTGAGTGTACAGGGAGCTGGAGATATGGGAGGTTCACCCGATGAGTTGCCTGTTGGCCAAATGATAAATTTTGAAAGGCTGGAAAAATTTTGGGGCAAAAAAATAGAAATAAAAAAAGGTAAAAATATTTTAGAAGCTTTTATCCTATCTCCAGTTAAAGCTTGTTTTGTTTCTGGCTTTAATCCAGCTCAATCTATGCCAAATTTGAATCAGGTTCAAAATAATTTGAAAAAGATGTTTTTAATTCAACTCGATAGCTATTTCAACTTAACTTCAAAATTTGCAAAAGTAATTTTACCTATCCCTTTGTTAATTGAGAAAAACGGAACGATAACAAATGGGGAAAGAAGAGTGAGGCTTGTAAAAAAGGTAATAGAACCTCCTGGAGAAGCCAAACCAGAATGGTTGATCTTTAAAGAGCTCAGCAAGTATTTTGGTCTAGAAAAATTCTTCAATTACAAAAACGAGAAAGAGATTTTAAAAGAAATTACAGAAGTGATTCCAGCCTATATGAACATAGACCCTGATTTTCTAATCAAGGGAAATGATGCCTGGGCCGACAAAGAAATAAAGTTTAAGAAATTCATGCCGGAAAATTTCGAGGGTTTAGAAGATGTCAGAAGCAAAAAATATCCTTTTATCTTAACAACTTTTCGCTCCCCATATCGTTTTCTAACAAACGAGGCAACTTCCAAATCCAAAACTCTTAAAAAATTTGAGGTCGATCTTTGCTATATTAATGAAAAAGATGCAAAAAGATTGAAAATAAGAGATGGTGACAAGGTAGAAATTTCAAACCAAAACGGCAAAGTTAAAGCTAAAACCAAAATAAAAGAATTTGTACCACAAGGCATTGTTGCTATGCATTTTCACTCAGAAAAAATTTTAGTCAACAAACTTTTTCCAATTCAATTTGATGAAGAAAGTTTTCAACCAAACTTCAAAATAGTTGCAGTCAAGATAAAAAAATTAAGATAATTTTAATCTTAGTTATTTTTTTATTAGAAAAAGTAGCGATGCTTTATCACATTTGGTATTTCTTCTATCAAATCGCTCGCAAGCAAACCCTCTCCGTATTTTTTGGCCGCTAATTCCCCGGCTTTACCATTAACAAAGGCGGCTGCACAGGCTGAAGTAAATGTGTCAAGACCTCTCGCCAAGTAGGCACCACAAATCCCTGCTAGTGTGTCACCAAAACCACCCTTTGTCATGTACGGAGAGCCAGTCTTGTTTATTGCGTTTTTTATTCCGTTTGAAATAACATCTGAATGTCCCTTCAACAAAATAGTTGCCTTAAGTTCATTCGCAACCCTGCTAACAATTCTAACCCTATCTAAAACATCTTCACTGACTTTTTCACCAGACAATACAAAAAATTCGTGTGCGTGGGGTGTAATTATAAAATTCTTTCCACTCATTACCTTCTTATCATTAGCTAAAGCGTGAATCGCATCAGCATCTATCACGATGGGCAATTCAACTGCTTTTAAAAATTCTAGAATAAAGTCTAAAACTTCTTCTTTTCTCGACATCCCACCCCCAATTACCACAGCAGTTTTATTTTTTGTCAGCTCTAAAATTTCCTCCAAGTTCTCACTTGTGAAGAAATCTCCCTTGATAGGATAAGCTATCAAATCTGGTTTAAAGCCTCTAATCACATAGGCTGTTTTTTCTGGTGCTGCTATAGTAACTAAGTCAACACCGGCACGTAAGGCTGCCAAAGCGTTGAAGGCTGGAGAACCAGAATAAAACTTACTTCCCCCAATCACAAGCAAATGGCCAAAATCATACTTTCTCGACCATTTTTTTCTTTTCTTATAAACCTGTTTTAAAATGCTTTTACTGATAATTTGCATAATTGGTTTTTCTCTTCAAAAGAAATAAATATTAACTTTAAAGTTTTTGAATGTTTGAGGTTGCAGTAGGCTAAAATAATTCTAAATCAATCCTTGCCATTTATTTTAAAAATCTAAAAGAATATATGATTTTATGGATTTACTCATTTAATTTTTCTACTTCGCATAAATTCTAATATAAGCTCTTTTTCAGCCTTAATTATTGCTGCCCTTACTTTTTCAATTGCATCAATATTGCATGAAATGCTTTTAATTCCAAATTTTACAAGATATCTCACCATTTCAGGGTTGCTTCCAATTTCGCCACAAATGGAACTCTCTATCCCATGTTTGTTACAAACCTTTATCACATATTTCATCAGTTTTAAAACACTTGGATGAAACTCCGAATAGAGATTTGAAATTTTAGCGTTATTTCTATCTACACCAAGAGTTAGCATAGTCAAATCATTCGAACCAATTGATACAAAATCTACTCCCTCCCGACAAAAATCTTCAATTCTTAAGGCACACGAAGGGACTTCACACATAATACCAAGCTTACAATCTGTCGGTATACCAACTTCCCTCGCTATTTCTCTCGCTTTCCTCAGCTCTTCGATAGAAATCACAAAAGGAAGCATAATGTGAATATTGTTTAAACCTTCTTCATGCAACCTCTTTACAGCTTCGAACTCTGCTTTCAAAAGTTCAGGCTCATTCAAACTTCTTCTTATACCATGCCACCCAAGCATAGGATTATCTTCTTTTGGCTCTTCTTCTCCGCCTTTCAAGTTTCTGAATTCATCAGTCCTAGCATCTAAAGTGCGAACCCAAATAGGCTTAGGGTGAAACGCTTTTGCTATTGGTCGTATACCATCGAGCAAAATTTTAATGTATTCTTCTTTTCTTCCTTCCCTCACAAGCTTCGCAGGATGTATGCCAGTTTTTGTTATCATATGTTCTATCCTTAGCAAACCAACTCCATCAACCTTACTCACTATTTGTTCGACATTCTCAGGAAATGCTAAATTGACTTTAATTTGTGTAACTGTAAGTTTTTCTAGGTCAGGCAACTCTTCTTCAACAACCTTAGCCTCAGGTTTTTTAACCTCAATCCTTCCAGCATAAACTACTCCTCGATAAGCATCAACAGTAACTTCTTGACCGTCTTTCAGAACTTTTGTCGCATTTTGTGTACCAACTATGCAAGGTATACCCATTTCTCTACTTATTATTGCAGCATGGGAGGTTTGTCCACCAGCATCGGTTATGATTGCGACACACTTACTCATAGTCGGTACCAAATCTGGAGAGGTCATGGTTGTTACGAGAATGTCACCCTTCTCGACTTTTGTTATGTCTTGTAAACCATAAACTATTTTAATTTTACCCTGGGCAATTCCAGGAGAAGCAGCCAGTCCTTTGATCAAAACCTCACCTTCAATTTTTACTTCCTCTTTCTTACCAATGGCGGTTACTGCTCTTGCTTGAACTATAAAGATTCTCCCCTTTTCAATAGCAAATTCTATATCTTGTGCTCTACCGTAATGTTTCTCTATAGCTTTTCCATATTCAGCTAGTTCCAGAATCTGTTCATCACTCAAAACTTGAGCGTTAACTTTCTTTTCAGCAACTGGTAGAATCACAGTTCTATCTGTAGCAAGATCTCTCACCCTCATCTTTTCTTTCTTCCCGATCTTTTTTTCAAGAATTGCTCCGTCTTTTGAAACCCTATAGAAATCAGGCTCAACTTCGCCAGCAACCAAAGTCTCGCCCAAACCCCATGTTGCTTCTATCACAATCTCTTCATCACCTGTTGTTGGGTTAACGGTAAACATCACACCTGAAGAATCAGAGCTCACCATACGCTGAACAACAACTGCTATGCTTGCATGCTTTATATTATGCTTAGCACGGTAGAAAATTGCTCTTGGCTCATATAGGCTCGCCCAACATTTTTTTATAGCTTCAAGATAATCTCTTATTCCCTTGATGTTCAAGAAACTTGCTTGTTGACCTGCAAAACTCGCCGTTGGCAAATCTTCGGCCGTAGCAGAGCTTCTCACTGCAACCAAGGCGTAATCCCTACCGGCGGCTATAAGTTCCAAAGCTTTTGGTGTTATTATATCTTCAGTAAAGGAGAGCTCACGATAAGCCTCTATAAGCTCAGTTCTCATTCCAATCGGAAAGTCTTGTGACAAGATCAAACCCTTGATTTTCTTTGAAGTTTCTAATAACTGTTCCGTATTATCAACATCACAAGCTTCTATAAGATTTTGAATTTGATTTTTTATTCCATTCAATTCAATAAAATTATCAAAGGCCTTTGTTGTTACTACAAAGCCTGGTGGTATTGGCATTTTTATCTTTATAAGTTCTCCTAGATTTGCTCCCTTCCCACCAGCCAGATTTAGTGAATTCCTGTCAAGCTGCTCAAACCAAGCAATAAATTCCATAGAATTATTTTATTTTTTTATTCAAATAAATTTCAACCCAAAAATGTAAGGGAAATAAGAACAAATGTCATCTAGCTTAAATACCCTTATTCTTCTACCTCAATTCTAACTGGTGTTGGAAGCTTTAACCCGGCTTTTTTCAAGGCTTTCTTTCCTATTTCTAAATTTTCTTTTTTTATTTTCAACATGAAAAGTTTTTGTCCTTCCTTAGTTTGAACTGCTCTGTTCGAAGGTTTACCAAAGGCAAGTCTCATTCCCTGTGAATATCTGTCTGCCCCAGCACCTTGAGCTATAGGCTTTTCCCTTATCACATGATGTGGGAAAACTAAAATTTTCATAAAATAGTTAGCCGCGCTAAGGCTTTTTTCCAAAAACTTATGAGCAACTATTCTAGCAGACTCCAGAGCGTTGTCTCTTATTTGGACGGCATTTTCCACAATAAGGTATAGAGTTAGATCAAAATCTCCATTTTTGTTTCCCATCTCAAACTGATGGGTCTTTGGGAAAGGTGCTCCAGCCACATAACTTTTTCTAGGGACTTTCATCGATACTCTGGTGTAAGGCCTTTCTATTCTTCTCACAGTTCTTCCTGGTCTAAGTGGCATAAAATCACCAATAAAATATACACAATTTTTTAAATAAAAACATAAATAAACTTTTCACACATAAAAAACTTTATGATTTTTGAGGAGATATAATAGGAATAAATGTTTAATAGGTTTTAAAATTTTTGAAAGCCAACAAGCTAATAGCGATTGTGTTGATAGAATTGTTCTTGAAAAATTGCCAACATAGATAATGATAGAAATTATTTATTGTATGAAAAAGTGGGTCATTTATGTATAATGTATATAGAGTTCAAAAGAATGATGGAGCTTTCTCTTTATACCCAAACAAACATCTATTGCTCAAAGAATGAAGTTTAAATACTCCCAAACTTAATTTTTATTAGATTTGGAGGTGAACTGATGGCTTTAGTCGTCAAATCTGCTATTAGAAATTTACTTAAAGGAATGAGAGCAAGTGAAGATTTCTGGAAGGCATTGGACGATTTAGTGACTTTGGACATAAAGAAAGCAATAGAAAGAGCAAAAGAAAATGGTAGAAAGACAGTAAGAGGTTGTGATCTTTAAATTTTACCCCTTCTGAATGAAAGAGGGGGCCTTTTCTATTTTCTTTGCTAAAAAATTTAAACTTTTTTTAACAATTTAATTTAATGGTAAGCTTTGTCATCGGTATCACGGGAACAATAGGTTCTGGAAAAGAAGTTGTGAAAGAAATTTTGATCAAAAATTTCAGCTGCTATTCAGTTTCTCTTTCTTCAGTCATTCAATCCCAACTAAAGAATAAAGCTGATAGAAAAACTCTACAAGATATGGGCAACGAGTTGAGAAAAAAATACGGGAGTTTCATTCTAGCCAAACTTGCTACGGATTACTTGCAAAGAGATAAAGAAATGATTATAGTTTATGGAATAAGAAATCCTGGTGAAGTTGATTACTTGAGAAAAACTTTTGGCAATAAATTTTTCTTGATAGCTGTAGATGCTCCTCGTGAACTAAGATGGGAAAGGATAAAAAACATGGCAAGAGAGGGTGACCCAAAAGCTTGGGACGAGTTTGTGGTTGTTGATGAAAGAGATCAGGGTGTGGGAGAGGGATTAGAAGGACAGCAAGTGAGAAGATGTATCGATATGGCGGATATGCTTATTAGGAATGACGGTGATATAAATCAACTCAATGAAAAAATTGATAAGTTCATAAATTTCTTAAAGACAAAAAGATCTGATTTATGAGCGAACAGTAAAAACAGAAAATTTAGAGGATTCGTCAAGTAAGTCGAGCAGTTCTTCAAGACTTCGGTCCCATTTCCCACCAGCTACTTTGAAAGAAGGGCATATAGCCATCTTTGTTTTAAAAGTTAACGGCTCTATGCATCTCCCTTCTCTATAGCATCTTGGCCCTATTTTATTTCTAATTTCCTGAAACTTGGCCAATTCTTTCGTGACCGGTATACCAACTTTACTCCTAATTTCCCATTGGGCAACACCTTCACTTCTTTCTTTAGACAAATCGATCAAACCATAACCACTTCCATATAATCTTGCATCGGCTTGCTGACCTAATAAAAGAAGGTAAACAAAACTCGGGTCTTTTACATGGGAATTCTCTATCATTCTCATTTGAAGCTCATTGGCTTCTTTTGCAAATTCTCTATATTTTTTCATTATCTCATCACCAAAGGATGGGGGGACAACAAACTTGCCTTTGTATGCTATATTTTCCAAGGGCTCTATAACACATAGATTGAGTCTCTGTCTCACAAGCTGGGCAAATAGGGCTAAACTGCCCTTGAGATACATAATCATTGAAATAGAGTAAGGGTCTACTTTTTCAGAGGAATATTTAGAAACATGTATGTCAACCTTTTCTTTAATATCTTCTCCACTTCCCCCGAAAAAATCCCATCTCGACAGCACTTTCTCTTCAGAAATCATTCCTGTTTCTTTTTCTATTATTTCATTAATTTTTCTTCCTATTGTTTGCAATTCTTGTAATGGGGCTTCCTCTAAAGAATTTCCGATTTTAAAAAGATATCTTGGTGGAGAAGAGAGTATTATTCTAGTATAAATTGCTTCTGGTAAAACATACCTAGCATCTTGTTGGGGGATGTTTTGTTCTATTGCCTCTCTGTAGATGTCAATCGATTTATCCCATAAACAGTTCGCAATCGGATGGTGTCTTGTGTTTTTGTCTATTTTTACTACCCTAAGTGAAGTCTCTATTCCAGCCGCGTAGACTTGATTCTCAACATTCACATTTCTCCATAAATACAAAGCTGCAAACCTTGTCAAACCATCTATGACTATTGCTTGTGATGAAAAGTCGGCTAGAATCATATGATTGTATTTTTTTATTATATCTTGAACAAGTTTCTTCGAAGCTTTTTCATCATCTTTACATTCTCTGTAAAGCTCATCTATACTTTTACTGAGAGGAGATTGTGATATTTTAGCGCCAAGCGCACCTAAGATGTAAGGCTCGTCTGTTAAAAAACTAACTTCCACCATCTTAGATTAATAGAAAATTAAAGTTTAAATGATTTTATTTCTCTTATTTTTAATTAAACCAGTCCCAAAACCCTTTTTTCTTTTCTTCCCTTCTTTTGAATATCTTCAAAACTTTTTTTGCCTCGGCCTCAGCTTTCTCGGCTGCTTTGGCATCATTACCCACGCCACAAGTGTTTCCAACCCCCACAACCAAAATTCTACCCTTAGATTTTTCTATGGTTTTCTCTACAGTCTCGACAGCTATTGGTATGGCTTTCAAAACAGCCTCTGGTATTGGTTGAATTGCTTCTTCTTGTGACATTTTAATCACAATTGAATCGATGGGGATTTTTTTCTTAGTAGCAAGTTCTTCTATATAGGCTCTATCAACACCTATACCACCTATGGCAACACCTACACCCTCAGCCACTTTCCCTGTCTTCTCTCCTTCAAGCTTTCCTGCAGCATCAATTGTGATTATTTTATCTATCTTATTTTTTTTCATGAGCTTTTCAACAGCTTTCCCAAGTTTGCCCAACCTCCCACCAGGCCCTTTAGCTTTCATTATCATGACTTTTTTACCTTTGATTTTCTTTTCTACAAAAACAACATCTTCTTTCATTTCCTTTGGCTTGTTATTTCCTATAAGCCTTGCAGCAACAAGACAACCAGCTGCATCACCAATAGGCCAGCCGTTTGTCAAGGCTTCGGTTCCCTGTAATAAGGCTTTGGATATTCTTTCAACCAATGGTAATTGCATTTCTAAGACCATACCAAGCTGAAGGTTTTTTGTTTTTCTTACAGTCTCAACATAATGTCTTACTACTTTAGCCAATTGATTTAGACTTATAGCCCCACTTAATCCCATCACCAAGTTAGCCTGCTCATCCTTGCTCAATTTTCCTGCCACATCTTTTACAAAGGCTTTGAATTTATCTTCTGAAAGATTTGATATATGTTCTAACTTCTTTATTATGCCATAAGGATCGAGACTCACAGGCTCTATCATAAAAAACTCAAGAAAGCTATCAATTTTTTCTTTTATGTCTTTCCTTTCATTTTTTGGTATTTTCTTTATCAAGATGTTTTTTGCCTTTGTCATCAAGCCTTCGAGCATTGTAGCAGATTTTTCAAGTCTCCACAAAAGCTGGGAGACCATTATTTTTGGGTAGAAATTAAAGAAAATTATCAATACTATCAACCAAATAAAATTTGACCAAATATCACCACCGAACTGGAATAGGAAGACCATCAAAATCAGTATAAATATTGGTATCGGGGATATTTATTTTTGTTTTACTAAATAAATTTCAAGTGAAAAAATGAAATTGAAAATTTTGGCTGTAATTGTTGTTGTTCTAGCAACTACAGGCTTTTTATTGTTTACAGAACAAGGTAAAAAATATGCTATAACTCTAGGCGATATGACCAGGGGTTTAGCAAATCTGGCCGGAAATTTTGTTGGATCTTTTATAAAAATTTCTAATAAAGAAGAATTCATTTTCGATCTAGAGTCGAACAAAGAGGCTATTTATGGGCAGAGCTTTTCTTTTTCTAATGCCAGCTTTAAATCTTCATGCCGAATTTTAAATTTGATTATCGATGGAAGGGCTTGGGAAGCTAGTGAGAAGGTTAAAATTGAAATGGAGGGAAGGGGGGAAATTTCAATTGGGAAGGACGGTAAGCTAATCTTAAAAGCTGATACAAATTTAATAAAACTCGATTCTTGGAAAACAAAAAATGTTAAAGTTGAAATGGAGGTGCTTCCTGAAAACTTTTCTTTAGACAATGCTGGAGCCAGACTAGTAAACATAACCTCGGCCTCTGGGACGGTGAACAAACAAATGGATGACATAAAGGTAAAAGTTGATTTCAGCCAAGCCGATATTAAATTAGAAGGATTCTATGGAAGCATAGAATTTGGAGAGAAACTGAGACTCGCAGGAATTGCAACTAATATAGAGGTCAAGGGAAATAAAATTTAAGGAGGTAATTTATGAGAACTAAGGAGCAAAGAAGGGGAGAAAGACCTATTGTGGCCCTTTTTGTTGACGGGCCTAACATGCTTAGGAAAGAATTCATGGTTGACCTGAGAGAACTTAGAAAGAGGGCTGAAAAATACGGAAGAGTAGCCATAGCGAAGGTTTTCTTAAATCAATTTGCCCCAGAAAAACTGATAGAAGCTATAATAAATGAGGGTTTCGAATCTGTTATGGTTTTGGCGGAGAGAGAAGAGGGAGCAAGTGATGTTGATGTTGCTTTAGCCGTGTCGGCAATAGAAACTTTGTTAACAAAGAATGTTGATGTAATTGCAATAGCAACTCGAGATGCAGATTTTCTACCGGTGGTTTTAAAAGCAAAAGAGTATGGGAAAAAAGCTGTGGTGCTTGGCGTAGAACCAGGGTTTTCGATCAGCATAAGGAATGCTGCTGATTTTGTGGAGAACCTGTAATTTTAGGGCCTATGACAAAAAACATAAATCTATTTAAAACAAAATAATTATCGTGATGTTTGATGAGTTTCATCAAAAAGCTCTTGGGCAAAGAAGAGCCTGTTGAGCTACCAGCGGAGGAAGAGTCCGTTCAACCAATTTATGTGAGAATAGAAAATTTGAAAGATTTTGTTGACATAGAGAGAATAACTAAGCTTTTGAGAGAGGGTAATATAGTTTTCTTGAAAACAAAAGAACTGCAGAAAACCGATCTGGGCGAATATCAAAACTGTGTGCAAAAGCTTAAGAGAGTTTCGAATCAGTATGGATTTGACATAGCGGGAACAGAAGAAGGCTATCTCGTGCTAACACCAACTTTCGCAAAAATAATAAGATAGATCACTGTTGCAAAGAGTTAAATATATCTTTTGTTAAAGAAGTCTGATAGCTTTCTTTGGTATATTATTTTTTTCAACAGATTGCTGTTTTTAATCCAGTCCATCATACTTATCTCCAACCTCGATGAAATGTATTTCAATGCTTCTTCAAGAGTTTCGAATTTTAATGGCGATTTATTTAGAGCCTGTCTTACACTTTCACGAACAAACCATACTCCTAGGGGCATGATGAAGCCTGGGTGCGCCTCCCTAAAAATTATTATTCCTGCCTGTTTTTTATCTTCAATCAATTTTTGTACTGAACTCAATCTAGCACTCATATAGCAACCACCAATCTCAGGATAGCTGGTTCTTCCTTCGAATCCTTCTGAGCTAGAATAAATACCAACTCTTTTTCCCTCAAGGTTCCAAGTTGTTTTTGGATACCACGCCTCTATCAGCTCGTATTGCCAATGAGAAGGGATCATCAATACAATCCATCTATTATCCAAATCAAAATGTTCGTAGACTTTGAACTCATTTATCAGAGGGAAAGTTTTGACTTTCTCTAAAAGATTTTGTGAAATTATGGTATCAACGGCAGTTATACTCCATCTTGTTGGAACAAATTTTCTATTTTTTCCTATACCAAACAAACCGGTAGAAAAAGCTCTCTGTATTCTTGAAATTAACACCCCTTTAGAGTAAAGCCAAACTACAACTTCGCTTGCTTTCCAATCTGTGTCAAAAAAAGCTTTTTCGATTTTATGGTCTGTTTTGATTGAAGTGATCTCAAGATTTTTTAATGGGGCTGACGGACCGTAAGGCTGAACCTCATCATCTAGAACCAAAGCCCCGGAAGGTTTTTTTGAAAATTCTGCATTAACATCAGTTGAAGATCTAGATAAAGCAAGCTCCCTCGTAAGCTCAACTATCTTATTTTTCTCTAAATCTTTCACATGGACACGATGTTTTCCCCTCACAAGTTGCGAACGAAAATCAACAATCTCTTCTATAGTTTTCCCATACCAAAGCTCTGGTGTGCCTAAAAGAGAAGTATCCCCATGAATTGGAGGAATTAAAGGACCAATACTAACCCAAGGATATCCTATTCTCCCTACAAACAAGTCTGGTGGTGAGGAGCCCACCAAACTTAAGTTTTCTATTAAAGGTTTCGCTTTAACTTGAGAATAAAATCTTACCATCACTGGACATCTTATTTTACCACACAAAAGCTTTGCCCCCCTGCAAAGAATGCACATCACATCTTTGGCAACAGTTCTTATCTCATTTGAGGCAAGCTCTGATAAAATTTTTTTATCATCTATAAGCTTGGAAAGCCAAACGTTTTGCATAATTAAAGGATAAGATAAATATATATTTAGCTTTCAATGTAAGATTTCCAGTGTTTTAATGATAATTAGAGAAATTAAATGTAAGTCTTTGTTAAACAAAAGCCAGCTTGCAGATTATTGTATAAATTGCTATGTTGGTTGTGGCCATGGTTGCAAGTATTGCTACGCTGATTATATCACAAAAAGATTTAGTCAGCATATAGAACCTTGGGGGGAATTCGTTGATGTTAAAGTCAATGCCCCTGAAATCTTAAAAAGAGAAATCATAAAAAAGAATAGAGGTAGAGTTTTCATAAGCAGCCTGACAGACCCTTACCAACCCTTGGAGGAAAAATACAAGCTCACAAGAAGATGTCTAGAAATTTTGCTCAAACATCAATTCCCAATAATAATTCAAACTAAATCTTCCTTAGTTGTTAGAGATTTAGATTTGTTGAAGAAATTCAAGAACTGTGAAGTTGGTTTCACAATAACAACTCTAGATGAAGATGTGATGAAAATATTCGAGCCAAACTCTTCCTCCGTTCAAGATAAGCTTAAGGCAATCGAAATTCTAAAGAAAGAGAAAATAAATGTCTATGTTTTCTTTGGGCCAGTTTTACCCAATCTCTCTGACAAAAATTTGGAAGAATATTTTGAGAAGATGGTTGAAATGAAAGTGGATGGAGTCTGGATCGACAAGTTGAATCTAAAACCCGGGGTTTGGATTTCTTTGAAAAAAGTTTTGGAAGAAAAATATCCCGAGCTTTTGAAAAAATGGAGAGACATTTTGTTTTTTGATAACAATTACTGGAAAGAATTGAAAGAAAGGGTTGAAAGAATTTGTAAAGAAAAGAATTTTAAATGTGTCTTTTACCATCGTATTTGAATCTTAAAATGGCCTCCTTTTTCTTCTCAATTCTAGCATCCCAGCCAAATTTCCAAGCTTGTTTTTCAAGTCTAAACCAAACTCTTCAGCTTCCTTTTCACTAAGTCTTGCTCTCAAATCAGCCTCTATGAGAACAGAGGGAAAAGCGTAAGTTGAAGAGTTACAAATTGGTAGCAAGAGAGAAGAAATTCTATCTGCAAGGTCATGGGGATTCGAATCGGCTAAAAAATCAATTCTCATTGGTATATCAAATTCTGCTGCTTTTAAGTAAAAACTGTAAATTTTTTTGCCTGTTTCACCAAACTCTTTCAAGATGGGATGTTTATCTGGTTCGGAAGAATAAGTAAAAGCGATGGTTCTTTCAGCGTAATTTAAACAGTAGGTAAGTAGGTTGGTATCCTTAGTTTTTTCCAGTAAAATCCTGTCTTCCCTGATATCAGGAAATGAGATAAGACTTTGCGCCAAGATATCACAAAACCTTGTACCCCTGCTATCTTCTATCACGCCTGCTAAAATCGTTCCATTCTTTTCAGCTGTTGAAAAAAGATTTTTGTAAGATTCCACCATTTGTTGATAAATTTGAAAAAGTAAAGAAGAGGATTCTGGTTTTTGTACATAATGTGGTACGATAGAGCCATCTAACAAGAGTAAATTCGGTTTAAATTTTTCTATTACCTCTTTAGCAGTCTCAACTTCTATCATTTGTCTTTGCATGTTTGAATTAAGCTCAAACTCAAGCTCAGAGAAAGGATCAAAAACGACATTTGGAATTGGTGGGGGCATGGGTTCGGGATAATAACTTGATTCTTTCAACTTTCCGTTTTCAAAATCAAAAACAACGCCAATGGCTTTAAGCAAAATCAAGTCGACCCCATGAAAAGATTCTTTTGCCATACCCCCATCTATTCCAGCAATCTTAATTTTTCTAAGATCATTTGCCTTAACCTTAAATATAATCTCCCTTTCGTGACCGAGCTTTCTCAAAACATCCGCAAGCTTTATCCTATGATTTTCCATTTCTCTTATTTGTTTGATAAAATTTTCCATGAGCTGAAAAAATTTTTCCATAAAAATTATATAAAGCACGGTTTACTTATTCTTATATAACTTATAAGGTAGTGAATTTAAGCCCTTTTCTTCAAAGCTGAATAAAGTCTTGCCATCATCCCGATTTTCATCACCTGGCAAAAAGCTACTGCAATGGAAGGAATCAATAAAAACGGTAGTATTGTCGGCGATACCAAAAGCTTTATCAGATATTGTGTAAGAATTGTAGTATTTTGGGTTTGTTGGTATAATGCATAAAAGTTATTAAAAAGCCAAAACATCAGGGGCGAAAAAGAAATTATAGTTAAGATAAAAGTGATTGAGGCTATTAAAAAAACGATCATAAAAGTTTGTAGAGGAGCTCTCCTGAAAATTGAAAAACTCTTCTTGAAAGATTCCACAATATTTTTGTTGTCCATTATCGCTGCTGGATAGGTATAGAAAGAAGCCAGGGCGAATAACAATATCAAGACAAGCCCTAAAAATGGGACTAAGGTAAGAAAGATGTAAACCACAGCCAAAACTATTAAGATTGAGAAAGATTTGAAGAAAATCGAAAAGGCGAACTCAAAGCTTTTTTTCATCGAAATTTTTTTGCCAAAGTTTTTGGCTTGGTGGAGCATGACTGCAATCAGCAAAGGTTGGGAAATAATAAAAAATAAAAAGACGAAAAAGTATAAACCACAGATTGGTGCTATTGAAGCTATAGCCTCAGGAGTTATCTCGAGTGGTACTATTCTCCCAAACATATCACATATCGTGTATAAAAACAAGAAATTCAAGAATATATAGGGAAGCATCCTTCTCAAAGAAAATCCAAACTTAAAGCCGTCTACTATAATTCTACCGATCATAATTTTATTTTAATTTTGTATAATAAAAATAATTACTATGAAATTTTCCAGATTCAAGACTTTCATTTTCGATTTGGATGGGACTGCGTGGAACTGGAAAGAACTTTTGCCAGGCATGAGAGAAGTTGCCGCTTCTCTAAGAAAAGGTGGTAAGCAAGTTTTATTCGTGACAAACAACACCATGGTTAGAAGGAAACAGCTAGTAGAAAAGTTGAATGGTTTTGGGGTTGAGTGCAGAGAAGACGAGCTCATAAGTTCTTCTATGGCCATAGCAGAATTCCTTAAGCAGAAAAAAGCAAAGGCTTTTGTTATTGGAGATGGTTTAAAAGAAGATTTGAGAGAAGATGGTATAGAAATTTATGAAGATAAAAATGTGGATTATATCATAATAGGCCATGATTTCAATTTCAATTATCAAAAAGTTCTAGCTGCCTTAAGGGCTAGTCAGAACGGAGCTAAGCTTATAGCTGCAGCTACGGGAAGGGTTTACACCCACGGTAATGAATTGTGGCCTGGTACTGGTTGTATAGTTAAAGCTATAGAATATGCTTGTAACAAAAAAGCTTTGTTTCTGGGGAAACCTTCTGACATCATGTGTCAACTTGTTCAACTTTTTGTTCAATCACCAAGAAAAGATACAGTTGTTTTTGGTGACGAGCTAAAGGCTGATGTAGGACTTGCGAAAAAATGTGGTTATTTTGGCGTTTTGGTGAAGACAGGTATTGATAGAGAAGTTAAAGGCGAGATAAGACCAGATTTTGTTATTAATTCTTTGGAAGAAGTAGAAATTTGAATCTTAAAAAACTTTTGTGAAATAAAGGTTTCTAAATATGAATAGAATGCGTATAAAACTATTTCTCTTTTAGACATAGATGGGGTAGACCCAGGTACCAATTGATATAGAGATCGTCTGAATGTGAGTACAGTATTTTGAGGGTCCTCCCGATAGATGAAAGGAAGGAAACAAATTATTCAATACGGTATAGTGCTCGATGTAAATTCTTAATAGCTATCTAAAAATAAGAACATGAAATTAAAAATTTAATTTATTCCCAACTTCAATTTTATTTAAGGGGTGATCGAATTAGCAAGAATATTAGTAACAAGCGCATTACCTTATGCCAACGGAGAAATTCATATTGGTCACATAGTTTCAACTTACTTACCTGCAGACATATTCACAAGATTTTGCAAACTATGCAAACACGAAGCAATTCATATTTGTGGCACCGACGATTTTGGTGTTCCGATTTTGATAAAAGCTGAGCAGGAGAAAAAAAGCCCGGAAGAATTCGTGAATTTCTGGCATGCTCAACAACTTAGAGATTTAAAATCTGCTGGCATAAATTTTGAAATTTTCCATCAGACACATTCTAAAGAAAATGTAGAATTAGTCCAGCATTTCTTTAAAGTTTTGAATGCAAAAGGTTTCATCTACACAAAAGAAATAGAACAAGCTTATTGTGAAAATTGTAAGAGGTTTTTGCCTGACAGATACATAAGAGGTACATGCACCTATTGTGGATCAAAAGATCAATATTCAGATTCCTGTGAAGTTTGTGGAAGAGCTTTGCATCCAGGCGAAATTAAAGATCCTCATTGCGCAGTTTGTGGTTCAACACCAATCAGCAAGACCACAATACACTATTTCTTTGATTTACCACACTTTTCAGAAGATTTGAAGAAGTGGTTGGAAGAAAATCAAAACTTGCAACCAGAGGTAAAGAATTATGTGTTAGAATGGATAAAAGAAGGTCTAAGAGAATGGGATATAACAAGGGAAATTCCTTGGGGTGTACCAATACCTTTGAAAGAGGCCAAAGGTAAGGTTTTGTACAACTGGTTTGATAATCACATAGGATACATTTCTTTTGCCTTGAAATACTTTGCTGATAAAGGTCTGGATGGAAAAGAATTTTGGAATTCCGCGAAAATTTATCATTTCATCGGTAAAGACATAGTTTATCATCACTACCTGTTTCTGCCAGCCATGAGAATTGGGGAGGGGAATTATAAGCTTCCTGATTTCATACCAACTCGAGGACATCTCATGCTCCAAGGCCAAAAACTTTCAAAAAGCAGGGGGTGGTACATAAGCCTTAGAAGCTTCTTAGAAGCTTTCCCTGCCGACTATTTAAGATTTTATTTAACTAGGATTACCCCATATTCCCAAGCTGACATAAACTTTGATTGGGGGGACTTTCAGGTAAAAATAAATAATGAGCTTGTTGCAAACATAGGTAATTTTGTGCACCGCACTTTAACTTTTATTTGGTCAAACTTTGGTGGCAAGGTACCGAAACCGGCGAGCCATATAGAAGAAGATGAGAAATTTAAAAAAGAGATTGAAAGAATGGCGCCCCTTGTTGGAGGTCAGATAGAGAAACTCGAGCTCGATAAAGCCTTAAAATCTATTCTTGATTTCTCTTCAAACTGTAACCAGTATTTCCAAAAGAGAGAGCCTTGGATAAAAAAGAGTGAGGCTCCGACCGTGCTGTATCTTTGTGCAAATGCCGTTCGCTGCTTGGCAATTTTGCTTGCTCCCTTTTTACCGTTTTCTGCTGAAAAACTTTGGAAAATCTTGGGCTACGAGGATTCTGTTTATAAGGAGGAATGGCTCTCTGCGTCTCAACTAAAAATTGAGCCAGGCTGGCAGATAAAGAAGCCTGAGATTCTTTTCAAGATTATTGAAGACGAAGAAATAAAAAATCAAAAAGATAAATTGCCAAAAATTTAATATTGTTAAGGGATATAATGACAGAAATTTCATTCAATGATTTTCAAAAGGTTGAGATGAAAGTTGGCAAGATTTTAGAAGCTCGAGAAGTGCCAAACTCAAAGAAGCTGATAAAACTTCAAGTCGATTTTGGAAATGAAAAGAGACAGGCTGTTGCTGGTGTTTTAGAATATTACAAGCCTGAAGAACTCGTTGGTAAGAGCTTCATCTTTGTGACAAACTTAAAGCCCGTAAAGCTAATGGGTGTTGAAAGCAATTGTATGATCCTAGCTGCAGATGATGGTAAGGGTAAAATAGTTTTGATTCAACCTGAAAGGGATATTGAAACAGGAAGTAGGGTGAGATAGAAATTTTGCAATGTGGATAGCAAATCTAATTGAATTTTAATTTAGAAAAAAACAAAAATATATTAGGGGAAAATGAAAAAAGTAAGAGACGTGATGAACACAAAAGTGGTTTGTGTCGATCCAAATCAAACAATATTTGAAGTTGCTAAGATTTTTTCTGAAAAAAATATATCTGGTGCCCCTGTTGTCGAAAATGAGAAAGTTATTGGAATTGTAAGCACCTCAGACATAGTGAAATTTTTGAAAATGGAATTAAAAATCGGGTCTGGCTATGATTTTCCGTCTTTAAGCATACTTATTCTCGATTTAATGAAAACTGGAGGGGATTATATTAAACTGAAGAAAGAGATAAAAAAGATATCTGATATAAAAGTGAAAAATATTATGCGCAAGAAAGTAATTTGTGTAAATCCTAATTCAAGTATTTTCGATGCTGCCTGTTTGATGGACAAGTACGATGTCAACAGACTACCAGTCATAGAAAATGAAAAGCTTGTTGGGATAATAGCCAGAGCTGATATAATAAAAGCAATATTGTGAAATGTCAACAACTACACATTCTTAAAATTCAAGAAGGAAGGTTGATAAAAAGATCTAAAGTATCAGAAAGTAAAAAAACGAAGGATTGCTAAAGGTTATCAATAACGCCGAGGGTGGGATTTGAACCCACATGCCCCAAAGGGGCGCCAGCTTTCAAACAAGGGCTCAAGGCTGGTGCACTACCAGATTATGCGACCTCGGCTTTTCATCATCTTTTTATCAGACCTTGAACCAAACCTCGGCTAATATTAAATTTCTATAAATTTACTTTTTAAGTCTATGGTCTGTAAGTATAAGCTTGCTGAGGAGGCTTTAAGAAGAAAAAGTAAAATATTGCTATCATTGCAATGGCAATGAAAATTGCAATAGCCAAGCCAAAGAACAAGTTCAATCTTTCTTCCCCTTCTTCTGAAATTTTGGTTGTAGTTGTTGGAAGGGTAGTTGTTGAAGTTGTAGTTGTTGGAAGGGTAGTTGTTGAAGTTGTGGTTGTTGTTGTGACTTCAGAATAAACTGTTTTAAGTGCTGAATCTATCGGGAGACCTTCCACCACAGCTCTATTGCCTGTAATTGAACCATAAGCTTCTACCATGACAAGTTGAAAGCTGTAGGTTTCCCCACTATAGCTTCCGGAACTATTCCCCATAAAATAGTAAAAAATTAAACTTAAGCTTGAATTCTCGGCTATGCTTAAATCCCTCAAATCTATTTGAGCAATTCCATCGTCTCTCCCATATTGTCCAACCCCTAAAATATCTTCGCCAAACCCGCAAACTCCATCTTCATCATAGTCCTCACAAACGGCAACATATTTTATATTTTTATCATTTCCACTTCCGAATGCTGAAATATAAAAGGACTTCACATTTATACCTTCGTAGTTTCCTGCTTGAAGTCTGACTTGAAGCATTTCGTTCTTCAAACTTAAATTGGCTTCATAAAAATCATGATCGCTTGGTGATTTAGAGCCTTTGGAAATGGTTAATCTTGGCACCGGCTGTTCAAGCACAGAAAAACCATTGCCGGTAGAATTGTAAATCAAATCCTCAGAATCTAGAGTCCCGTTGTCATTAACATCAGCCACTACATCGTAATTACCGATTTTTAAAACTGGGCTCCATAACACTGTTATTGGAACATGACCAGAAGAGTTTGTGTTTATATTCTTTGAGAAATTTGAAGCTTGCGTCAAATTGGTACCTGAAGACCAAGTTCTATGAATCGAGACATAAAATTTTATAGTTTTTGATTCATTTGTGATGTTTTGTTTGCTTGCTACATAAATAGTATCATTTGTATAAAAGCCTGTTTTCTCATTCCCAGAAGAATCGCAAGTGTAAATTGAAGCTAAAGCCAAAGAAGTGAAAAAAATTGAGAAATGGACAAATACTAATAAAAAGACTAGCTTTCTCATAAATCTATTTTTACATTTAAATTAAATTAAAATTTCAAAACCTCTATCTTGCCGGAGCGTGGTATGTTAAGCTGAAGTTTTTCCCTAAATTCTGTAACAAAAGCCCCTAAAATTGTTACACGATCGCCGACAGAAACTAAACTTATTTGATCTCCCCAAAGGCTTAAGCCTATACTTCCTGTTTCATCTTCGAGTGTGGCATCAGCGACGCTTCTCTTCCCATATTTTGTTTGAACATCGCGAGTCTCAGAAATCTCGACAATCTTACCCTCAACGCTAACATTGCTCATTCCAGCCTTTATGTCCTTTATCTTCATTTTTTCACCTATAATTTTAGCACATATTTAAATTTAACCTTTACTCAAAGCCTATTTCTATCAAAAGCCAAATTTTTATTGTGAAATCGGAAGAAAAGCTCAAATATGCTTCAAGCAGGAAACTATTGTTAGTTAAAAAGAAAATTGTGAAATTTTATCCCCCCGTTTATGGTTATCTTCTCCACGATTTAGCTCTCCTAGCTTTTTCCATGTTATTTTTTCACTTTATAACACCAATTTCTCCAAATAGAAAAATTTTCAACGAGATTGAAGCAAGAAAAATTTTATATTCAATGGGAATAAAAGCCACAAAGATAAA
>JAVZGQ010000002.1:0-86608 GCA_038998585.1 Candidatus Aenigmatarchaeota archaeon
TCCAATTTATTGCTAGATTTTGGGTAACGAAATAAATAATAGACTGTGCGTGGCTTCCTGTCAACGTCGCTTACGAATGTGAATGACTTTAAAATTCTCCATTTCCATATGCCATTGCAAGAAGAGGAAGAGATATATCAAAAAATTTTGAATTATGAGTTCTTAATATCAGAAATTCAGCGAGAAATAAATTCAGCCTTTTCACATGGTTATGATGTTGATCTAGCAAACAAAAGTTTGTATATGGCTAGAGCTGGTCTTGAAAATATTAAAGACTACCTCAAATTGAAAAGAACGCAAGATGCTAAAAAAGAACTAGAAAAAGTTGAAAAATATATTGAGGACTCTGCGCTTCAACTAGCAAGCTCTGTACTTTATGTTTACAAACCGCCAGCAATATTTTGGTGGTTAATTCTTTTGATAATCATATTGATAGCTTCATTAATTTTAGTTTATCTATACTTTAGAAGAAGGGGAGAGAAAAGACCTAAGCTGCTAGAAAGATTGGAAGAAACAAAGAAATAATTCAATTAACAAAAAATATTTTATGGGAATATTTGGGCCCTTTATTTATAAATCAAAAAAAAATGGCCAAAAATTTTGGCTTCATATGAAGGTCAAAGGAAATGCAAGAATTTACTACTTCTCAAAAGATCCTGCCGATGCTATCTTCGATTTGCCTCCTGGTTATGAAGTTATGGAAAATCCAAAAACAGGAATGCCTTTCTTAAGAAAAAAGAGCTATGGAATTTTCTCATTTTTCAAAACAAAAAATAGTGAGAAAAAATAAGTAAATAACAACACAATTAATTAATAGCATGGTAAGGGTAATCGGAATAGTTTCTGGCAAAGGTGGTGTTGGAAAAACAACTTTAACTATAAATTTAGGGGCAGCTCTATCGCATCACTTCAACAAAAAAGTTACTATTGTTGACTGTAACATCACAACTTCACACTTGGGTCTATATCTTGGGATGTATTACTGTCCAATAACTCTGAATAAAGTTTTGAAAGGGGAATCTACAATAGAAGAAGCTGTCTATGAGCATTACACTGGAATGAAGGTTGTGCCAGCCTCTCTTTCTGTTAGTGAGCTTGAGGGTGTTGATGTGACTTTGTTGAGAGAAAGTATAAAACCACTAGAAGAAAAGAACGATATAATATTACTTGATAGTGGCCCTGGATTAGGGAGAGAGGCCATGGCATGTTTAAAGGCTTGTGATGAAGTCTTATATGTAACTGCACCTTATGTTCCATCTGTAATAGATATAGTTAAATACCAAGAAGTTGTGAATGAGCTTGGTTTAAAACCAGTTGGTATAGTTTTGAATACAGTTGATAAGGCGAAATATGAGATGAACATAAAAGAGGTGGAAGAGCTGACTCGCTTACCTGTGCTTGCTTCTATTCCCTATGATAAAAATATTAAGAAAGCCCTTTCTCTCAAGATGCCCGCTGTTATGCTAAATAAAAATTCTCCTGCTAGTAGAGAAATGATAAAATTTGCTGCAAGGCTTGTTGGTGAAGAATACAGACCAGAAAGTTCTCTCTCCAGGATAATGGAAAGATTGAAAAACTTAATGAAGTTTAAAGCTTCTTTAAGCCCTGTTTAAGAAATAAATGCCCTTAAACTCAACCTAAACAGTTATCTTTATATATTTTAGTGTTTAAATAATCTAAAATGATGGGAATAAAAAAAGCAGTTTTGATAACTTTCAGTGTAAATTCTGGAAAGTTTGAGAGCTATTACGAAAGGAATAAATTTTTCCGTAGCTTGTATGGTTGGAAACAAATGATAAGAAGAGAAATTTTTGTAAACAATAAACCAAAAGAAAAGGTTTACACTTATCAAAGAGATGGACTTTTAGATGCTATTCCTCATCAAAAAGTTGATCAAAGCAGTTTTATAATTCCTGAGGACGAATTTGACAAAATAGAAAAGTTCATGAAGGAATGGGAAGAAAAGGTTATGTGGAAAGCTTTCAAAGTATTATTAGAGGAGAATGTGTTTGAGGGGGATTAAATGACTGAAAAAGAAGAAAGGGAAATAAGACTGAAAGTTGGAGAACTTACTGCAAGGGAAGAAGCTGGTAGAGGAATTGTTAGAATCGATTCTAATAATATGAGCAAGATTGGTGTAAAAGAGGGTGATGTGGTTGAAATTGAGGGTTCAAGAAAAACTGCTGCAATAGCTGTAAGGGCCTATCCTGCTGATGTTGGTTTGAACATCATAAGAATGGATGGAATAGTAAGAAGAAATGCTGGATCTGGTGTTGGGGAATATGTGAAAGTAAGAAAGGCTGATGTGAAAGAGGCGAAAACCGTGGCAATTGCTCCTGCCGAAAAAGGTCTTATGATTCATGTCTCCCCTGATTTAGTTAGACAAAATCTTTATATGAGACCTGTAGTGAAAGGCGATATCATTGTTCCTTCACCTGTAGTTAGAAAAAAGTCTAGAGGGGGTAGCTTCTTTGACGAGTTTTTCGGTAGCGATTTTTTTGAAGAGTTCTTTTTCACACCATTCCCAGGAGAAACAAGATTTATAGTAACCAACACAGATCCTCCCGGAATAGTTAGAATTGGTGATATGACAGAGCTTGAAATTCTACCAGAGCTTCCGGAGGGCTTGAAATTGGAAGAGAAGGCTATACCTGCAGTAACTTATGAAGATATTGGTGGGATAAAAGATGTTGTTGAAAAGGTAAGAGAAATGATTGAGTTACCTTTGAGACACCCAGAAATTTTTGAAAGATTGGGCATTGATGCGCCACGAGGTGTTTTGCTATACGGGCCACCTGGCACAGGTAAAACATTGCTCGCAAAAGCAGTTGCAAATGAAAGTGGGGCGAACTTCTTCTCAATTTCTGGTCCTGAAATAATGTCCAAATTTTATGGAGAATCTGAACAAAACCTTAGAAAAATTTTTGAAGAAGCAGAAAAGAATGCCCCTTCGATAATTTTCATTGATGAAATTGATGCAATTGCACCAAAAAGAGAAGAAACTACTGGTGAAGTTGAAAGGAGAGTGACTAGTCAACTTCTCACACTTATGGATGGATTGAAGAAAAGAGGAAAAGTTGTTGTTATTGCAGCAACGAACAGGCCAAATGCTATTGATCCCGCTTTAAGAAGGGGTGGAAGGTTTGATAGAGAAATAGAACTTCCTGTACCAGATAGAAATGGAAGACTTGAAATTTTCAAAATTCACACCAGAAATATGCCTTTAGATAAAGATGTAGATCTTAACTGGCTTGCTGATATAACTTATGGTTATGTCGGTGCAGATATAATGGCCCTATGTAAGGAAGCCGCTATGTCTGCTCTAAGGAGAGTTTTACCAGAGATAAAATGGAAGACAGAAGAAGAACTTCCAAAAGAAGTTATAGAAAAACTTATTGTCAAAAAAGAAGACTTCGAGAATGCTTTGAAAGTTGTTGAACCAAGTGCAATGAGAGAGGTTCTGGTAGAAATTCCTAAAGTTAAATGGGATGATGTTGGTGACTTAGAAGAAGTGAAGCAACAGCTTAAGGAAATGGTAGAATGGCCCCTGAAGAACCCAGAAAGTTTTGAAAGGTTGGGAATTACTCCACCGAGAGGAATTCTGCTTTATGGCCCACCGGGTTGCGGTAAAACATTGCTCGCAAAAGCAGTTGCAAATGAAAGTGGGGCGAACTTCATCTCTGTCAAAGGGCCTGAAGTTTTGACGATGTGGGTTGGTGAGTCTGAGAGAAAAATAAGAGAGCTTTTCAGGAGAGCAAGGCAAGTTGCTCCTACCATAATTTTCTTAGATGAAATTGATGCTTTAGCGCCAAGAAGAGGAATTTATAGAGGAAGTGTAGTTACAGAAACTGTTGTGTCTCAATTATTGACCGAGCTTTCTGGAATAGAGGAAACAAAAGGGGTTGTTGTTATTGCAGCAACGAACAGGCCAGACATAGTAGACCCAGCTCTCTTGAGGCCAGGAAGAATTGATAGGTTTGTCCTAATACCACCACCGAATTTAAAAGCAAGACTCGAAATTTTGAAGATCCACACTAGAAATATGCCTTTGAAGGGGATTGATCTTAAAGAAATTGCTGAAAAAACAGAAGGGTTTTCTGGAGCTGACTTAGAAGCACTTTGTAGGGAAGCTGCTATGAACGCTTTGAGAGAAAACATAAAAACAAAAGCTGTAGAGAAGAGACATTTTGAAGAAGCTTTGAAAAAAATCACACCGAGCTTGACAAAGGATGTTCAAAACTATTATGAGAAATTTGTCGAAAGGAGTAAAAAAATAAAAAGATCGGAAGAAGAGGGAGAAAAATTTAATTACATAGGATAAAAATTTTAAAATACAAATTATTATTGGGGTAAAATGTTAATAAAAGACGTAATGAATAAGGATGTTGTAGTGATTAGTCCTGACATTAATTTAAGAGAAGCCTCTAAGGTCATGTGTGAAAAACGTATAGGGAGTTTAATAGTTATTGAAAATGACGACATAGTTGGAATTTTGACGCAAACAGATATCTTGAAAGCTGTAGCGGAAGAAAAGGATCTTGACATTACGGTTGTGGAAGAGGTGATGAATAAAAAGATTTTTACTATAGACTATGAGAAAACTATAGAAGATGCTGTAAATCTCATGATGGAAAAAAGGATAAAAAGACTGCCTGTGACAAAAGATGGTAAGCTAGTTGGAATAATAACTGCAAGTGACATAATCACAGTTGAGCCAAAATTGATAACAGGGATTGCAAATCTACTTTCTATGAAGATTCCTGGATATAAAGGCGGTTAATAAGAGGTGGGAAAAATTCAAGCAAAATGTTTTTGCCCAAAGCACGGTAGGCTAAGTCTTGAAGAAATAGTAATCAAAAATGGTATTCCAATTTGCTACAAATGCTCAAGTGAACTTCAATTTGGAAATGTAAAGCCTAGATTTAACTCCAAGAAAAGGTAATTTTGATGTTAGAATGCCCTAGGTGTGATTCTAAAAACATTAAATTTCTTCCTTGGCTTGGAATGATATACGAATGTAAAGACTGTGGTTATAGAGGTCCAATAGTCATCAAGAGGAAAGCCAAATCCCAATTTTCTTCTCCCTAGCTTCCTGTTCTGCTTGTTGGAAACAGTTATAATATTTGCTCTCCCTTTCAGCTATATTTTTAGCAAGCCCAAGCCTGACTAACTCGCAATTAATAAGCTTTTCTTCCAAGAAAACATATCTTAAGAATCTTCCATATTTGTCCTTGTTCCAAAAAGGGTCTCTCTCTAGCTTTACTTTTCTTCCCTCAACCATCTCTCTTAAGGCAAGAGTAGCTTCTTGATAAAAAAGTTCTGTGGCTTCAGGGGCATCTATCCCAATAAGTCTCACTTTTTCACCATTTTCTAACTCTATTGTATCACCATCTATAGTCCGGATAACAAATTGCTCTTTAGTCTCTGAGCAAATTGGTTTTATTAAATATAAAGAGATTAAAACCATTGTTGGAAGAAAATAGACCACTTTCTTAAACATGCTATATTTATAGTTTTTTCTTATGGCTAAACTTTTTTTGACTTACTTTTTAAGAAAAGAGTAATAATCACTGAGGAGTAGGTTCAGTGATAGGTTTTTAAATACAGACTACAAACTATGGTTAAGATGAGTATGAGTTTACCACAATTTAAAACATGGCAATGGGCCGCTGTTGCAGTAGTAGTAATAATTCTCCTAGTGTTATTGGCCCAATACATGGGATGGCTAAAACTCTTCTAAACTTGCTTTCCAGCTTTTCTTTCTTTTTTTTAAAATTAGCTAGCACTGCTTTTTTCGAATTTAATTCCTTTCTCGAATGGTTTCTCATCCCTATGACCATACTTTTCTATGGCTTCAGAAGCCTGCATCTCCCCAAATCTTTTCGAGCAATCTTCACAAATAGTTACAACCTTTTTATTTTCTTCATCTCCAAGGGTAAAAACTTTCCCTCTTTTTCCACATAAATCACATTTACCCTCGAAGGTAGCAGAAAGCTTTATTTTCATAAAAATATTTAGTCTTTTATATTAAATTAAAACTTATCCAAAAGCAGGTGTAAAAGATAAAAGGAAAGGGTCGCCGAAAAAAAGAAAATGGTATTCCTAAAGCTCAACCCAAATATAATATAAAGAATAAAGGCTAATATGGATGAGAAAATAATAGAAAATTTAAAGGTATGGGTAATCCCTCTATGCTTTGTTGGTAAAAGGGATATCAAGAAATAAGATAAGAAAAAATAAGCTAGACCATAATACCATGTGTTTGGGAAAGCAATGAAGTAAATTAAACCTAGTAGCGTTGAAAAAAAGATTGAAAAAACTTTCCTCGATTTAGATTTTTTCATATCTATATCTGGGAAAATGCTTACAATTGGAACGAGTAAAATAAAGAAAAGGGTGCTCTGAAAACTTAAGTCAAAGAAATCAAAAAGCTGATTTAAAACAAGATAAAGAGAAAGAAAAATAAATCCAAAGGTTAAATGAATTTTCCAGTCTGGCATTCAACCACAAAAATAGCCCCGGGCAGAGTTTCGGTCTTAGACTTTCGAACTGCCGTGTTCAGGTTTCTTTCTTCATCTTTTAATCTGAGCTTTAGACTTGAAGCCCAAAGCCTGACATTCAAGGGTTTATAACTTCCTTGACCGCTAGATGACGGGGCTATATTAAAAATAAATATTTCTCACATATAAAAAAATTTATTTCATTTTACTAATTTAATTCCTTTTTTTGTCACAAAATAACTACTTGAACCAAGTGGTGAGACTTTCGCCAAATAACCCTTTTCCTCTAAAGATCTAATTATGTTATCAAAAGTAGCGAGATCTACTCTATCCTCAACCAACTTGAAGAGCTCCTCTTTGCTCATCACGAGTCTTTTAGCAATTTCCAAAAGAACTTCTTTCTCTATCCCATCAAATTCCATTCAAACCACCAACTGTTCCTTGAGCTCACTAGCTTTATCTTTCCCCAAAATTTTTTCAATTATAGCCAGAGCAAATTCTAGAGCAGTACCTGGGCCTTGAGATGTTATAATATTGGCATCCACCACGACCCTCTCATTCCTTGGATAAGGTAATTCTCTTTCCATGCCGGGATAAATTGTTGCTCTTTTATTGTCTAATAGATGATACTTTGCCAAGATTAGGGGAGCGGCACAGATTGCAGCTATCAGTTTTCCTTTTTCATCCATTTTTTCCAAGAATTCTTTTATCTTGCTTGATCTCAAAAGATTATTAACTCCTTTTAAGCCTCCGGGTAAAATAATTCCATCATATTTTTCTAAATCGATTTCGTTAATCTTCTTATCAGCCATTATCTTTATATTATGGCTCCCGGTAACCCAGATCCCGGCTATACTAACTGTTTGAACCTCTATACCACCCCTTCTCAAAACATCAATCACAGTAATAGCTTCTATTTCCTCAAAACCATCTGCAAGCAAAACAAGAATTTTCATAAATTAATTTTTGTTTTCATTTTATTTATGTATGGGAAAATTAAAACAAGTCATTTTGGTGAGGACCGACTTAAAGATGGGTAAAGGAAAAATCGCAGCTCAATGCTGTCATGCTGCAGTTGGTACTTTAGAGCTAGTTGACAGAGAAATTTTAAAGAAATGGGAAAAAGAAGGAAGTAAAAAAATTGTTCTCAAAGTTCGAAATGAGAAAGAATTGCTTGAAATATACAAAAAAACCAAGAAAGAGAAAATTCCTTGTTTCTTGGTCAAAGATGCCGGTTTGACTCAGCTTAAGTCTGGAACAATAACTGCTCTAGGAATTGGGCCTGATAAAGAGGAAAAAATTGACAAGATAACTGGAAAGTTTAAGTTGCTTTAGGATGTACTCGAAAGTATAATCTCTTATCATCTATCAAAAATCTAATTTTAGCCCTTTGTAATCTCTGAACAAAAATTTTATTAAGAAAAATGCTAAGGATATTTAATTAAATCCAGTAATGAAAATCAAATCTTTTCATAGAATAAAATCTTATCAAAAGAAACAAGTAAGGAAATTTTAAAAAACTTTAAAATATTTTTCATAAAAATACTTATGTCAAAATGTTAAATTAAGGATAGTATGCAATTGGTGGATTTCATTTACTTAATAGTATATTCGATAATGATTTACTGTTCAGTACTGTGGTTTACTGTATTTTTTAAAAATAGGAAGAACTTTTTTTTCAACCCTAAACCAAGTAAGTTTCCTTCAATAACTTTTTTGATTCCGGTTCATAATGGAGAAAAAAATATAGGAAAGTGTTTGAAATCTATTTTGAGATTAAATTATCCGAAAGATAAGTTAAAAATCATTGTAATAGATGATGGTTCTACAGACAAAACAGCAAAGATAGTCAACAAATTTAAACAAGTTAAGCTAATAAGACAGAAAAAATCTGGCAAAGCGGCGGCTTTAAACAATGGGCTTAGACATGTGAAAACTAAGCTTGTTGCTTGTATGGATGACGACTCTTTTCCTAAGAAAGATTTTCTTTTAAAAATGATTGGTCATATGGAAAATAGTGGTGTGGCTTCTGTTACTCCAGCAATAAAGGTTTTTAAACCTAAAACTTTAATGCAAAAAATTCAGTGGGTCGAATATTTATGGTCAATTTTCTTAAGAAAACTTTTCAATTTTTTTGATTGTCAATATGTAACTCCAGGTCCAGGGAGTATTTACAAAACTTCTGTTTTGAAAAAAATTGGTGGCTTTGATGAAAACAATCTGGCCGAAGACACAGAAATAGCTCTTAGGCTTGTTAAAAAAGGATATAGGATTGAAAACAGTGTTGACGCTTATGTGTATACACAAGCTCCTTCAAACTTTAAAAAACTCTTTAACCAAAGATTAAGATGGTATAGAGGTTATATACAAAATGTTTTCAAATATTTTGATATGGTTGCAAACCCTAAGTATGGAAATCTAGGTTTCTTTGTCCTACCAATAAATTTTGTTTGGATGTTCATCTTAGGATTTTTATTCTTTTCTCTTCTCTTCACTTTTACTTGGAATAGTGCAAAATATCTTATAAATTGGTACCACATAAAGTTTGCCTTGATTCAACCTGAAATAAGGTTTGATATTTTTCTTGTAGACTTCTATACATACTTCTTTTTTCTGTTCTCAGTGATAAGCCTTTTTACATTATGGGCAAGTGTCGCCTTTTCGAGGGAAAATGTTCAGTTAAATAAAAAATTGAGCTTTTATTTGAGCTATGTCTTTATCTATCCATTTCTTATATCTATTTTTTGGATTTCTTCCATAATATATGAATTAGTGGGAGTTAAGAGAAAATGGTGAAGAAAAAAATTGCTTGGGAGTTTTATATCGTCTCTGCAGCTATAACACTTTTTATACTTTTCATGGGAATTTATACAGGATTTTTTTTAAGTAAAACAAAAATAAAAGAATTACAAGATGAGTTGACGAGCCTCAAGCTAAGGCAAGAAGATATGATTTTTGAGTTAACTCTACTCACAAGAGATAAAAATATTTCATGTTATTTACTTGGCAAAGCATTGGAAAAAACTATGGAAGAAGCTGGCAAACTCGGTGATAGGGTATCTATTTATGAAATGAATGAAAAAATAAAATACAAAGATTTTCTCGATCTTAAAAAAGATTATACACTAGTGCTAATTAAATATTGGTTTTATGTAAAAGAAATAAAAGAAAGTTGCAACAGAAGTGATCTGGTTGACGTTCTTTATTTCTATTCAAACAAAAATTGTAATGAGTGTTCACCACAAGGAACAATTTTAACCTATCTTAAAAAGAAATATTCTCAGAACCTAATGATTTTTGCTATAGATTATGATATTGACTTAAATACAGTTCACATTCTTAAAAAAGTTTATAATATAGAAAAAGTTCCAAGTCTTGTGATAAATGAAGAAAAATATGAAGGTCTTGTGACGCTTGAAGAATTAAGTGAAATTCTTTGTTCCAAACACAAGCTTTGTTAAATTTTTATATCCAGAGCAACCATTAAGAACTTGACTGTAGCTAAATCAAAATTTTTTAATTGCCCCATCGAGTTTCTAGCATTATTGCCTTGGATATAAATAACATGGTCTTCAATCTTTACCACAGTTTCATTTGAATAGATTGGATGGATTAAAGCGATTATTGGATTATCTTTCGTTCCTCTAATATTTTCATAACTTGTTACATTAACAACATTGAAATTTGGTATGTAGGCAAATCTTAGCTTATAAGCTATTGCAAGCTTATTCACTATTTCGAAAACCTCTAACACATAGTGGGAATTGACATTATCCTCCCCAGGTTTGAAAACTATTGTTATGTTCTCTATAAACTGGTTCATGATTTCTTCACGAACCAATTCTTCATTAGGATAAACCAAAACATCCTTTGCATCCCTTAAGTTGGCTCTAAAATTCATATTTACTCCAAGATAGTTTATGGAACGAATTGGAAAAGAAATATAAGGATAGAGTGTTATAGCTAATAAAGCAAGTAATAATAAAGAAGCCAAAACTATAGTTCTTCCTCTTGTTAAAGACAGCTTAACTTTCATAGAATTAGAATTGTTTTTCAAAAATAAAAAGAAGGGAGAAAGCAGTCAAAGCTTTCAGACAAGGTATCGGCCTTACATAGGCGTGATACCTGCTGTTGTGGCTGCAGTGACCTTAACCGCACCAGCGGTCTGATCTTTTAGCAATGTATCATATAGCTGAATTACAGAGCAAGCTGTTCTTGTGTTAGCTGCTTCCCATCCTGCCACAACTATTGTGAATTTACCTGTAGCAGGATAGTCGTTGACTACCTTAATCATGGCAGCATTCTCTGGTATTGTTGAATCTGTTCCACAAGCTGGGAAGACTAGACCCAAAGCTGCGGCAGCCTCTCTGTTAACACATGGCCCACCAACCACGACAAGATTCTTGGTCTTGTCCGCAGAGCTGAGCTCAGTATCAAGTCTTGCCAATGGTGCTGTGACTGGAACATATTTCTTGTAAGTTTGTCCTTCTACCGCTGCTCCAGCCTTACCAATGTAGGCATTTACATATAATGCCTCAGATGGTACTTTAATCACAACTCTCTGTGAACCAGAGTTGGAACCTGGTGAAACTACTATAGCTCCACTGTCTGTGACAACATCTTGGCTTGCTTTTCCTATTTTGTCATTAGCGTTATTATCACCGCTTGTTGCGGCAATAACATCTTCATCTTGTGCGCTTGTACTATCATATAGCTGGAATGTTGGCAAGCTTGCGCTTGTCCATGCTGTCCTGTTTCCATATGTCATGTTTACTATTATAGTCCCATCGGCTTTTGTTAGAACAGAATTCCTAATTATGTTAGCCTCTGATGCGTTAGCTTTAAAGCTCAATCTATGGACTTCACCTAATGCTGTTGCTCCACCATAGCTTATGTTAAAGGTAAAGGTGAAGTCACTTGATCCTCCTACTAATTGTTTTCTGTGTGTGTTATCATCCTTTAGCAATATCTTTTGTCTTACAGAATCGTAGAAAGCCGCACCTACATGGCTCTTGTTGAAGATGAAATAGGCTTTTGTGTATCCGCTACCGTCTGTGTCTATTATTGATCCCGCCACATCTGCAGTAATCTCAAATCCACTCCATGTTCCTCTTGAAATTGATGGAGTATCTGCATCGTACACGGTCTTCTCTGTGAACGGCTCGATTGTTATCTTAACGAACTTGTCTGTGTTAAATCCGACGAAACCCAACTCACCATAGTTATTTGGAAGCTTTATCTTATCTCCAGCTACCAAATACTTTGTGTCTGTTGGCTTGTAGACAACCTGTATTTTATCTCCCTTATCTATAGCCCCACTATTAGAAAATCCGCTAACCTGAATACACCATTCACTCTCGCCTGGGAACTTTTTATCTTCTGCTCCTGTTGATGTCACATCACAACTTGTGGTGTAGGTCTTTTCAACCTGTCCGGTTGGACCGACCACAAGGTCTGTTCCTACTATTGTACCGTCTTGAAGTGCTCTTACTGCCATTATTTTAATTGTTATTCCTACTGCCAAATCTTTCGATTCGTCTTTATTTATCACCTCGGTTGCAACTGTATTGTCATTCTTATCTTTGACTATCACTCTTGCCCATGAACCATCGGAACCTAAGTCAGAGTATACAGAATAGTCTCCATAAACTACTGGCACTGTAGATGTGGCTGTACCGACAGTACCCGACAACATCTTAACAGAGTTGCTACCAACACCTACTATTATGAAAGGTTTGCCAAGTAGTTGTATTTTCACAGGATATGTATACTCTGGGCTATCTATTGTTCCCTTTCCTGTTGTTGCTGTTATGTTCAACAACTTGTTGAACACATATTCGTATTTAACCTGACCTGATTCAACTACGAGCTTTTCTGTGCCATTTATTTTGTCAGTATCAAAGTCATGGCTCATGTAAATGTTCCCATAAACTATTTGCTCGTAGTAATCATAATCTGTTCCTTTCCAAGTGATTGTTGACTGCTTCAATCCTGAGTAATGCATTGTCCTTATTGAAGCTGGGAATACAGTTGACCACAACGAACTTAATCCTAAAGTTTTCTTCTGAATACCATCAACTGTTGCAGCTGTTCCTGGCACTGCAACCTCTTCTGTCGATAATCCTGCTAGAGTTACTGCTATGTCTGCTGCTCCTACAACATCCTCAGGCTTGGCAGCAGCACCGACTACTATTAGCCAGTTTTCTGCTGGTGTACCGAGTGAAGGTACGGCATCACCAACAGTTACTGCCAAAGCTGGATAGACTGCTGTAAGAGCGGTCAATGCAGCCATAAGGCCTGCAATCAATTTTTCTTTCATATTTTTACCTCAATTTTTCCTTTTCTGTTTAGTACAGCAAAAGCTATACTAAACAGTCTCGGGAATTTCTTAAATAGAATAAGGCTTTTATAGCTATAAATAAATTTCTTGAAACAATTTACATGAAATTGAAACTGTTTCATCAAGCCCATCAAAATAGTATTTTATAACATTATAAAATTTATAATTGTTTCTAGAGTAAAAATATGTCAAAAAATTAAAAAATAAAGATTATTTTTACTCTAAAAAAACTTAAACCTTTTCTTCACAATTTTTAGCCTGTTTGTTCTTCCAAGCCTCTTAATTTCTATAAGCCCACGCTCAGCCAAGCTTTTAACAACCCTTGAAACTTTTGCCTTTGACAAGTTTGTAGCCTGGACCACTTTTTTCTGATTAACTTCACCACCAGCATCAATTATTGCATCTAAAACTTTTCTCTCAAATTCATCTAAAACAGAAAGAATTATTTTTTCAGACTTTCTGAAAAATCTAAAGTAGACTAAAATTGAAGCGAAAATTGAAATGACAACCAAAATACTTAAATAAAATAAAGTTTGTGAGATATCGCTCTCCTTAATTTTTTCGTAAATTATCCTGAATCTTAGATCTTGATCTCTAGAGACATTCAAAAGCTTCCAAGTTATAATATGATGCCTGCCATCACTAAGTATTGTCACATATTGAGGAAAAGAAAGCCTTTCTTTTACATCCTCTCCAACCAAAGAAAATCCTTCTGGGAGCTTAACAGAAACAAAGATATTTGTTATTTCTCTACCAAAGTTAAAATTAGCATCGAAAATATAATTCTTGTCAATAGCCTTAACAAAATCGCCTGTTTCAAAATTCAGCTCTATTGTTCTTTTCTCTTCTGTCAAGTTAAGCTTACACTTCAAAACACTTATGGCTCCTGAATTTAAACTGCAATCAATTGGCAAACCCATGCTGTTTGCATTCAACTTTTCCACTCTACCTATTAAACTTAAATCAAATTCTGATTCAGGCTGGAAGAAGGTTATGGTTAACTTGACCTTAGTTTCCCCCTTTTCGTCCACCACAGCATCAATCCCATAATATTGAATTTGAGCAATAACCGTGGAAGAAATCAAAGTCAAAACTAAAAAAAATGAAGCTATAGGTAAAATCCTCACAAATAAAATGAGTTTTCCCGCTAATTTATATTTTCCTATTTTAGAACAAGGTTAATTTTAAGCCCACAATTAGGACATCTTCCATCAACAAGGTTTATCTTCTTTACAAAAAAGGCTTCCCTGATTATCAGGGGCTCTTGACAATTATAGCAGTAGGTGTTTTGGCCTGCATGTTTTGGCACATTACTTATATAGACAAACCTTAGTCCTGCTAATCTAGCCACATCAACGCATCTATCTAAAACAGCAATTGGAGTTGATGGTAGACCAGGGAATTTTGGGTTTGGATAAAACTGTAGCAGGTGAAACGGTATTTCTGAACCAAACTCGCTATTTATAAGCTCGGCGAGCCTTCTACATTCATCAACATCATCACCTATTTGTGGTATTATCGTGTTTACGATTTCAATAAATATTCTATGCTTTTTCATTTGTTTAAGCGTATCTATAATTGGGGAAATATCTGAAATTAAACTGTATTGCGACATGAATTGTCTGGAACCTGAGGCTTTGAACCTCACGCTTGCGGCATCAAGATATTTTGCTATTTTCTTTATAGCATCTTCTGTCACATAACCATTGGTTACAAAAATATTTTTTATATTGGCTCTGTGAGCATATTTTGCTATCTTAAAAATAAACTCAAAAGATATAGTCGGCTCAGTAAAAGAATAAGATATACTCTTACATCCTTTATTTTCTGCGGCTTCTATCACATCTTCTGCCGAAAGTCTATTAGCTTGCACATTTTCTAGAAAAAAATCATTTATGCAAAAATTCTCATTTAACTCACAGCCTGGGATTGAGACAAATAGGCTTTTAGATTTAGGTAAAAAATGGAACAAAAAGTTTTTTTCTATCCAATCTACGCTTAAATCTATAACTTTTTCGTAGTTAAGAGTGTAAAGCTTGTTGTTCTCATTTTTTCTGACCTGACAAAGACCGAGTTTTTCCTTAGAGATGAAACATCTTACATGACAAAGATCACAACGTATACCATTTCTTTCCTTGTGCCAAAGCATAGCTTCTTGCATTTTATCTTCCTTTTTTAGATTTTACAATATTATTATTGGTTATGTAAAGAAATATAGATTAAGCCCCAGTAGCTCAGTTGGTAGAGCGGCTACCTCGTAAGATCGGAAAAGTAGTAGGTCGAGGGTTCGAATCCCTCCTGGGGCTTTACATCATTGCCCTCAAATTATTAGGCTTATGATTAAATTAAATGGAGATATCGAAAACTCGAATTTCATAGACCAAAGAAATTTTAAGACTGTCGCATCTCCAGGACTATATAAACTAGTAAGATAACTCTAAAAAAGAGAAGTTTATTAGATTAGGGTATATTAGGTTTCAAAGAAGATTGTTGATATTCATCAGATCATTAAAACTCTATTTCCTGGATATAATTTGAATTTGAAGTTAAGGTAGAAAAGCCTATGTGGTCTAATATATTAGAAACAATTATTAAAATAAATTACATAAATGTTGAGATAATTCAAACGGGCTTAAAAATTAAAATCTAGCCTGCAAAATAAAAATGAGGTGAAAAAAATGGAAATAGTAATTTCAATAGAGCAAAAGAACTTACAAAAGATTAAGGATATTCTGCTTAAGGACGACATTATATCGATGGCAAGCATAATTTTTAAGGATGCAAAAAGCTTGAATGGAAAAGAGGGAATTTATTGCTACATTTCTGGTTTAGAAGAGCAATGCAAAAGAGCTTTAGAAAAAGTAAAGATAAAAAATGAAAAAACTGGTGAAGTCGTTGAATTGGCAAAAGAGGTTGAGGGTAAAGAGAAGGAAGAAGTGATGAGAAAAATAAAGGAGGAAGAAGAAAAAGCGATTGAGGGTTTTGGTGGAATTTTTAAATAAAAGTGCGCTGGTAGTCCAGTCGTAGATGATTCTGGATTGGTCTAAGACGTCGAGCTAAGCGGAACCCTGCCAACCAGAAGACAGAACGGCGGAGACCCGGGTTCAAATCCCGGCCAGCGCATGAAATCGACGATTCACTTTTTCCATATTTTTCTTATCTCTTTTATGAGTTTTTTTATCAAACTTGACTATTCTGATTTCTCTTTCTTTTTCAAAATTTTCTCAATTTTTCAGAAAGTCTTTCTTTCCAAAGTTTTTCCGTGTTCAAGTTAAGGAGTACTATTTTAATCTTGATTAGTATCTCATAAACTCTTAAATTTTTACACAACAACTACGATATATGATAAAATGTTTTATTTTTGACCAAGATGGCACGTTATATTCACACGATAGTCAACTTATGCAAACTCTCCGAGAAAAAACTAAATCTTGGCTTATGAAGAGGTTAAATAAAAGTAGAGAAGAAATAGATTCTCTATATATGAATTTTTAAGAATAAACTATCCAAATCCATTCGATGGGTTTACTTATTTAGGGTGTTCTATAGAAGACTATCATAAGTCGGTATTTGATAAAGTAAATCCAAAAAAATATTTAGGTAAAGATAAAGAGCTTATAAGTATTTTCAAAAGTCTTACTTCACCTATATGAAGAAAAAATTATAACATTTCATTTTTATGTCGTTACATTTGCATCTCCTCTATATTCCAAAAAATTGCAACAAACTCTAGGAGTTTACCCTTTTATAAAAGGGACTTATTATGTTAAAGATAATCCTCTCAATCATTCCAAAAAATTCTTTTATGAGTTGATAGCTAAGAATGAGAGATTGGAGTTCTCTGAAATTTGTGTAGTTGGTGATAACTATTATGTAGATATACTTCCAGCTACTGAACTTGGATGTATGTCTGTTTATTTATCAGACAAAGAAATAGAAGGCTCAAATTATACTATCAAAAGTATATACGAACTGCCAAAAATTTTAGATACTAAATTTTATCAAACTAAAATGAAGAAAAAATTATAACACTTCATTTTTAGGGGTGGTATATAACCTTAATAACCCCTGTTTCTGGTTTTGATTTCATAAGATAGATACCTTTCTCAAACTCTTGTAGAGGAAATTCATGAGTAATTAACTCCTTTACATTAACTAACCCATTAGAAATTAGTCTAAGCGACATGCTGAATTCTTTTTCATCTTTATATATTGAATAAGAGTTAGATCCTATAAGTTTCACTTCTTTATAAAAAAGTTTTCTTAATGGTATTTTCCCGACGTAATTAAAATCATAAACCCCTGCAACAATAATTGTTCCACTAGGTTTTGCTAAATCAATAGCCAGTCTTATAGTATCTGATTGCTTTCTGCCAACACATTCAATAACATAATCAAATTTATTATTTAGACGAGAGTTTTCTTTCACTTCTTCAAAAAGAAATGCTTCCATTGCACCAAGTGAAATTGCTAAATCCAAGTTCTTTTTATGCTTTCCTATAATTGTTAGATTCGTCTTATAATTTTTTGCAACTTGTAAACAACATAAACCGATAGTTCCATCGCCGATTATTGCTACTGATTTATTATTTTTTATTTCTCCTTGGTGCACACAATGAAGTGTAACTGCTACTGGATCAATTAATGCCCCTTCATTGAATGTCATATTATCAGGAAGGAGAAATAAATTAGTGTAGGGAGCACAAGTGTATTCTGCAAACCCTCCAGGATAATCTTTTCCGATAGTTTTTAAGTTATTACATAACTCGTACTTACCATCATGACATGCCTCACAATTTTTACAAGGAATTAATGGTTCAATAGCAACTCTATCACCATTGTTAAATCCTTCTACAGCGCTACCACATTCTTCTATTGTTCCTGAAATTTCATGACCCAGAATAAAGGTATGAAGATACTCTCTTGGAGATTTATAAGATAAGATTTTTTGTAAGTCACTTCCACATAGACCTGCAGAATGAACTCTAATTTTAACCCAATTAGGTTGTGGTATCACTATATCTGGGACCTCTTTATATTCAATCTTTCTGACATCTTCAAATGTTACAGCTTTCATTTTATCACACATAAAGTTTTTTTACCAACGCGTCAAATTTTTTTGTATTACCACCTGTGAAATTAACTAATGCTTGAAGTTTTGACAGCGGTTGTTTACTTTCAATTAATTCTTTTGATAGAGAATACCCTTCCTTAATAGAATCACAAATACCTGAAATATATAAAAGTGCACCACTGTTAAGACAAGTCATTTCACTTCTTGGACCATTATCCAAACCACTAAGAATTCGAAGAAAAGTTAAGGTATTTTCTTCCCTATTTATATTGCTGATAATTTCCTTTTCTTTGGCTAATTTTAATCCAATTCGTTCGGGATGAAAAATATATGTTTTAATACTCCTATTTCTTATTTCTGTAATTTTTGTCGGTCTAAAAATTGAAATTTCATCGATATATTTGTTCTTGTAGTTGTTCATGCCGCATACTACCATAGAATTGTCAAAATTATATTTCTTCAATAATCTTGCACTTAATTCAGTGTCAATATCAGCGATTCCATATAATACACCATCAACGTAGATAGGCAAAACCAAGGCTGGTAAAATATAACTCAATGGATGTATAAAGAAAAATTTTCCACCGTATGCCTTATCAAATTTAGGTATCTGATTTTCAATGGCAAAGAATGCTATTCCATACTTTTCTAATGCTTCTATCATTTTAGATGTCGGAAGATTTAAATTAATTCCAATTCCTTCCAATATATCTCTGCTACCTGTTATGCCCGCTGTTGCGTAAGAGGAATTTTTTGCTACTCTTAAACCTCCAGCAGAAGCTATAAAAGCTGCTGTTGTACTTACATTAAAAGTTTTGATGTCATCTTTTCCACTACCTACCATATTATAGATTTTTCCGAGATAATCTAATTTGATTTTTTCTTTGTTATTAAACTCATCTAGTTGCAATGCAGTATCTAATAATGCTATAATTTCCTCCTCAGTAGGTCTTTTAGTTTTTAAAGCTGCAAAAAGTGCGCCAAAATGAAGATCTTTTTGTTCAACTTTATTTTCAAGAATTAAGGAGAATGCTTTTTTTAAACGTTTATATTCGATATCTTTACCTCTAGTTATTTCCTTAATTATTAAAGAAACCTCATACGTATTTCTGACAATTCGTTTTTTATCTAAAGTACTTTCGTATTTAGTCATTTAGACCACTTCTCTATTATCTTAAACAGTTGTTCTTCAAGATACATTCTTTTAGCATTCTTCCACTCATTCCCTCCTTTTTTACATATTTGATATAATTCATCAAGCTCTTGGGAATTATAATAGGAAACTAATGTCATTAACTGATAAACTACAGAATCCATAGGATCTATAAAATCTCCTTCATGATTCATTACCTTATCTTCGATTTGTTCAAATGGCATATCAACAGATATGTTTGATTCAGGTATACTTTTCGACATTTTTGGATAACCATTAAATCCCCTTATCATTCTAGAATATAAACCACCTATTTTCATTGGAATTTTCATTCTTATGACTATCTCTTTAGATAGTCGCACATATTTATGTTCATCTATGCCCAGCATTACTAGTACATTTTCATATCCTTCCTTCATTCCTAAATGAATAAAATCTGCTAACATTAAAAGTATCGACATCTTTACTGGAAATTCGATTCCTGGGTAAATTCCCTTTTCTTTATAAAGGTAAGAAAGATCTTCTTCTGTGTTTTTAAAATCACTATCTCTAAGACAATTTGAAATAATATATGCGGTTAGAAGAATCTCAGGGTGATCCATTTGAGTTCTTAAAATACCACGCCCAGTATCGTAACCCAATTTGATTATGAAATCTCTATATCTTTTTGCTCTTTCCTTTACTACATCAAGAGGCTGATTTCTAGCATTATAAGAATCTAAATCACCTAAAACAAATTGAGTATATAAATTATTTCTTTGAAGATTGATAGTATTCATTATTTGAGCAATTGTTCCCATATGTGGACTTCCACTTAATCCAACACCAGTTGTAATGATAGATCTTTTACCTATCTCTAAATATTGAGAAAATGTTCTACCATCATGATGACATAAGAATTTCTTTTTAAGGTAGTCTGTATTTGCAGTTTTTAGCCCGAAATTAATTGGTTCAAATTCAAAAGGATCATAGCCATACTCTTTGATTATTTTCTGGTAATATTCTTCATTAAATTCTACTTTTGGTTTTTCCATATTTATAATAATTTTACTAAAGGTTAACTTTTTATTTTTAACTATAAATAACAAAAAATGTTGTATGTACGAAGAATTAAATAAAGAGCTCTTCAGTATTGTGGTAAAGATTGGAAAGAAGCACTTAAAAAGAAGTAATTTTAAAATCCAATATATTCCTCAAGGGAAAATATATCATACATTTAAGTTAACTACAGCAGATAATTCATATGTTGTAAGGGTAGGCGGTAAATTAAGGAGATTTAAATGGGGAGATTTAAGATCTGAAAAATGGGCTTATGAACACATCAAAGATATTCTTCCTGTTCCAGAATTTTTTGAAATAGGGGATATGTGTGGGGTGGATTATTCAATAGCATCTTTTATACCAGGGGTTGTGCCAAATCCTACCGATATTAATATTGCAAAACTTGCTGGTACGATTCTTAAGAAATTACATTCACAAAGGTTTTCAAGATATGGAGATATTAATATTTCAAACGATGAGGGAGCTTTCATTTCTTGGTCAGAGTTTATTGAAAAACATATACAAACTTACATAGATTTGCTCCCAAGAAACATAATTCCAGGTAAATATTTAAATCTTCTTAAGCAAATACACCAAGAGACTAATTTTACGTTAGAAGGTAGTCTGCTACATGGTGATTTTCAGAGAAGAAATTTATTAGTGAATAACGGAATAATCTCTGGAATAATTGATTTTGACAGATGTTTAATCGGTGACCCATATTTTGATTTTGGACCAATTCTTTATCATTGTGAACAAAATTGGACCAATAATGTAATAAAAGGTTATTTTTCAGATTCGTCAATCCCAAAACATTTTTATAACAAAATATATCTATACGCATCTGTACGTGCATTAAACGTGTTAAGTTTAATATATGTCGAGAGAGGGTTTATCGCACAAAATGTGCTAAATGATTTGTACAAATACCTAGAGTTAGGGTTTAACTTGATTAAGATATAACTTTTTTGACAATTAAATATTTTATTCTTAGCTGAACTAGTATCTAATTATGAAATTTGGAGATTCTATCTATGTCGAAAATGAATTAGAATCAAGATTGATAGAATGGAAAAATAAAAAATTACCTTTTAATTATGTTGAGGTTGTTTTATCTAAAAAACTTGAGCCCAATACGTTTTTTGAGACTCAGCTTCAAAAAGTATGTACCCAAGTTAATATTTCGGTAGTTCATTTACCAGAAGTAGATTTTAGCGCAGATTCCCTCAAAAAACTCAAAAAATTTATCACTATGTTTTCTCGCACTGGATGCAAACTTTTCAATATTCACTTATTCTCTTCGATAGTTCAGCTAGATGTGAATAAAAAAATTCCATTTTTAAGGAAACTAGTAAAGTTTGTAAAACAAAAAGATGTTATCTTAACTCTAGAAAATACAGAAGAACCACCTGAAATATTTAACAAGGTGTTTTCTAAAATTCCAGAAGGTTTGAATTTTTGCTTAGATGTAGGTCATGCAAACCTTTTCACTAACAATAATTACTCCATTAAATTTATCAATATGTTTAGTTCGAAATTGAAATTAGTACATGTTCATGATAATTTTGGTGGGAATTCTGAATCAGACGATAAACATTTACCATTAGGGAGAGGTAGTATAAACTTTAGGAAAATTTTTAATAAGTTAAAGTCAGTAGCCTATGACGGATTAATTACCATTGAGCTACCCTGGTCTTCTGAAGAGGAAAGAATTCAGTCCTTGAACTTCATCAAAAAATTAATTTCAACAATTTAATTAAAAAAATCTATCTACTAACTTCTATTTCTTTCATATCTTCTAAATATTTCTTTCCAGGACCATCTAAGAAGTATTTTCTAGCAGGCTCAATAAGATTAATAAGTTGAGAACTTATACTTGATTTTAAATCAGCTGGGTGTATTTTTCCTAACATATAATCTTTTTCTAGTTCGTGGTATGTCTTATAAATCCTTCTTTCATTAGTTTTTGTATTAACTACTTCAAACTCTTTTTCCTCCCCTCTAAACAATATATATTTTGCAAGCTCCATAACAGGATTTAATTCAATCTCTTTAGGTGGGCAATAAGCTTTTCTAATTTTTAATTCAATCTCTTTAGGTGAATCATGAATAAAAATGGCACTTTTGGGTTTTGATTTTGACATTTTGATGTCTATTATTCCTTCTTCAAATAATTTTCTGTTTCCTTCTTTTTTAGCTTTAAGAATTTTTTGTCTAGCATCTTCTGTTATGTGCATTCCAATTAACAAGTGGTGATGAACTGCTATCGGTTTGTAACCTGCTACTTTTTCACCAACTTCTAATGCAATAACATGAGCTTTTCGTTGGTCCATTCCACCATGAGCTAAATTTACACCCAGAGTAAATATATCTGCTACCTGCATAGGTGGATAAAATAGTTGAGCTAAGTCAATAATTTCTCCCTCCTTCCTTCCCATTATAGTAAGAGACCTTCTTATTCTGGAAAGTGTTGTGTTCATTGATATTTTTAGAACAGTTTCTAGGTAGTCAACCCCTACCTTTTTATAAAGTTCAGATCCTAAAACATACTTCACTTTTTCAGGATTACCGCCTATAATTTTCAACGATTGGTTTAGAGCCTCTTTAAAATACCCGCCTGCTATTCTTCTTATATCAGATAAGTCTCCACCCAACTTTTTATTTATCCATGAATGGTAATCTGCTAAAAAAATAGTTGTATCAATTCCTGCTTTTTGAAAGTCATCAACTTTATTCATACATAAAAGGCCAGTACCTAAATGCACGTATCCTGAAATCTCATAGCCTATATAATGTTTGAGAGGTATGCCTTGAGTAATATATTCTTTAAGTTTATTAATTGTTAACACTTCTTCGGTTGGTTCTTTGTATATCCACTTTATAAGTTCTTCCATAATTTTCCCTATTGTGTAAAAATATATATTTTGCTTAATTAGTTTTTAAAAAATATATTTTAATTATTTTAATTTTTTGCAGAACTGTGTTGTAGTTGATCCTTCAAAGCCAGCAAATCTTCAGGCTTACTGCTTTTCTTCAAGTAAGCTATGGCAAATTCATGTCTAAAAGCATGAACCAATCTTCTCCTGTTGGTTATTCCAGCAAGCTTTACATACTTCTTGACGATTCTGTGAACATTGAACCTTGACATGGGAAACAATTTTATGCAGTTAATTATTTTTTCCTTGTTTTTGTACATTCCTTCTGGAATCCTTTTGCTCCTCTCATTCACATATTCTTTCAAGGTATCTAGAAGTATTTTTGGTGCTTTCAAGGGAACTTTAACCCTTTCCTTAACCAAAACTTCATTTCCATTCTTGTCTTTCTTTTTAACATACTTGAACTTTTTCTCGATAGTCCAATTTATTATGCCGTTTTCGAAATCGATATCGCCAACAGTAAGCCCTTCTATCGGTTGCTTCCTATACTTTGGATTAACATAAGTCACTTCCCAACCAGAACTTCCAACTATTTCGCCAACTCTCCTTCCTGTCAAAGCTAAAGTTAGAAGCAAGCAGTAATCTCTAAAGCTATGTTGTTTTGCAACTTCTAGTATCTTTTTGATCTCTTCAGGAGTGAAAGCATACTTAGAACTTCTTATTGGAGTTGTTTGCCATTCGGATTTCTTCTTCACAATTGTTAAGAAATGTTGAAAGATTAAAAAGATTGGAAACCATTGTATTTATATTTCAATTAGTAATTTTTGGAGCAATTATGGCCGGATTTTTTAAGTTTCAATAATTTCTCTTACTAGGCCATCAATCTCACTTAAATATTCTTTTAGTTTCTCTTTAGTTTTTAATCGTGAGAATTTTATAAATTGTTTAACTTTCTCTGTACAAATTTTACCTAATTCTGCTAATCTTTTATGTTTAGGATCTTTAGGATTAAATTTAGATATAGGTAATTCAAGAGGTAACCTCTGAATATGTCTTGCACCAAAACTACCTTTTGCTTGAAATGGTTTTATAAGTTTGTCTATTACAGTAGAATTTATTATTGCAGTTAAGTAGTGTGCTTCCTCCTCATTGTTAGTCTCAAAAAAGAAAGTTGTCTTTTCCAAAATTATTCCATTTATTTTAACTTTTACATCATTATTAACAATAAAATTTTCAACACTCTGCTTATCTATGGTACATGCTACTGTATGCGTTCCGGAAGACGCCGAAACAACAACAAATCTTTTTGAAGGATTTTGTTGTTCTAAAAGACCTAAATGATTAATTGACAATTCTACCGAAGGAAAATTCTTTTTGTCTTTTTTGGTTGCGTATTTGTTCCAGACATTTTGTGCTTGTTGAAGCCATTCTGCCATTCCCAGAGATCCTTCTCTTTTCAACATATCTATTGTTACTAATTTAAATTTGTTAGAATATACTTTAACTGGTAAAATTACGGGTCTTAATTTTTCATATCCAAATGGTTTTAAGTCTTTACTTAGGAGTGTAGCAAATATAAATTTATTTTCTATGTTACCCTTAATCACAACTTTCTTCCATTCACTTTTCGCGTTTTTTATAGCATCTTTAGAACTAACTACCTTCGGTTTAAGTGGATCTATTCCAAATCGTGGATCTATTTCAAAATCTATAAACCACAAAGGTCTTGGATAGATAGCGGCACCGGCTTTAAATAACTCATAATAATATGACTTCTCTTTTGTTATCGCTGGTGGATAATATTTGTATTCTCTAGTTTCCAAAAGAGAAGAAATCTCACTAAGTTTGGAATTTTTTCTAATCAAACAACCAGAATAAGCGATAGTTTTGACAGGATATTTAGTAGTATCACCCTTAACAGCAAATAATACACAAGAAGGCACATTGAAGAGAGGTCTAACTCTGAATTGAGTATCATATTCTAAGTCAATAATTTTAGAAAGTTTTAAAGGAGGTTTACTAAATTCTTTAAATTTTTGATGATGCTTGGCACCAGTTAGAACACTCCTAGGCATTACAAAACCTATTACACCATATTTATCAAGGTACAAATCAGCACATCTTCTATAGAAAAGTGTAGCAACTTCCATCTGTGTGAATAAATGCACCTCTGTTGGGGATAAAAGATGATAATCAAATATCATTTTTTTCAAATCTTCTTGATACTCTTTGTTTTCAATGTATCTGAATGCGATCCATGGTGGATTACCTATAACTAGATTAAATTTTTCTTTCGAAAATCTAATTGGTGCATAGAAATTGCGTAAGATAAATACCCAAATCGTGTCTCTATCTTCATCTATTAGTTTTAAAAGCGCTTGGAATGTATGTTTCAAAATTAACTGTGAATCGAAAGATAGCTTATTTAAACTTTTTCCGAAAGTTTTTTCTGCAATTTCTTTTGAAACTCTTTTTAATTTATACGCAATAAGTAAATCACTAGCTTTAGATAGAATCTCATTTAATAATGATTCGTCCTTAACTATTTCTTCTGGTATAAGAAGATATTTTTTGGCTTTACCATTTCCAATAGTTATTTCGTATGAATTTACTTTCCCGTGGAAAGTTTTTTTTAGCACTGGTAATTTTATTGAATCAGCAAGGTAAACAGGAATCGTTAATGGAGATTTTTTAGCTCTAATTAATTCACCTAAAGTTATTATATAGTTTGCCCTTGCAATAATAACAGCTAAAGGATTTATATCCATTCCCATTATATTTGAAAGAATAATTTCTAGTAATTGAGAATTTCTAATTCCTCTTAAATTTTCTATAAAATAATGGATAGCATTTGTAAGAAAAGTTCCACTTCCACAGGCAGGATCTAAAATTTTAGGTATAGTTTTATTTTTTAACAATTTTATACTTTCTACTATTATCAATTGTGCTAACCATTCAGGTGTATAGTATTCTCCTATTCTATGTCGCGCTCTTGGTCCTATTATATCTTGGTAAATTTCCTTGAATAGATCTTCATCAGCTTCTTCAAAATTGTAAACATCTAATTCAGCTAATAATCTCTTAATACTTTCAAGAACAATGTCTTTAATTTCCTCTTCTAAAATCCAACTGAAAAAATCCTCTTCAATAAAGTTAGTTATACCTACTTCTTTGAAAAAAGAACCATTTAAAACTTTTTCTATTTCTTCTAAGTTTATTTCTCGATGCAATCTCAGGTACATAATAAGCTTTACTAAGGTAATCAAATACGTATGGTCAATGAATTCATCTAAATCAGGCGCACTTCCATAAACTATTTCTAAATGTTTTTTCCAAAGTTCAAATTTTAATAAATTATGAGGTTTGTGTGAAATTTTTTCAAACAATTCTTTTAACATTCTATGAAATACAGAGTATGTTGGACTTTTAAGGCCAAATTTTATTTGGATGTCCTCCGCGGTTGGTTTAAGATCTCTTTTAGTAAAAAAATATGAATCTAACCAAAGAATTATATTCTCGAAACTTTCACTAATATTTATTTTAGAAATTTCTTTTAATCTATCATCAGAAGATAGAATATATGCACGAAATTCTGCACCATCAGTTATTATACCGACAAAATTTTCCTCTTTTCTAATTTCTTTAAGTGCTTTAAAGTATTTTTCAAGTTCGTTTTTAGCATCTTCTAATTCTTTATTTAAATCAACTTTTATTTCTAATATTACATTCCCAAAAAGTAAGTCTGTTCTCCCTCTTACGCAATAAACTTTGCTTTTGAGATATTTTTCGGCTCCAAAAGCTACATCTGTTAAGCTTACACCAAAAACTTCTTCTAGAAATTTCGAAATCCTCAAAAATTTTCCGGTATGAGTATTGATTTGAATTATTTCTTTTTTATAATCCTCAAAAACTTGGCTTAACTCTTTTTCCATAAGCTTACCCCTCTATAACCAATTTGAGAACGCTTCATATATCATAAGCCTGAGTTTTTAAAATCTTCAAGAGTTTTTCAATCATAATAATATTCAGGTCCTTTATTTAAATAAATCGAATGCATTTTCTTTTTCCACCAACTCGTAAAACTTTTCCTTTATCTTTGGATTTTCTTCTGCCAAAATTTGCAAGAACTTGATCACGATATCGATCGTTTTCTTATCATTTTCCGTGTTTATTGCGAACCTTTGATTTATGGGATAATTGCAGTATGGACAAAAATCATCTAGCCTTGAAATTTTTTGCTGGCACTTTGGACAATCGATTAAATCAAACAAAGTTGGTTTTTTTCCATTATTCTCTATCCCATACATTTTCAAAACCGCATTGTCAACATCCTTACCGCTCAAGTGAACATAAGTCTTAACCATTTTGGAATCCATAGCCCATCCAAAATATGCTTTCATAACGCTTTCAGAAAGGAAAGGAGCGACATGAGTTGCCCTCGAATGTCTTAGCAAGTGAGGATGTATCCTTTTCTTAATCCCTACCCTTTCTCCTAGTTTTTTAAGCAATAGCTTAAGCCCCCCGTATTTAAGTTGCTTGAATGTTTCCCTGCCGTTCTTGAAATCATACTTTGTTACCCAAAGCGGTGATTCAGGATCATTCTTAAAAGGATGCTTTTCAATCCATTCGCACAAGGCTTTTCTACTGAAAACCAACCTTACTATTCTTTCTCCTGTTTTTCCGTTAACTTTTATCACGCAACCCAAAGAATCGAATTTCACATCTTTAAGTTTCATGTTTAACAATTCTCCTGCCCTCAAACCTCCTTCATACAAAACAGAAAGAAGCGCTCTATCTCTTGAGTTATCTGTAACTTCAATCAACTTCTTTACCTCTTCTTCAGTTAAAACTTCAGGTAAAGATGCTTCAGCATTCCCTACTTTAAACCATGAAAGATCTAAATTAACGCCATTAATTCGGTTTAACCACTTCAAGTATCTTCTCAAAATCACTTTGAGATCTTTAATGGTCTTTGGTTTGTAATTGCTTTTTTCAATGCTTATCACGGCATTCTTGATATCTTCCAAAGTTGGATTGATTAGATTCTGAAGAAACTTCCTCTTGATAGTTTTCAAGCAAATGACATACTTTTTAATTCTCCTATCGCTCAATTTTTTACCGTTTTCGAGTTGTATGTCTCTGAGGAATTGATCGATCAGTTGCTCTTCTCTTTCCGAAAGTTCACTCATAATTCTCACTTTGTTTGTTGAAAATTTGTGAACTACTGTGAACTAAAGTGAGAATTAAACCCTTCTTTCCTTGTTCGGCCAGCGCATTTTTATAGTTCTTAAATATGAATAATTATTAGTGATTCAGATGCTTTTTGGTAGAAAAAAAGATAAAGAAGAGCAAAAAATTGAAATAACTGAAGAAATTAAGCTCCCGACTCTAGAAGAAATTAAATTACCAGAAAATTTAAAAGAACAAGAAAAGAAGATTCAAACTAAGCCTATGACCCAAGCTGAGCCTGTGTATTTTCAACCCATACAACAAAAACCTGAAATTGTAAAAAGATCTTTACCTTTGTTTGTGAAACTTGAAAATTATGAAGAGCTATTAGCGAGTATAAATGAATTAAAAGAAGTTTTGAGTCTGATCAAAAAATCTTTCTCATTGCTTGAAGAAAGTGAAAAGACGAAAATTGAGGCTATTGGGACAATTAAAGAAAACTTAAGCAAAGTAGAAGAAAAAATTTCTTCTCTAAATTCAAGTCTATTAAATTTTGCTCAAGAAGAAAGAAAGGAAGAGAGGAAATACCAGTCTGAAGAAATTAAAAATTCTCTATTGGAATTGAAGGCAAAAATAGAAAAGCTAAAACAAGAAATGCAAGAAATTTGATAATTTTTTTTCTTTTATTTTTTAAAATAATTAATTGAGCAGGGGTAGCCAAGTGGTTAAAGGCGGCAGGCTCAAGTTTATTGAGCTTTGATTTGAGATGAAAGAAGGAACCTGCTGGGTTAGTCCCTTCGTGGGTTCGAATCCCACCCCCTGCAAATAAAATACATTCAACACAAAACTTACTAAAAAGCTTAAAACCATCTATTCACAAGTTTTTAAAAATATAATTATTTTTTGGGGGAAAAAAAGAAAGAAATTGGCAAAGGTTTGTTCCTTCTAGAACACTTCTACTAGTGTTTCATAAACCACGAGTAAAGCTCCAATTAGAACTAGAAGCCAGGCAACAAGCTCAAAAGCTTCTCTGACTAAACCAATTTGTGGTGATATGTATACTGCGACTGCTGGAGCTGACCATGCAGCTGCAGATAAGAAGAGAGCTGCGGCAACAGCAATAAGTTGCCATCCTCTAGTCATTTTTATTTTTGCATATTGCGCCAAAGCTACTGCCAGAAGGAACCCTACACCTAAACCCAAAACTCCTTCGAATACCACCATCTCTTCACCTAATTTCAATTAAGGTAAGATAACTATTAAAAGCTTTTTCCCATCAATCGACATGACTATTGTTTAGTGATAAAAAATTTAAACTGTTTAATAGAATCAAAAAATAAATCTTAATTATGAAAATAGATCTTTCAAAGGCTTATAGATTACTGTCTCCAAGAATTGTAGTTCTACTTACCACAATGAACTCAAAGCATGGCATGAATGCTATACCAATTGATTTCATTACTCCAGTTAACTATTCTCCACCCATAATTATGATAGCGATTCAGCCAGGTGGTCAAACTTACAGAAACATAAAAGAAAATGGAGAGTTTGTAATAAACATTATGAGTAGAAAACATTTTAATGAAGTAATGAGATGTGCAACAAGATATCAGGAAGGTATAAACAAGATACAACAGGTTGGTTTGCATCATTTTTCTTCTCAATTCGTCAGAGCACCAAAAATAAAAGAAGCAAGGGCCTGGTTAGAGTGTAAGCTTGTTAATGAAATCGTCTTTAAAGACCACATAGCAATTTTTGCTGAAATAGTTGCTGCAGATGTCTCTGACGAAATTGTTGTTAAAGAAGAAATAGAATATTCAAGAATCAAACCAATTCTCCACATTACAAAAGACTATGTAATAGATTTTAAAGTCGTAAAAAAGAAAAAATAAAAGGATTGAAATTACCAATCTTCTTCAGTTTCTTCTTCCTCTTCCTCTGAACCTTCTTCCTCGCTCCAAGTATCATCAAACTCTTCGAATTCCATGTTTTCACCTATATGTCTAAGTAAAGACACATCAAAGTATTTAAATCTTTACTATTTTTGAAAAATTACCACTTTGAAGTGATTTTCTTTTATCTTAAAAAAGTGTAAAAGTTTAAATTTACTATTTTGCTTATTTCTTTTTGCAGGAGGTCACTGGTTGGAGAGTTAGGCCCTCTCTACTGGCAAAACCAGTGGCAAATGGTCTACATGGCCGATCAAAGCCTGAGGGCGGTGTAACTTAGCAAGCTATTCCAAACTATCAACTGAGAAGTCTTGTCCCACAGGGTCGGCTTCCCATCGAATCCAGCCAGGCGAGGAATCGAGCAACTGTAAGATGGGTTGACCGATGCTTGTGGTAAACAGGATGGAGAAGATAGTTTGGGCTTAAATAGTTTGTCGAGTTACATCCACCGAAGGCGACCTCCTGCTTTTTATTTCAAGAAGATAAAGTGATTCTATATGAAGAATTTGGGTTTATTTTTGATTTTTATTTTACTTGTTGGCATTATTTTTCTAAATTTTTTTGATATTAATTTCACGAGAGTAAAAACAGAAGTAATAACGATAACTCCTGAAAAGAACCTCTCTTCAAAAAATGTTATTAAGTTACCGGTACCGGCAATTGATGAAAATGGGAACGGTGTTTTGACTATATTGGTAGTGGAAGCTGTGCCTGGAAAGGGGAGAGTTCTCACAGATATAGATCATCTTATCTTCTTCATAGATACTCAAACCTCAATTCAGATAGCAAAAGTTGTTGCACAAAACATAACTGGAATAGATGCATCGAAAGTTGATCTAATCTACCAGATAGAAACCAATGCCTCAGCAATAGGCGGGCCTTCTGCAGGAGCTGCCTTAACTATAGCAACTATAGCGGCTCTGGAAAATAGATCACTGAACCAAAAGGTCGGAATAACTGGAACTATAAATCTTGACGGGTCTATCGGTCCTGTTGGTGGAATAGAAGAAAAGGCTAAGGCATCAAAAGAAGCTGGAATAGAAATTTTCTTAGTTCCAAAAGGTCAAAGCACTCAAGTTACTTATATACCAAAAAGGGAATGTAAGAAAGTTGGACCAATCTTATTTTGTACTACTGAATATCTTGCAAAAAAGATTGACATGAGTGAAAGTGTTGGTATAACTATCAAAGAAGTTAGTAATATAAAAGAAGCACTAAAATATTTTTTAGAATAAATGATTATCATGAAATTACAAGAACTTTTCACGAAAAAAGAAATTAAAGATTTAACAATCTCTACATTAGCAATTTCCCTTATTTTTGCTTTTCCGAGATTTGAGCTTTTTTTATTATATTTAATGGCAAGTGTTATAGCTTTTGTTTTTCATGAGCTTGCTCACAAATTTGCTGCTATAAAATTCCATTGTGCCGCATTTTACGAAATGTGGCCAACCGGCTTAATTTTTGGTTTTTTATTTATGTTGCTCGGAATTAAAATTCTTGCTCCAGGTGCTGTAGTGATAAGGCCATACAGATTTGGAAGATGGGGATTCAGAACAGTTAGACTCTCTGTCTCAGAAAGTGGAATAATTTCATTATCTGGTCCTCTTGTAAATTTAACTTTTGCATTAATCTTTTATTCCTTCCCTGCTTTAAGTTTTATTTCTGATGTAAATGCCTGGCTCGCTTTTTTCAATCTTTTACCAATTCCGCCTTTAGATGGAAGTAAAGTTGTTAGATGGAAGCCTTGGCTTTGGCTTTTAATGATAATTTTTGCTTTCATCCTTGTCTCAAGATTCTTTTAAAGTGAAAATAATTAATGATTTGTTAATGAAGTGTTCTAAAATAAATGGGATTTAAAACTAGTAGTTGTATTAATGAATATGTGAAAACGAAATAGAAAATGTTTAGAATTTATTGAGATAATAAGGTCAGAAAAATGAGTGAATATAAAGGTATCATAACATTTGAAGAATTGTCCGAAAAAGAAATTTATGTAGAATTAGAATTCATAAATAGTGTGAAAGAAAAAATAAAAGAAAATTTTGTAATTAACGAATTCTCGCAAATTATTGGAATAGATAAAAAAATACTATTATATTGGTCTATTGATAAGAACTCATTAAGATTAGATCTTTTTAAAAAAATAATCAAAAATTTAGGTCTACTATCAAATAAGTGATTAAATGATAATTATTTTTGATGCTCATATTCACAGCTATCTAAGTCGTGCCACTAGTAAACAGATGAATCTGGAAGGATTAAGCAAGGGTGCTAAGCTCAAAGGACTAAACATGTTAGGAACAGGGGATATATTCAATCCAATTTGGTTTAAAGAGCTTAAACAAAAATTACAACCTGTAGATGAAAGTGGATTATTCCAATATAAAGAAATATTATGGATGTTGACAGGTGAAGTAAATACAGTTTACCAACAAAATAATAAAACAAGAAAAGTCCATCATCTTCTCCATATACCAAGCTTTGAAATAGCAGAACAGATTATTGAAAAGCTTTCTAGATATGGAAACTTAAAAGCAGACGGGAGACCCACCTTGCAAGGATTGACCTCACCAGAATTGGTTGAAATATTAATTGGAATTAGCAAAGACATTATGATTACACCTGCACACTTATGGACAAGCTGGTTTGGAGCACTTGGAGAATTTTCAGGTTTTAACTCAGTTGAAGAGTGTTACCAAGACCAAACGAAACACATATTTTCACTCGAAACTGGTTTGAGCAGCGATCCTGCAATGAATTGGAGAATAAGCTCCTTAGATAAGTTTGCTTTAGTTTCTAACAGTGATAGCCACAGCCCATGGTGTTGGAGATTAGGTAGAGAGGCGAACTGCTTCAATTTAGAAAAATTAACTTATTGGGAGATTGTTGACGCCATTAAAAAGAAAGATAAAAAAAAGTTTTTATATACTATAGAGGTCGACCCAAATTATGGAAAATATCATTGGGATGGTCATCGTAATTGTGAGATAAATTTGCATCCAAGAGATGCTATGAAGTTAAACAATATCTGCCCAAAGTGTGGAAAAAAATTAACCATAGGAGTATTGCATAGAGTTGAAGAACTAGCAGATAGACCAGAAGGTTTTGTTCCAAAAGATGCAATTCCTTTCAAAACTCTACTCCCTTTGTATGAAATAATTTCTTTTGCTTGGGGATGTGGAGAACTTTATTCAAAAAAAGTTTTACAAGAGCATAATAAGTTAATAGAAAAATTTATAAATGAACTAAATGTTTTACTAAATGTTCCAAAAGAAGAATTGTTAAAGGTAACGAATGAAAAAATTGCTGATGCTATAATAAGAGTTAGGGAGGGAAGGGTGAGTTATAAGCCTGGAGCGGATGGACAATATGGGAAAGTTATATTTAATGAAAAATTTATTCAAGAAAGAACAGAATTACCAAATCAAAAATCACTTAAAGACTTTTAACCTTTATAAGACAATTTATTTTCACTTTTTAAACTCCAAAGTAAAGATTTCTCACCGATTTAATAAGCTCTATGAAAGCTAATTTGGCTATACTTGTATTTTATTTTGTTTTGTTTCATTTTTCCAAACTCAAAAAGATTTGAAAGATTTATTTGGTCAAAAATTTTTAAATTATAAACTTCTCTTAAAGTTATGTAAAGATTTGCAAGCCAATCCTAATTTCCAGTATAGACAAGATTCTTATGAATTTGTCCTTTTTTATCCCTTCTAAATCTCTTCCTTTAGTAAAATCACAAATTAAATTTATAGACTCAAATAATATTATTGGGTCCGTAGTCTAATGGTAGGACGCCACCCTCACACGGTGGAGAATTGGGTTCAATTCCCAACGGACCCATAAATTTAAGCAATCAAATTCATTTTCTCTATATGCTTAAACTTGTAGAAAAAATTCTGCGCTTCTTATTTTTACCTCAACCACAATATACACTAATAAATACTTGCATTTATGCAATTAGTTTTGTTTTTGTGTCCTATTTTTTCTTCCTATTTTTACAAAAAATGAAAATTAAAGTGAATAGAGATTTAGCAATTTCTATCCTTCCATTCATATTTCTTGGAAGTGGCTTGAGAGTTTTTGTTGACTATAAACTTTTTGAAAGCATTCTGCTCACAACTCCCTTAATTTACCTGACAATTGGTTTTATTTTTGTCTTAGCCGTAATATTTTCAAAATTTTTACAAAAGAGGTATAAAATACCCTATTTCAAAACAACCTCTTTTCTAGGAGTTTTATTAGCCTCGCCTTTTGTGGTGACTCTTATATTTAAGATCGTTAATCCATTGGCTTTGATTTTTGTGTTGATTTTACTTTTACCTTGGTTGGTTTTAATGAAAATAATAAAATGGGAAGATTCGAATAAAGCCGCTTTTCTTTCTCAAATTTTTGACGCAACTGTTAGTTTTGTTGGTATAAATTTTTTTGATTATGAAGAGATGCATGTATTACCAAAAATTTTCATTCAATCTCTTGGTCCAATTTCTTTTCTATTCTTAAAAGCTATTGTGATTTTCTCTATCCTAATTTTACTCGAAAAATTAAAAGGGGAAGAAGAAATCAAAAATTTCATAAAGCTCATGATAGGTATTCTTGGTGCTTCAACTGGAATTAGAGACCTTTTAAGAATTCTTGTCTTGACTTAATATTGGGAAATTTCAAGAGTAACATCCTCGAGTAAATAAGATCCTCCCTTTTCTGTGGAAAATGAAATTGTATTCGTACCGGCTTTAAGCTCAACATCGTTACCAAACTTCTTAACAAGATAATATGGCGGTACATTGTTATAAATTGTTTTATCATTTATTTTTATAGTCAGAATTGATAGTTTTGGTGGTAGAACTATTTCATAGCTTTTTGCAAACAAAGAAATTTTACCTTCCTTGAAATTCTTAACTTCAAACTCTTCAAGAGAAAAATTAAACTCCCTAAAAATTGTTCCATTGTACTCAACCACAAACCTGGCTGAAGCTATTTTATAAAAGGAGTTTGACCAAAATACAAAACCTGGTACACCTGCTTTTAAAACTATCGAATTAGATCTTCTGATCGATTCTTTTGGAATTTTTAAAATTACCTCGCCAACGCCAACTTTTTTGTCAAAAGTTTTGTTATCATTGAACTCTACTATTAGGTTACCTAAAGAATTTGTTTGATCAATCACTATCTGCAAATATGCATTTGAAATCAAAGGCAGTTTTTCTTCAGGGATTATAGCTGCAAAGCTTGAGGAAAATTCTGAAAAATAGCCTTTTTCCACTTTGAAATTTTCTCTTTCTTCTACAATTTCTTCTCCAACAATATAGCCTACATTAAAATCATCAAAAGAGAATGGAATTATTTTTTCTTCTGTTCTTGTGGAAACATTTACTGAAATTGGAATTATTTTTTGGAAACCTAAGGTCTCGACATAAATCTCTCCCCAATATGTGCCATAAGATGCTGAAATTGGAACATCTACATAAACCTTAACCCTTTCCTCCTTTTCCACATTAATTCTATCTCTCTCGAAACTTATCCAGCTTGCAATTTTACCAGAGCTTCTTAAAGTCACATTGTAAGCCGTACCGCTTATAAAGATGTAAAAAGAAGAAGAAGACCCTCTCGCTATTGTTAAATCCTTCGAGTCTGGTAAGACTGTTATTTGAGTTGAAGCTTGTGAAGTCCAAACAACAAGAAAAACACCTATTAGTATCAAACCTGCTAGAAGAATAAATGCAAACTCGTCTACCTGGGCTTTCATCAAATACCCCTTAATTCTTAAATTATATTTTAAAAAGAATAAGTTTATTTCATTTCTTTCTTTTTTATAGAAGTTATATACCCGGCAACTATGTTTCTTATCCTTTTTGAGTTTATATCAATAAGTTGATCTAAGATCTTCTTGTTTGTCTCAAAATCTGTATAAAACTTGTCTCCTTTTTTTTCAATTAAGTCTCTTGCTATCTTTTTGATAAAAGAAGTTTTAATTCTCCCCATCGAATCACTTGATCTTAAGGTGTGAGGCGTTTAATTTCATAATAAGTACAATCGTTCTCACGATCTACAACAGCCCAAACGAAAGTTGCTCTTATATTATGTGCGAGCCTCACAGCTCTAGACATTTCTGGTAAAGAAAAAGCAGCTTCTTCAGGGACAGCATGAACCACAAACTTTGTATGCTCATGTGGGGCTTTTGGGCCTCTTACAAGCTTTACCCCTCTCTCGTAAACCCTAAAATGGGCACCAAATTTAAATCCAGTCTTAACGAGATATCCTCTTTCCCTTAAGTCACTATAAACTACAAATTGTGGATGGAATTGATTGATGTTCTTTGTTGCAATCTCCAACAACTCCCTCAAGTCTATGAATCTCTTTTTCTCTCCCTCTTTTAAAAAAACTTTTATTTTTCCTTTTTCCAAAAGATATGCAGCTTCGACCAGCTCTAGTTCAAGCCTGTCTGGATCCTCTTCAGGAACTGGTTTACCATAACCAGAATCGTCATAAAGTCTAACAGAATCCCTATCCCAAATTATCACTCTATTTTCTACCAACTCGCCTTCCCAAACCTTGTCTACCATACAACTATTTTATTTTGTCAACTTTTAAAAACTTTTCTGGAATTTACACCCAAACTATTTTATGACAACTCTGACAAAGATTTTTTCCTTTTCTATCCACATCACTAACTGTATTAGAAAAACTCATCACACATGTTGAAATTGGGCAATGACCTAGGCCGAGCATATGGCCGACTTCATGAATTACTTCCTTCACGGCTCTTTCTATAAAGAGATTTTCGTTAGAGGTTTGCTTATAAAAAGTTGGGTCTAGTCTATGAATTGAAACGATGCCATAATTTCCAGGACAGTAGGCTTGGCCGAAAACAAAATTCAAATTTTCAGCATAAAGATCTTTGTCTGTAATTCCTAGGGTTTTGCCATAAAATTTTTCTGACAAAAATTTAAGCACGAGTGGAGCAGGGTATTGTTGGCGAATTTCGTTAAAAACTTCCTTAGGAATTTCTATTGGTTTTGTCGTCTCTGTGCTAAGTCCGAATTTTTCTCTCAATTCTGAAGCTATTGTAGTGAGCATATCTTCAGAAATTTTGCCGAGTTGGACAATTGTAATTTTCATAAAAATAATTTGAATTTGAAATTAAAAAATGGGACGGGTGGGATTTGAACCCACAACACATCGCTCTTCAGGCGATCTAGAGCCAAATGGTTGCTCTCCCGGGTTGAGCTACCGTCCCTCTAGGACTTTTTAATAATTAGCTTTTATTTTATTTTAAAACTTTAATCTGTATTTTATTCCCTCTTTAATCACAAAAAACAATACTCCAAAGACTATTCTCATGCCCCTCAAAAGCCCTGACTTTTTCTTGTAAGTTATTGTTACAGGAACTTGAGCCATATTTAATTTGTTTTTTATGGCTGAGACCAACATTTGGTCTTCAAGAATGTAACCACCCTTTATATCATCTTTAATTTTTTCCATAGATTTTCTAGAGAATGCAACAAAACCACAATTCGTGTCTTCTAATTTTTTTTTAAATAACAAATTAAAGCTTGTCCTCCAAACAAAATTACCGAGTCTGTGCCTCAAAGGCACTTTTGACCAATCCCTTTTTCCCATCACAAAATCTGCTTTTCCTTCTTCCAAAGTTTTAAGAAATTGGGGAGCATCTTTTATTTTATATTGTCCATCAGTATCTGCAATTATGATGAAATCAACATTTTTATCTTCCAAATAATTAAATCCTGTTTTTATAGCCTCGCCCTTACCTTTATTTTTTTCATGTCTAAGTACAATAACACCAAGTCTTTTAGCGATTTCGAATGTCCTATCTTTAGAACCATCATCAACCACAACTATGAGAGAATCTGGTAAGAATTTTTTAGCCTCTTCTATTACAAACCTTATATTCTTTTCTTCATTGTATGCTGGTAAAATTAAAGCCGACTTACTCATTCGACTCTTATTCAATTTAAGATTTTACATTTAAAAAATTAAAAAAAATTAATCTAGCCAATCCTTATTTTTAATTTTTTCTGGGAGATATTTATCTGAAATAAATGTTATTCCCTTTGAAGAGAGTGCCGCCAATTCTGCTTTAGCCCTCAAATCTTTCATCATCTTGAATTGTCTTTGCCATTCTTTACTGTTCTTGAACCAATCATAATTCTTTATTTGTTCCAACCTCTTGAAATCAACTTCCTTAAACTTTATCAAATGTTTTTTCAAATCATATTTTTCAATATCATCTGCAGTCAAACCTAAAAATTTGGCGTTGGGGATTGCTAGTCTTTCTGATATGTGAGCCAGGGAAATTGAGCCGAATTTAAGAACAGAATAAATGTAAAATCCCCAAGGATCGAAATCTGTTAAAACATAAATCGGCATCTTATGCTCTAAGTGAAGTCTTTGTAAAAGCCTTCTTACTCCTCGAGTGGCTTGACCCTGTGAGCTAACTATAACACAATTCAATTTTTCCCAAACCCTATCCTCATGTAACCTTTCCCATTCAGCTGCTTTTTCCATATAAATTACAAAATCAGCGCTCACTTTCTTGAAAAATATATCTTCAACATTAGATGGAATGCTCCAACCTCCTGAACCAAGCTTACTCCAGTCTACAATATCACCTTTATCTTCAATCACGACTTTTCCAGCAACAGAACCCATCTTGTTTGCATTTATGTGAAGCTGCTCTCTTGAAGCATTTGCTATAAGTTCCAGGTCCTCTATAGCTTCGTTCGATTCTGTTTGTTCATCAACAAGATTTATATTTGAACCTGGTAAAGTTCTCTTCATCCTATAGAATGCTTCTCTCAGACTTAGATGTTTGTTTACTTCGATCAATTCTTTTGAAAGGGCTGCTGCTTCTATAGTTTGAACAAATTTCCTTACATGAGCTATATTGAAGAAATACCTTTTTGCCGTAGCGTCTCCCAAAACAAGCATTTTTGTTTGCTCGTCAAAATTAACATTACTCAAAGTTCTTATAGGTACATTTAAGCTTGGATTTCTTCCATTTTTAATATCATCCAAAATCTTTTCCCCTATGTTCTTAAGACTTTTCTTCACTTCGTCCTTCTTCTTTTCCACTTACCTCACCTTTTTTAATTATTTTTTCTAATTCCTCAATTATCTTTTGTTTTTGTTCTCCTGTTAATTTTTCCAAAGATTCTGCAAGCTCTGGAATGTATTTTTCAAACATTTCTCTTCTCATTTGTGATTCTCTTTCTCTTCTTATTTGTCTAACATAGCTTGCAAGCTTTCTTCCAGCATCTTGAAGGGCTAGCTTAATCTCACGAATAATTTCTGGATACTTTGCTATGGCTTGCTTTCCTTCAGAAGTGAATGGCACCCAAACTGATGCAAAGTGTATGAAAATTACCAAAGGTCCTACTGGGAGTTGGCCTTGGGATTGTGATAGACCGTAGCGGCGAAAATCTGTTTCTATCGTCGCTTCAGTTAAAGCACAATCTGCCTGATGGTAAAGTAATGGGACTTTGTTGGCAAATCTCAAAAGCTGAGCTGTTTGATCTTGCGGTAAATTACCTCCATAAGCTAGTCCACACTCAACTTGAAAAGGATTGCCACGATAAACACTTGGCGGTCTTGTGACAGCAACCACATATTCAGCATCAGTCTCTTTTTTCAAACCTTCCATTATAAGTTTTTCACCTAGAGGGGAAAGACAGTCTGTTGGAGGGGAAACAAGCTTGACTAACTGCATGGCTTTGTGAAGTCTTTCCGATTCTTCATGCGTTAGTTCTTGTGGCCTCCTATTCAACTCAAGTTTTGCTAGTTTACAAATTTGTTCAGCAGACCTTCTTCCAACCCTAGAAAATTCAGAAGTTAAAAATTGTGAAAGTGTTTTTGTTTTTGTAGTCGAGAGCATTCTTCTCAAAAGACCAATCTCAACACCATAAGGATGTGGTTTTATTTCTTTTGGTTGTTTTGGCATTTCTTTGACAGCCCTTTCAAACTCAATTTTGCCATTTGGGCCATCAAAAATTATTTTAGCATATGGATTTGCGATTGCTGTTTGTTTAAGATATTCTGGAACTGATTGTGCTCTTTCCACATATTTACCTTCGATTTCCATTTCAATCTTAACTCCATGCCATTTGCTTGAATTTTTTTCCAATTTGTGAGAAACAATTATCGGCTCATTTTTGATCACATCTATCATTAGCTCGAAAATATGAATGTCTTTACCTGTGCTTGTTGTAATTCTTGTTGGTTTGCCTGTAGTGAGTTGAGAATATAGAACTGCGCCGTGAATTCCAAGACCTTGAACACCTCGCGACTGTCTTAGCCTATGAAATTTTGAGCCATATAAAAATTTACCAAAGGCGTAAGGAACTTTTGATTCAATTACACCTGGACCATTATCTTCAATTACAACTTTAAACCTCTCGGCATTTGTTGGCTTAACAACAACTTTTATTTCTGGCAAAATTCCTGCTTCACCACAAGCATCCAAGCTATTATCAACCCCTTCTTTTACTACAGTCAACAGAGCTTTTGTTAGATTCTCGTAGCCGAGCAAATGTCTATTTTTCTCGAAAAATTCGGCTACAGAAACCTCCTTCATATCCTTTGCCATTTTTTCAGCTATAGTTTCTTCAACCATACCTACCCTCCATCAGAGATTTGAAGACTGTCGAATGTTTTCTTCCTTGAAGCAAGCTTTCAATAGCCTGTCTTGCTCTTTGGACCCCATCCCACTTCCCTATTATTGAAACTGTTTTACCAAATATAGCAATTTTAACATTTGTATATTTTTCTATTAATTTTTTTGCTTCACCCTCTCTTCCTATTATCCTACCCTTTACAACAACCATCCTTTTCTTTGATTTGCCTGAAACTTCTTTTATGTTTATTGTTTCTAAATAATATTGCTCGTCTAATAAGTTTAATGCAGAATCCAAATCAAATCCTCTCCCAAAAGCATTTATTACTTCTTTTATTCTCATCGACAATAATGGATCTTTTGTTTCAATTGAAATCTCATCATTTATCTTTATTTTACAATCTACAAGCTTTTCTAATTTATTTACACAACTTCTAAAAGATTTTAGCCTTTCTTCGGGAATTTTCACAAAATCTATCATAATTACTCTATCTGGATGTTTTTAACAAAACCTTTTCTCTTGAGCCAGCCAGCCTGAGTTGGGGTGTATTTAAAAATTATGTCTCCTCTTTCATTGCTTTGAACTTTCCATGGTTGAATGAGAACCAAATCACCAGCCCCTATCCAAACTTTTTTTCTCAACCTACCAGGAATTCTACAAATTCTTGTATTTCCGTCATCACATATAACCTTAAGTTTATCTCCACCCAGCATCATTTCAACCGCACCCAAAACCTCACCTTCTCTTGGAATTCTAATTCTGGCTATCTCAAGTTCTTCTTGTGTCGGCTCATATTTTTTCGGCATATTATCACTTATTTTATTTTCATTCAAGAAATAGAAATTAGTATTGTATCTCTATAAACTTTTTTACCTTTTATTTTTCCTGCTATTTTTCTGGTGATTTTGATTTTAGCCATAAATCTAGCTTTAAGAATTCTAGCTATTTGATATGCAGATCTCTTAGAACCTATGTAAACATCAAAACCATTTTCATTTTCTTTAAAACTTGAGATAAATGCCAATCTATCATATTGATTGAGATAAATAATTTGATTTTCAATCTCCTCTCTAATTTTTCCTAATATATTTTTTGGAGCTCTCACTTGAAGAATTGCTTGAAAATAGCCAGAATTTTTCATGGAACAAACTTGACAGATTATTTTCTTTATTCTCAAATCTATTGATTTCTCCTCTGTTTTTTTTAAATCATTTATTTTTGTGATTAGTTTTGTGTAGATTTTACTACCGCTTATTCTGTAAGAAATGGAAGCCAATTCTTTTTCTTTTAAAAAATCTTGAAGAAAAAATTCAACCAAGTCTTCTATTGATGGAAAACATTTTTTAAAGAAAAATTTACCACATAACTTACACTCTTTAATCTCTAAAATCTCTGGCAATTTATTTAAAAAAGAAAATTTCAAAAGAAAACAATCTTCACAAAATCCTTCATATAATCTTTGGGTTTTCTTTCCACAATTTGGACAAAACTTTTCTCTCACAATAAGAAATTATTTTTAAATTAGTTAAGTTTTAAATAAAATTTAAGCCTCGTTAGCTCAGTCGGTAGAGCATCCGAAGAGCTAAGCTCTGGTGAACCTTGTAAGCGGAGGGTCGTGGGTTCAAATCCCACACGAGGCTCTTACTTTTGAAGAAAATCTACATCCAAAAAATCGGCAATTTTTGTTAAGCCCAAACCTCTAATCAGAGGAAAAAATGCTAGCATAGAAAATCCGGAAAAAATTCGTTTAAAAAATAATCCTTGTTTGATTGGCCATACTAACTTTTCCTTCCATTTTTTATCATAATTTTCAATAAAAAATTTTTCTGAAAAATCATTTTCCTCTAAACTTTTGACAATTGCTCTGCCTGCAATTTCTGAACAAATTTTATTGTAAACCAAGCCACCACCAGAAAAAGGTTTGACTTGACATGCGGCATCACCAACCAACAAGACATTATTCGCAACTGATTTTTCAATTATTCCATACCTTATCACATCCCCAATCTTGTTGTAAGTTTTAACTCTACCAAATCTTTCTTTCAAGAATTTTTCAAAATATTTATCCGAATTTTTTTCACTCATTATACCAACTCTAGCTGTTTTTTCATTCTCTGGAACGATCCAAATAAACCCATTAATAATTTCTGACTCAAAATAAAGATCAACCACATTAACATCAAAACTTGATTCAAGGTTAACCTGCAAAGCAAACAATAAATTTTTTGGGGGATCTATTTTAGACTTTTTAGCAACAATAGAATTTGGGCCATCTGCACCTACCAAAACCTTGGTCTGAAATATACCTCTTGTTGTAAATATCATACCCATTTTAAAATCTAAAAATCTTGTTGATGTGTTAATTTTGACTCCAGCTTTTTCAGCTTTTTTTGCCAGCCACAAATCGTATTTTCTTCTATCCAAAACAAACATGGGCTCTTTTGAATTAATCTCAAAAAATTCTTTGTTATAGAAAAATCTTGCCTTTTTTATTTTATTTAAAATTATTTCTTTTGGAATTTTGCCAATCTTTTTGCTAACCAAGCCTGTACACTGAACTGGCTCTCCAATTTTTTGATGTTCTTCCAAAATCAAAACCCTATATCCTTTTTTAGAAACGATTTCACCCGTCCTACATCCGGCTGGACCAGCGCCAACTATAATACAATCAAACAAATTAATCTCCTATAGAAATATTTTGCTGAAAAATTAAAAATTTAAAATTTAATCTATCTACCAAAATTTCTTTGAACAGAACTATACCATTTAATTGCTTTAATCAAATCTTTTTTAGAAAAGTCTGGCCAAAGTGTCTTTGTAGTATAAATCTCGGCGTAAGCTGCCTGTACTAACATAAAGTTTGATAATCTAGAGAATCCGCCCGTCCTTATAACAAGGTCAAGAGGTACTGGAACAAGTAGATTAGCTTCTATATCCTTTTCCGTAATTTCTATTCTACCAAGCTTTATTATATTTTCTACAATTTTCTTTATTGCTTGAATCAGTTCAAACTTCCCACCATAAGCTACCATTATATTCAAAGCTCTTTTTTGATATTTTGCCGTCTTTTGCATTATTTCCCCCATAAGCTTGACAAGCCTTGCTGGTAATCTTTCTAAGTCTCCGACAAATCTAACCCTGACTTGATATTTGTCAAGAAAGCTTCCGTTCTTTTTTTCCCATTCCTCAAGATATTTGTAAAATAATTTGAAAATTTCTTTTAGTTCTTTTTTAGGCCTATCTAAATTTTCTGTTGATAGAACATAGGCTGAAACTTGTGGTATTCCAAGCTCTACACACCACTTTAAGAATTCTTCAAATTTCTTTGCTCCATGCTTATGACCTTCCCATGGATGTAAACCATGGAGTCTAGCCCATCTTCTATTTCCATCTAAAATTACACCCAAGTGATTTGGAAGTATTAATCCATTCACTCACCACACCCCTTTCCATAAATCTTTATATAGATAATAAATACTTTTAGAGTAGAAAAAATTAAAAATAAGGGGTCGTCGTCTAACCAGGTAGGACAACAGGCTCCAGCATTCAAGTGGAGCTCTGATATAAAATATGAAGAAACCTGTACGCGGGGGTTCAAATCCCTCCGACCCCATCTAGACAAGTTCTAAGTAAAACTCTTCAAATTAATGTAGATCGATAAATTTGATCAACAATAGGATATACTAATGCTTGATAAATGACCCGACTTTTTATAAATTAAAAATTATTTTTCTTTTAATTCAACAAAAACTACTGGTCCTAAATTTTTTTTAATTATTTTTCCTTCTTTTGTTTTTTCTAAACAGATCAAATTCTGCTCATAAGTTGGTCCTAAAGGTGTGATTAAAATACCTCCTGGATTGAGCTGTTCTATCCAAGCTTTTGGTACTTTTTTCCTAGGAGAAGCACTTGAAACTATTTTATCAAAAGGTGCAAATTCTGGCAGGCCTTTTGAACCATCGCCAAGCAAAAGCTTAACTTTATTCCAATATCCAGTTTTCTTCAAATTTTTCTTGGCAAACTCATAAGCCTCAGGAATTATTTCTATTCCATAAACCTCTCCTTTTTTACCAACAATTTCCTTTATGTAACAAAGTAAAATTCCGCTACCTGCACCAATCTCCAAAACTTTTTCTCCAGGCTTTAGATTTAAAGCTGAAAGTAAGATACAGTGCATATGTTCCGCTGAAATTGTTACACCACCAGGAATTGGTAAAGGTGTGTTAGAATAAGCTTGGTTCCTATATTCTGGGAGAACAAAATCTTCCCTCTTAACTTTAAGCATAGCTCTCTTAATAGCAGAATATTTTATGTAGCCACAATTTTCCAAGAATTGAACCATTTCTTTTCTCTGTTTGTCTAAATTCACATTTAATTATTTAGAAAAAAATAAATTCATTTATGCAGACTCCCGAACAGATTATTGAAAAAATAAAGTCTGTCCAAGTTCAGGGTGCAAGAGAAATAGCTCTTTATTCTTTACACTACTTGAGAAGGTTTTGTGAAAAGAACGGTTTTGGCTTAAAATTTGAAGTTGTTGCAATGATGCTTGAGAATGCTAGACCAACTGCAGTTGTTTTACATAACTGTCTAGAAATCTTGAAAAAAGAAAGGAAATTGAAGACTATTGATAAGCTTATAAAAGAACTTAAAGATTCTACCGAAAAAATTGGAAAAATTGGTCAGAAAATCATAAATAACGGGCAAAAAATATTAACTCATTGCCATTCTGGAGAAGCTTTATCTGTAATAAAAGAAGCTGCAAGACAAGGTAAAAAAATTTCTGTTTATGCTACAATCACAGAGCCTTTAAAGCAAGGGATAAAAACTGCTAAAGAATTAGCGAGAGAAAAAATCCCTGTAACTTTGTCTGAAGATATAGCTGTCGGGCATTTGATGCACTATGCTGATATTGTTTTGGTGGGGTCTGATGCCATTAGAAAGGATGGTTTTGTGAATAAAGTTGGTACTTGGCTCATAGCAGAAGAGGCTAAAAGACATAAAAAACCTTTATATGTTGTTGGGAGCAGATTCAAATTTGATTTGAGAAAAAAAATTGTTTTAGAAGAAAGACCAGCCTCAGAAGTTTTGTCAAAACCTATAAAGGGGGTAAAGATAAGAAATCCCGCTTTTGATCTTGTACCTTGGAATTATGTGACTGCTGTTATAACAGATAAGGGTATTTTAAAACCAGAAAAAATCAAAGAGATGTTGAGATGAAGTACTTGGACTATATTGACCTTGAATACGAACCAAGAAAAAATGATTTGATTTGTTTGTTTAGGGTTGAACCGGCAAAAGGAATAAGTATGAAAAAAGCAGCTGGAAGTATTGCGGCTGAAAGTTCTACAGGAACATGGGTACATGTAAAAACAGAGAAGCCTTATGTTAAAAAACTAGCTGCAAAAGTTTTTGATATAAAAAGAAATTTAGTAAAAATTGCTTACCCTATTGATCTTTTTGAACCGGGTAATATGCCAAACATTATGAGTAGTGTGGCAGGAAATGTTTTTGGTATGAAAAATTTAAAAAATTTAAGGCTTAACGATATCCATTTCCCAGAAAAATTATTGAAAAGTTTTAGAGGACCAAAATATGGAATAGATGGAATAAGAAAAATTTTAAAAGTAAAAGAAAGACCATTAATAGGAACTATAATTAAACCAAAAGTTGGTCTTAAGAGTAAAGATCATGCAAAGATTGCTTATGAAGCTTGGGTTGGAGGTTGTGATATTGTAAAAGATGATGAGAACCTAGGCAATCAAAAGTTCAACAAATTTAAAGAAAGGCTTGAAAAAACTCTCAATATGAAAGAAAAGGCTGAAAAAGAAACCGGAGAAAAGAAAATTTATATGGTGAATGTAACGGCCGAGACAGAAGAAATGTTAAGAAGAACAAAAATTGTTGAAGAAATGGGAAATGAATATGTCATGGTCGATATAATAACAGTCGGTTGGTCTGCCTTACAAACTTTAAGAAATCATGATTTTGATTTGGTTTTGCATGGGCATAGGGCAGGCCACGCCATGATGACAAGAAATCCTAAGCATGGAATTTCTATGAAAGTTTTGGCAAAACTGAATAGAATTGTGGGTATTGATCAATTGCATGTTGGTGCTATTGGAAAAATGTTTGAAGAAAAGAAGGAAGTTTTGGAAAATCTAGAAGCAGTTAAAGAGGAAATGTACAAACTAAAGCCTGTTATGCCTGTAGCTTCTGGTGGTCTCTCTCCAGTTGATATTCCAAAAATATTTGAAATTTTTGGAAAAGATGTGGTTATTCAAGCAGGAGGAGGGATTCACGCGCACAAACTTGGTACAAGAGCTGGTGCTGCAGCAATGAGGCAAACATTAGAGGCCATACTAAAAGGAATAAGCTTAGAAGAATATATCAAGAATCATAAAGAACTCAAAATTGCTTTGGAGGAATTTAAATGATAAAAAGTTTGTTGGTCAACATGCTTCTCTTTACCTTAGCTTTTTCAATCATACTTTTCCATAAATCAACAAAAGATTTTTGTATATTTGATCGGGATTGTGAGTGGGAAATTATAAATTGTTGTACAGAACAGGAAGGAGCAAAATGGGAATGTGTTAATATTAAATCTTTTATTGAGCTTGAATGCCCAAAATATGTAATATGTCCAAAAATTATATCTCCAAAACCAAATTTATCTTGTAAGTGTAAAGAAGGAAGATGTGTGGTTGGATGAAGCTAAAAACAAAAATTCTAGAGCTTGAAACTGGTGGTAAGCCAATAGTTATAGTTAATAAAGAAGATGCTGAAGAATTAGGGATAAGGAGCTTATCCAGGTTAGTTATAAAAAAGGGAGAAAAGAAGTTAACAGGAATAGCTAACATAACAACAAAAATTGTTGGTCGGGGTAAAATTGGTGTTAATGAAAGTATTGCTAGAGTTTTGAATCTAGCTGACAAGGAAGAAGTTGAAATTGAAGTCGCAAAGTTTCCTTCCTCCCTTCAACACATCAAAAACAAGCTGAAAGAGAGAAAGCTAAGTTATAAAGAAATTTTTGAAATAGTAAAAGATGTTGTTGAAGGAAATTTGAGCGAAGGCGAAATAGCCTCCTTTGTCGTAGCCTTGGAAGCTAAAGGCTTAGATTTAGATGAGGCAGCAAGCTTGTCTTTAGCAATGGTTGAAACTGGTAAAAAGCTTGGACTTAAAAAGAAAATAATAGTCGATAAACACAGCATTGGTGGAATTGCTGGAGATAAAACTACTTTACTTGTTGTGCCTATAATTGCTGCTTCCGGCTTAGCAATACCAAAAACTTCATCTCGTGCTATAACAGGAGCTGCTGGAACTGCTGATAGAGCCGAGTGCTTAATGCCTGTTAGCTTAAGTATAGAAGAGATGAAAAAGGTTGTGGAAAAAACAAATGGTTGTATAGCTTGGGGAGGGGCTTTACACTTGGCTCCAGCTGATGATATGTTTATACAGGCAGAATATCCTTTAACTATAGACCCTATGCTTTTACCATCTATAATGGCGAAAAAAAAGGCCGTTGGAGCAAAGTTTTTAGTTGTTGATATACCAACAGGAAGAGGAGCAAAAATGAAGACTATAGGGGATGCTAACTTGCTTGCAAAGGATTTCATTGAGCTTGGTGAAAGACTGGGAATAAAAACGCAATGTGCTATTACTGATGGTGAACAGCCTTTGGGGTATGCTGTTGGACCGGCTTTGGAAGCAAGAGAAGCTCTGGAAGTTTTGATGGGAAAGAATGTCCAAGATCTTGTGGATAAAGCTGCGCATTTGGCTGGAATATTGTTTGAGATGGTTGGGAAAAGAGATGGTTATAAGCTTGCTCTTGAAATCTTGAATTCTGGAAAAGCTGAAAAGAAGATGAGGGAAATAATTGCAGCCCAAGGAGGAAATAAAAAGATTAGACCAGAAGAAATTCAAATCGGCCAAAATAAGCTTGATATAATTGCTGAAAAAAGTGGGATTGTCCTTTGGCTTAACAATGTTGGAATAAATGAAGTTGCAAGGGCTGCGGGCTCACCAAAAGATAAAGGCGCGGGTCTACTACTTTACAAGAAGCTGAATGATAAAGTGTTTAAAGGGGAAAAACTGCTAACAATATTTGCAGAAAAGTCAAGGAAACTTGAAAGAGCAAAAGAAGTTTTTGAAGAAAATGGTATAATTGGTGTTGGTGATAGAAGAGAAATGTTAATTCAGCAAGTAAAAGAAATTCCAATACATAAAAAGACTTTCATTCTTGAAAGATAAAAAAAGGGAAGAAAAGTTTACTTCCCAAGCGTTATTGTTATTGTTGACACATTGATCTTCGTCTTGTCTTCAAGTTCTTTTTCTTCTGTCCCTATTTCAATGTTCTTAACCTTAGCATCTGTAACAAACCTTCTTGTTACTATTTCTGCAACATCCACTGCCCTGGAAATTGCTCTACCTCTCGCTTTTATTTGAACCTCTTTCTTTCCATTGTTAAATTGAGTTATTACTCCCAACACATAAGCCATAGAAGACTTCTTACCCACGAAGATCACATTGTCTTCTGATTTTTCTGCCATTCAACCACACCTCCTGTTTTTTGGCAATTGTTTTGTTATTGAATTATTTAATTTTAGTGTAAAAATATTTAAAAGCTTATTTAAGTTGTGTATACTTATCTTCTTGTTATATTTCTCAATTCGTTTAATAAAGCATCTATGTTTACATTTGTTGGTGAATCCCTGGCGTTCCATGCCTGTTGCCAAAGATTAAAACTCCTTAGATCGGCTTCGAAGTTTGAAAGAAAAGATGTTAGTTCAGTTCTTCTAACATCACCTTCCGGCAAATTTTTTATATTTTCTAACCTATCTATCATCTGATCTATTCTTCTCCTGATGCTATAAGAATATTTTTCATACTCAGCACGCTCCTTAGCTAGACGACTAACACCACGGAAGAAAGCTCCAAAAATAAATGTTGCGGCAAAAATAACAACAGACCAAGCACCCATAAAGCTGAAAAGAACCAAAACTATTTTTGTGAACCAACCTAGAGGAATTGTCATAAATGCTATTATAACAGCAAGAATTCTATTCACTCTTGGCAATTCTTCAAAAATTTTAAGGGAAGTTAAGAATGCCCAAACAAGAGTATAAATTGCTGTAAACGGTAAAATAAAAAGATAAATTATGGCTGGTACATATCCCCATTCCCTTGGCAAACCTATCAACTCTAGGATATATTGAGCTGGTTCTGGTATAGGTTGATATTTAAAACTTTGTGGGACTTCAAGATATTCTGGAAACGGAATGAATTGTGGTATTATGAATAAAAGAACTATTAAAATGATGAAAAGTATTAAAGTTAATGATATTCTACCCTTTGGCTTTGGTAACACCCCACCCACGGCAAGCAATATTATTATGAATATGAGAATGAAGATTATGCTAACAAACCGTGTTAGAATATAAATTAACTGAGAAGCGATATCTTGAGCAAAGGCTGAGCTAGCAAAAAGAAATAAGAAGAATAGTAATGAAAGGGCTTTTTTCCACATAAATTTTATTTAGACTGTTAAGAATATAAGTTTGAATTTGTTGGGTATTATAAAAAATTTATTTTTTATCCCCCTCTTCTAGAGAGATATAATAAAGCAATAAAAAAAGCTATGAAAAGTGAGAAAAATAAAAATGCTAAAATTTGAAGCAAATTTTCAAAATAATAAATTGAAGCAAAAAGTACATAAAATCCTATAACAATTGAAATAACTAAATTTATTTTAGAGTGGAATACTTTAGATTTTCTTAAAAAAGCATAAGAAATTAAAAAGCTTAGAATGAAGAGCAATGATTGAAAAATTGTTTCCATCATTAGCTTTCACCTAGCTTACTAATAATTTCATTGTACTTCTTGTACCAGTCAAAGCTATAGAGATCCATTCCAAGTTTTTCCGCAAGAGATTTAAGTTTTTCTACCTCACTCTTCATTTCACCCAAAAACATTATTTTTTTCTCAGGGTTTGTTTCCCTTTCAAAACTTTCCCATATTTTTTTGCAATTTTCTACCCCTGTATCAAATTTTTTCTTTTCATTTTTTTCAATTCCATAAAAATCCATTTTTTTCAAAACGAAATTTCCAATACCATAAAAATAAATTAGTAGGAAGGCTGCCAATGCTAAAAAAGCGGCAAGATAAGGAAGCCATGTTGTAAGACCCATATAGTATAGAGAAAATATACCAAGAGCAGAAATAATCAAAGCCAAAAGAATATTAAGCCTTTCAGTCTGTTCGCCCAGAATTTTTGATTTTTTTAATAAAATGTAAATCAAAAGGGAGAAGAACAGGAAAGGTAAAAAAAGTGAGAAGATTAAATCTTGAAAACCTAGGCCAAATATCTCCATAAAATAAATTTAGATTCAATGAGTAATATATGCTGTTTTTGTAAAATAGAAAGACACAAGTAGTTAAATGTATGACCATTAAATGGTGGTAAAACATAAAAAATTAAACTTTTAAACGAAAAATTGTTAGGCTCAATTAGAGTTAAAATTTCCATAGATTTTTACATTGCAAATCCCTTATCCATAGAAAAATCAGAAATTTGTGTGGTGCAAGATATTCTAAAAGAATAAGGCTCTATCCTATTAGAAATTCAACATCACTAATAGTTACTTTTTTGACGGAAAAATAACTGGTAGTTACACTAGACCAAATATTAAAAGTATCAATTTATTGTGTTGACGTGCCTTTGCCTCAGAATAAGGACACACATTTCTCTAATGTAATTTATTGAGCGGACTAGAAAAAATATTAAAATGAAGGGTAGAGATTAACTATTCACAAAAAAAATTAAAAATGTGTATGAGTATTTAAAGTGGTCAATTCTCTACCATTTAGATTCCATAGAAAAAATTAAGCCAGTATTAGATTATGAAATCAAACTTAAAAATAAGTCTTGTGATATTTTTAATTTTGTTATATTATATCTTATGAACGATTTTGATAAAACATTAACAACGGAAAACAGCCTAACAGTGTTTGAAGAGTTCTACTTCAACCAGCTACCAATAGTGAATAAGAACATCAATAAAAATTTACACAAAATAGAAAAATGTATAAAAGATATAGAAAGGTCCCCCCAAAATTTCAGTAAGCTGCACGAGAATCTGGACGAAATTTTAAGAAAGTGTGAATTAACAAAAAATCAATTTATCGAAGCTTGTATAGAAACGGGGAAAAGTAAAAACATAAAAATAGTTCCTTATGCTGCTGAAGCTATATCAGATTTGGAAAATATGAATTGTGTTGTTGGCATAAACAGTGGCTCACCGAAACTTGCTATTGAAGAAATTTCTAGGAGAAGAATTGGGATTGAAAATGAAAACATAGCTGCAACAGAATTCTACTTCGATAAGAATAATCGATTTCTAAATTCTTGGCTAAATTTGAGTGAAAATAAAGCTAAAAGCATGGGTTATTATTTTTTTCCAAGAACGTATTGTAATCTCTCTCTATTAACAGATTTTAACAGACCCAATATATTTTATATCACTGACGACCTGTCACCTTTTGAACAACCTCTTGTAGCTAAAGTTGGTTCTGAGCTTGGAGCTGTGCTCTTTGTTGGAGAAGATTTAGAAAAATTTGTAGTGAAAAATGAGTATGTGGTAAACGCTCCTGAGTTGAGGAAAGATTTTAGAAAGATAAAACCTTATTTAACACTCTACAGAAGATCTAAAATTTTTCCATTCTTACACAAACCCGAAGAAGCAGAAGAAATAATACGACTTGCTGAAAGAATAAATTTATCAAATTACAAAAATCCTGAAAATATTTTAGATAATATTGAAGAATTTATTTCTCTTGAATTCCTTTTCCCTAGTTTAACAACAAGAATAGAAGAAAAATGCAGAAAATTAAGAAGAAAATTGAAAGAAGGAAATCTAAAAAAAGAAGAATTGAAAGAAATTGTGAAAATTATGAAAACCTTCGACCCAGCATTTCACATCAAGAAAAAGAGAAAAAAGGAACTTGAAGAGATTATTTTTTCATTATCATCTCTATAAATTTCTTTCTCTTCTTTTCCATAGTTTTTTCTCTTTCTTTTATGTAATCCTCCAGCTCTATTAAAGCCGATTCGAAAAGCATCGAATAGTTTGAATCAATTTGAGATAATGGCATATTTGGTGGAACGGTTTGATCTACTTTTTTTGTTTCCTCTAGTTTTTTATAAAAATCCTCATTTTCAAGACTCATCTCTTCCAGTTTTTCAATCAACCTATCTCTTACTAATTTAGCTTTCTCATAAGGTTCAAACCTGCTTGTTACAAGTATTCTTAATTTTTCTGCGCTTTCTTTTATTTCAGAAAAAAGCTCTGGAAGTTGTGTACCAAAGCTTAATTTTTTCTCTGGTTTAAAAATTTCAATAGAAACCGAGCCGTCCAAGTGATCTTTAATTCTGTAGTTTGTTATAATTTTATTTTCTTCCAAACTTAATCCTAAACGAGAAGCATCTTTTTCGCTGAAAACCAAAAAAAGATTCCAAGGTTCTTCAAAAATACTTAAAGATAAATAAAGTTCTACGCCCTTAAAGCCTAAAGAATTTGGTCCATAAATAACTTCAACTTTTAAATCTTTACAGTAATGATCATCTCTTAAGATATAACCATTTTTTAAATTATCGTATAAATTCCTGAAGATGGGATTAATTCCGACCATCCCCTCTTTAATATTTCCAATAAGGATTAATTTCCTCGATGTTTTTTCGAAAATTTTCTTTAGAGGGTTTTTTAAATTTTTTATAATTGTGTCGTATTCTATTCCCGGGAAAACCCTCTTGAAACCCAAGCTTCTTAAAAAAATATTTTGATAAATAGCTTGGACATAAATATCTATTTCTTCTACGGAACTTGGTGCTCCATCATACTTAAAGAGCTTTTCTAGAGCTTGTTCCGGTGTGTCATAATAATCTGCTACGATTTCAAGTATTTCACATATTTTTTCAAAATGTTTTGAACTCATAATTAAAAATCATATCTAATATACCTAAATAATTAAATACAAAAATATTAATTATGAAAATGCATTTTTTGTTTTTATTATCAGCAATAGTTTTTCTATCTGGGTGTATTTATCAAACCGAAACTCAAAAAGTTTCTAATGTAGGTTTAAGTACAGCCCTCACTATCAGCACAAAACAAGTAAAAGCTTCATCGCCTGTGACTTTTATTCTGAATATCAAAAATCTCGCTTCTGAAGTAGCAGAAGGTATAAAAGTTCAGCTTTTGAATTTAAATGAATGGAGAATAGAAAACGAATTACAAGAACTTAAAGAGCTTTTACCTAATGACATATATAAATTCTCTTGGATAGCTTATGCCCCACAACAAAGTAAAAATTTCACACCAACAGCAAATATCTTTTACTTTATGAAAACAAAGTCAGATATAAAATTGAGAGTTTATAACAACGACTACTTAAATACTTTGAGTCATGAAGAAAGAAACAAAATTAAAGAAAAATCTGCTATATTGTTTTCAACAATAAGTAAAAACACACCAGTATTGATAGAAATACACCTCCAACAACCATTTATATTGACTCAAAAGACGGAAAAGTTTCCTTTTGTGTTGGAGATAAAAAATGTCGGTTTGGGTGAAGTTTACAAAAACAATAGCAAGTATCCGCCAACAGAAAGAGATAAAGACTATGTTACATTTAGCTATTCTAGCAATTCAACTTTGGAGTGTGATTCTTCAAACGGTGAAATAGTAAAACTTGCTAACGGTGCCAAGAGTATTGTTTGTAGGGTCGTAGCATCCCAAATCGACAAATATTCTGACTTTTCAATTAATTTTACAGTAAGTTACGCATATCTTGATAAAACTAAAACAGAAATTAAGGTCGTCTAAACTATTTCTAAATTAATGATTAAATTAAAATTGTAGATATTGATGACGAGCAATATAAGAAAGAGAAAGATTGAAGAACTTGATTTAGTATATTCTGCTGCTGGTGATTTTTTAAGATCTGTAGAAAAAACAAATGAAATTAAAGATATTGGAAAACAAAAAGCTGAAAAAATATATGAAACAATGAAAAAAACAATTTTTTCGACTAATTTCACTAAATCAAGAAAAAAAATCATACAAGTTTTTTTAGCTTTTATAATTCCTATATTAATCTTCTTTCCTATCCAAATTAGAGAAATAATTTTACCTATAGCTATAATTTTAATCACAATTACGGCTATTTTATTTTTTTTAAAAATATTGTTTCTGGAAGAAATTGTCGTTGGTTGTATTTTAATTATTTTTTTATTATCTTTAACCTTTTTTATCAACTGCGGTTCTCAAGAATGTTTTTGGGTAATATCCACTAGATTTGGTACCTTAGTTGCATTATTAGCATTCCTTCTCACTCTAATAGTTTTTATAACTGTGGCTTTATTAACTACACCTTTTAAATTTGCTTTAATTTCATGTATCATAACAATCTTGATAATGTTAATTATTATTCCTATTATAAGCCCCAAATCATACTACAGTTTCTGTAAAAAGATTCCATTTATTTATGGTACATTTTTGTGTAGATCTAAAGAGATAAGAATAGATCCAATTAAAACAGTTAAGATTCCTGTAAGTGGTGGTATAAGCGTAAATATAGAAACACCTGAAACAATGTATGCTGGTGAGCCATATGAATTTACATATACGGTAAAAAACAACTACGAGTCGGACATATATTTTGATGTTCAGGTCGGTATGCTTAGTTCTTATGGATCTGGTGTTGTTTTTTCTCATCCCTACAAAGTAAGAAAAAGCACTTTATCTTCAAAAGCATATTATCAGGATACAGTATATATCGACCCAGAAAAGTTAACAGTGGTAGAAGACACCTGTCCATATAATACTCTATATTTGGGTTTGGCCAAAGGTATGAACAAAATAACTGAAATGGAAGAAAAAATAGAGTGTTCTAAGGAAAAAAAGTGTAAAGATCCTAAATCAGCTTGTGTAAAGATAGATTTTTTTGAATGCAAATGTGTAGATTGGGTGGAATTAACTTGCTCAAAAAACGATATAAAAGTTAAGATGACTGTCGAGCATGATGGTGTTTTTATAGGTAATGGTAGTTTATATTATTCAGAAACAATAACATCTCCTGCACGATCAACAGAACTTGTCCAAGGGCCTTTAAGCGTAATAATTGAGTTCTTGCCAAATCCTTACATAGCATCTATTCATCAATATATAGAAGATGTAAGTGTTTATGTTACACTCAAGAACCAAGGTGGTACTATAAAAATTAAAGATTTTAAACTTGAACCTATTGATACAGTTATTCACACAATCAACAAGGAGAATGGGGTTGAACTTATAGAAGAGATTGGTGTGGATGTGATAAGCTGTAGGGATATTACAGAAATCGTGCCTGAAGGTATAATGAGCTATGGTTCTGAAGTAGGCGGTAAGATATGCTCAGTTACACCCCCTTTTGTAAAAACTACTATTAAGGATTTGGAGAAAAATACAATAGTAGAATTAAACAATGTAACATTTAGCGGCTTAAAGTACTTTTGTGAGAAGGAAACTCCAAATTATTTGAATCAAAATGAATCGAAATTAAATTGGAGTAAATATTGGGATAAAATTTATGAGCTTGTTGGTGAAAGTGGTTTATGTGAGATTTTAAAAAAGAAGGAAGGTGATAATGATAAAATAATAGTAAGCAATGCTTTGAAACATGTTGATGTAGAACTAACAATAACTTATGAAAGAACTGGTGATTATTACTCTAAAAATATTGTGCCATATACAAGAACAGAAAAATGTATAGAAAGATTAAACCAATAAATTATCTATATAGTTCTAAATATCTCATATTTTATTCTTATTGTTATGGTAATAATTTTTTACACAAATTATATCTACAATCAAAATCGGATGAACATGACTCGAAACTATCTTGGCCTATTATCGTGAAAAATCTTTTACAACCTGCAACATCGGCTCTTGCCCAGAATTTCTCTTCACCACTGCATGCTGAAATAAGATAAGTTCTACAAGTAGATTCGTCACCTCCACTCAAGAATGGTAAAAATCCTTTAGACCATAAAAAGTAAATTATAATTCCAGCTACTATTATAGCCAGAATTATACCGATCATCACAGGTGCATCTAAGCCTTTCCCCATAATGTATATTTTTATTTTTATATTTAAATCTAAGATTCTTTCAAACAGATTGTGTTATTAAAACACATTCTATCATTACAGTCTATATAACCATCGCAATTATTGTCTATATTGTCATCACATATTTCTGTGGGCTTGCTTTTTCTCCACTGCCATGTAGAGCCGTCATAAGTGCAGTGATAAATATTTCCTTGACAACCAACCGACTCACAAGCATATTCGCTATCACAAATATAAGAAACGCCATCAGCACACCCACTTGAATAACAAGAATAATGTATTATCTCTGCTGGTCCACAAACTTCTGTAGAACAAACATTCAAGTACCCACAACAATATTTTCGATCTCTATAAAAATAGTATGCGCAAGAATCACAATTACTCAAATCATAATAAAAATCTTTACATGGATTGTAATAACACTCGTAATTTGACAAAATATATTCGGTGCAAACCCATATTGTTGTGTTAACATTTTCAAAAATTTTGAATTTCAGATCTTTAGACTCATGTTTATATTCCATAAAACTAGGTGATTCGAAGCTCATTAGAATTTGGTTCTCATAAAAAGATAATTTAACAGTCCCTTTTGGGATTATCACACCAGTCTTCCTTTCTATTTCACTCACATAATCATCAAAAATCAATAATATATTTTTACTAAATTCCTCATTTGAGCGAACATCTAGAAAACTTTCATATCCCCCCTCTCTCAAAGCTTCTTTAAATGAGTAGTAGAGTGCAAACGGCAATCCCCTATTTATCATACCCACCCTATCAACTGCATTCAAGTAATCAACTTCTTTTGCAATAGACTCTTTTGCTATTCTCTCTTCTATAAAAGTGTTTAAAAAAACTGCTTCACCAATAATTAAAGCAATTGCCACACAAAGGCCTATCACAAAGGGAGCTATACCTTTCATTTATTCACCTAAGCTAATTTCTTTAACAAGACTACCGTATTTAGACTTTTGATCGTATGGGACGAAAATATATATGGTCTTATGTCTTTTTTCTATCCCAAACTTATTTTGCATTAATTTAAAATTTCCTAAAAATTCTTGAATAACTTGTGTATCATCCTCTGCTAGATATTTATAATAAGGATTGTGGTCATACTTATAAGAAATTAGAGAGAGAGTAAGCAAATCGACTGCATTTGAATCGTATATATCTGTAAGTATAATGCTCAGGTGGATCTTCATGGTCAAAATAGGTATCACCAACATAATAAATGTGGTCACACTAATTATTCCTAATATTCCTATGGCTAGTGGAATTATGGCTTTCATATTCCAACCACCAAGACAAATATTCTGCCAATATGCAATTCTCCATTTGTATATCTTATTAAAATTGGTAAACCATTGTTAACTGGGGCCCCTTTTGTATAAAAAATAGATATACCAGTAGATTCTTGTGAATATTTGACACATTTTTCTAAATCTTGATGATACCAACCAAATATTGCTCTCATTGGTTTAAAATTTTCTATCATACATGTAAAGAATTTTGAAGTTGAAAATCCCTCTAAAGATATTGGAGCCGAAAGATAGGCAAACCACCCATCACAAAAAGAATTTTCACACTCACCATAAGAAAATAAACAGTCTGGATTGCAAGATTCCAAATCAACCACACTAACAATATTAATAGAGTTAGGATATCCTATACCTATATCTACTTGAATTGGATAATCATTTTTTACAAAAAATGTATCAAGTTTATTCGCATCTAATATACCTCTATAAATTTTTCCGTTTGATTCGTAGCAAAGCTTATCTGAAGATATAAGGATATTTGCTAGATTGAGTGATTTCCTTTCTATAGATATTTGGTCACTAATTACATGAACCTCAAAAATTCTCGATATAAAAATCCATAAAAGAAGTGCAATTATTCCAAAAAGTAAAAGACCCTCTAAAATCGCACTTAAAGTTATGGTTAACCCTTTATTCTTTCTTAGCATGAAGTTCATATTCAAATTCATCACCAACAATTCTTTTGATTATGGTGAATGAGTTAACATTAGAAAAACTATAGTCTGAAAAATTAGTTGCAAATGGTTGCACACTTGAAGACTTTTCTGCGTATGGTACATCAAAATTTGGTTTAATTTTCAATAATCTTGATTTAATTTGTATGTTATAAGTAATATCTTTTGTAGGAGTATAGATAATCTCAGAAAAATATGAAGAACCCGAAACTGTCATTAGATTTGAAAGTTGTGTTGCAACATTAAACGCAGAAGCTTCTGAGAATATTTGTGTAATAAAATTAAAGATTTCTTTAGAAGCCCAAATGAAAAGTGCAACTGTAGTTAGCATCACTACTACTATTCCTATTATCGAAGTTTCTGCTCCAGCTTTCATTTTACTCACCTTAAAATTTCATCACACTCATATTTACTCGGTTCATATACGCCAAATTTGGCACAATCGTTTCCTTTTGGTGGGATTTGGGACCAGTTTGGCTTGTCTTCGGTTTTATAATTCTTGATCCTCCAATCCATACAGAAATTGTATTGTTTTGTCTTACAAGACCTTTCAGAAATACTGCCTGGACCCATCTCTACCCACTTCCAGAAGATTAATAAAGAAGTTGTGGTAACCAAAGCTATGAAAACTAGAAGAAAAATTGTGTTGGTTGTTATTCCCTTGAATTTCATTTATTTAATTTATCTTGAATTGAAAATAAATATAAATCTAAACTCCTGAATTTAATAGATTTTTACATTCTTGTTCAGTTGGTTTGATAAACCCAAGAATTTCACACCCGCTCTTAGGATTCATTTCTTCCCACTTAACATCTTCTCTATTCGATAAAGCAATACAATAGTTTATCTGCTTGTTTTTACAACTCATCTCATTGGCTAAAATGTTTTGAATATTTAACCATCTCCAAAAGATTAATGAGGAAATAAAAACGAGCAGAGTTATTGTAATAAAAATAAAAACTGCATTTGATGACACTCCTCTCATCCTATCCTCTAACTTTTAACAGATGAAACCAAATAAGTAATTGTTCCTGAGAATGGAAATCCAAATTCTTGTGTTGTTATATAGACCGTAAATTTACCTCCTCTTGTACCAACTTCCATGTTTTTATATATTGTCGGCATTTGTAATTCTTCTGGTTTTGGTATAAGTGTTTCAGGAGGTTCGTTTTTTACATCACCATATGCTGTTATGGAATCTCTACGAATGGCTAATACCCTGTCAACACCTTGCTGTCTTAAGTAATGAATTATGCTATAGTCGTTTAAGGGTGTATCTTTTATAACTACTATACCGCCCACATCTTCGCCTGGTCTGGTCTCAACAATTAAATGCGATATTTCCACTTTTTGTGGCTTGTCTAAGTCTATATTAACGGGATAATAGTCTCCACAAATCCTGAGTCTAGTATCTGTTATAATCTCTCTTACACAATCCTCAGATCTTTCACACTCAACTGTGAATGAGTCACCCTGTGAATTTTTGTTTTTACAACCTATGGGATAACAAAGTTTAAATTTTTTATAATCTCCAGTCATCTCATCATAATAGGAATCTTCTTTACAAGTACAGCCAACGGCCTCTCCGGAAGGCTTGTAATCTGAACAAAATTTTTCAAAACAATTGACCTTTTTTCCATCTTCTTCCCAGCTTAATTCTTGAACTTTCATACTCATACAACCATCCAAACATCTATGAATGGAACATAAAATGGCTTTCTCCAAATCGTTTTGTTTGACTACTCCTAAATTTAAAAGAATTGAGTTATATAGAGTAGGGAAATATCTGAACAAAACAAAAAAAATTATGCCTAAGAAAATAACAGCACCAATGAAGAAAACCGCTTTCTCTCCTGTCACGCCTTTTTTCATAATATAAAATTAGGTCTAAATAAATAAATTAGCAAAACAAAAACATCTGTTTACAAATAATTTCTTTGATTGATTTTAGTGAACTTGTGATGAAGTTCCCAAATTGTGGAACCAATTTCATAACAACTATTGTTAAGAGGGCTATTGCCACTATCAATATAACAATGTTTATTATTTCCATTTCGAGGCCCTTCATTATAATCCTCTTATGATTAAATTTTCTATTATTCTTTTTGAAATTATAATATATAGAGCTATAGCAAGAACAATCAATAGCAAAATACCTAAAGTTAAAAGCACTTTGCTTATAGCTTTTTTGTTCATAGTCATAACTCCGGTATTTGTATGAAAGCATTAATGCCAAAATAGATGCCAAATACAATTGCAGAATAAACAAGAAGTGAAACTAATATAGTTTTGCCGATAGAAAATATTTTATTTATTTCGTCTTTTCCGTACTTCAGCTCCCCAAGAAATGTAGAAATAATTACAACTATTTCAACCATGTAACACCCTACTATGATTTGAAAAACATGAAATGGCACTTGTTTTCCTATATTTAGAAGGAAAGAAAATGATGACATGCTGATGCCTCCAAGACCACTTTTACTGAGGAATGCTTCTAATTCTAGAAAATTTTGTCCGAAAAGAGAGAAAACATAAATCACTATAGACATCAATCCAACAACCACACCAGCTGATAATGGTGCAAAAACCCAAGCCTGAATTTCCATGTCAGAAATTGTATCGGAAAGAATTTCTTCAGTCATCTTACTGACTTCAACTTCGTCCCTAAAGAAATTTGATACAGATTTTAAAGCCATAGACAAGAACATAGAACCTTTCTTTGATACATCCACAATTAATCTCATCGTCATCTCAATAGTTTTTGATGGATAAAAATTTATTGCACCAATCTTTTCATCAAAAACTGCAGAATCGAAACTTTTTCCAAACATCTTTATATTCGAGATTATTTTTTTCAACATTTTACTTATTTTCAAAGTTTCTATTTTTGGTATAATTTCTTCTATGTTTTTTTCTATGGGTTTTCCTGTTGTAGATGTTATACTTAATTGGTAAATGACAGTCGGTAATTCATTTTCTACATCCAAAATTTCCTTATTTTCTTTCAGATATCTTAAAGTTGATAATAGAGAATAGAGTGCTATTGAACTAGACAAAATAAATATAATCATATATGAATAAAGAAACTGTTCGAACGAAAAGATAGAAGTGTATATTGAGAGTTTATAGACAAAAATTGGTAATAATATTATTGGTATTGCTGCTGATATCAACAAAAAATTTCTTTTGGATTTTTTATATCTCTCAATTTTAGAGACATCTACGTGATGGTAAGAGTAAGGTTTTGCATAAAAATATTGTTTAAGAAACATGTAGACAATGGAAGGTAAAAGAATTATGTAAGAAAAGGCGAGCAGTTCTGCTTTAGCTATTTCTGGGATGAAAATCACAATCAATGGGAAAAAGATCAAACCAAGCATTGGCATCAAAATACCAAAAGCATTCAAAATTCTAAGTGGTGTTTTAAGCAATAAGACATATTCTTTCATCCTTGCTTTCGTACCTTTGATCATGATCTTTACTGCTTCATCTATGTGTGATATCATTTTAGAATCTGGTTCATTGATTGATGTCTTGAGAAGAGAAAGTGCATCAACAAACTCTTCACTTTCACTTCTCCATTTTTTTGCTATTTCGTCTATACCATGTGTAACTGAAATAATTTTACCCGTTTCTAAATCCCATAGAATTTTCTTAAAATCTAAACCAAGTGTGCCACTCAAATTTTGGGCTGTAAAAGCAACTGCAGTCTCAAGATTTGATTGAATTCTCATAGAAATTGCCATATAAATTATTGCTGATGTCATCTCTGTGGCTGCACTTGACCTGAAATATTTTACCAAAAAAGAGGTGTAGGTAAAAAGATAGTAAGTGATCATGACAAAAAGCAAAAACGTTAGTAATATTATAGATTCAGAAAGAAGATTAAAAACAAAAAAAATCGAAATGAGAGAAAAGAAAATTATAAAAGGTAAAAATATAGCTAGGGATAATATGCCATTAGGTGTAACTCTCAAATGACAAAAATTTATTTCATTTTGATATTTCTCTTTCAAATCTTTTGGAACCGGTATTTTTATTTTATCGAAAAAATTACAAAGTCTCTCATAAAGTGAAAGTCTTCTGTAAGCGTATTCTGACTCTAAAAATTTTCTATAGTCGCTTATCATTTAATTCTCTCCTTAAACCAATTCAACCATCTTTCATAAATCATTTTTGAATCCAAACCACCAACATCTTGCCTCACTTGTTCTGAAATTATATGAAAAGCCTCGTTGCATTCAATTACAAAAGCGGCCTCGAGGATGTCATCTCTGTTTAATTGAGTGGCAAAATCAAGTATTGTTTGCTTTATCTTAGCTCTCAATAAAATATTGTCCCAAACAGCATCCCAATTCCCTTTCCATTCTCTCACACGCTTGGCAATTTCATCTAAAACCTGGCTTTCACCATTTATCAAAACATCTGTTGGTTTTAATCTATCTTCCTTTGCAGAATATTCCATTAATGTGACAAAACCTTCTTCATCCATAGGATCTTGCTTCCAATGTTTTCTAACTTCTGTAAGCTCTGTAACACGTCTAAATCTTCTTAAACTATCTGGTGTTTTGAGTAGATTACAAATTGTTATAACATCTAAAGCTTTAAAACTGGTTGATGGTACCTTTAAATCATTCACTATCCTATCATAAACACCATAAGCAGATTCACCATGAATGGTACCAGCAACAAGATTAGCTAAAGCCCCTATTCTCATAGCTTCAAAGAGAGCTGAAGCCTCTGTAGATCTTACTTCACCTATAATAAGAACAGAATCTCCAAGTCTCAAAGCAGTTCTCAGAGCCTCTTCAGCTGGAAGCTCTGATTCGACTCTAGTTATTACAGACCTAGATTTAAGCCTCTCGATATTATAACCAAGATCTCTTAGCTGAATCGCTGGGAGCTCTAGTGTATCTTCGACAAGCACAATTCTAAATTTCTTCATAACCTCGAGCATTATAGCTCCCAAAAGACTTGTCTTGCCCGAGCCTCGCCCTCCAGCAACAAGCAAGCTTCTTCCACCATCAATAATAAAACTCATTAAACCTGCGTACAAAGAATCAAAAAAACCTGTCTTTATGAAAAGTGGGAAAGTCCATGGTTTTTCTCTATGCCTTCTAAAAGCATAGCCTAAACCATAAGGAGATAAAGTCCTTGTTATTGCTGCGACTCTTGCTCTCCCACCAGGTACCAAAATTTCTGTGTCTAAAACTGGGTTAGCTTCATCTAAAGGTCTTCCTGAGTAGAGTCTAAATCTTGTGGCCCAAGATTCTGCATCCTCTCTAGTTGGAAGCAAGTTGGTTTCACACTCCTCAAAATCAGCATGGCTAATAAAAATTGGTGTAGATCCTGCTGGTGAATTTATGTAAACATCTTGAACTCTTTCATCCGCAAGCAGAACTTCAAGAATACCAAACCCGACTGTATATCTTGAAAGTATGTCTGCCATTTCTTCAACTTCTTGGGGTGAGAGTTTAACTCCTCTACTCCTAGCTATATCTCTTATTAAATCTCTACCTATACCCATAAAAATTTCTTTTGTCTTTTCAGGTTCGGTATATTCTCTTTCCGAAGGCCTATGCTCGGCAAGATATCTTCTAGCCAAATCTAATATCATATACTTTTCTTCACTCAAAGTGAATTCTGGAGGGATTATATGATAATAATATCTTATTTTCCCAGGGATTCTGAAAATTTCAACAGATGTTTTTCCTACAAAATATTTTTGAACCGGAATTCCGTCTCTTGGTGGTATAATCATATAACGCGTTAACATAAAGTTTGGCCTTATTAGGGGCCTAAAAACCTTTCTGTAAAAGCTCCTGTCCCCAAGTTTAAATTGATTAGGATTTGATTTGAAAATTTGAATCAAGCTGCATCTTGATAAGATATTTTCCATGGGTAGTAAAACCCTTTCCAAATATTCTATATGACAAAGCCTTTCTTGATTTTGTGATTTTTCTAACATTGTTTTTTCTTTAGAAATCATTTTTTGAAGCATCAAATAAGCTCCTACTGGATCTTTCCTCAAAACTTGAGTCACAAGAAACTGAAGCTCTGAAAATCTTTGTGAAAAAAATTTCTCACAATGTTTTGGGCCAAATTCACTTATAGATAAAAGCTTATCTTCATTCAAAATCTTGTTATAGGCGTTTGCTATTTCCCTGAGAAGCTTAACTTGCCCATAATCATATTCCCTTTCTCTTGCTTCAACAATGATAATCCTTTCAACAGCTCTAGTCTCAAGTAAAATATCTATGACAACTGCCATGCAGGCCTCTGAATCTTCTATGCTAGGCTCTATGGCCCAATTAATAGCATTGATTCTAACCGTATTTTCAACAACCTCATAGTCAACCATACAATTAATTTATCTATTCTACAAAACAAATGTTTATTGATAGTATGGTCACAAAAGAGGCTGGTATAGAGATTTTAATAAATGAAATAGTAAAGAGATTGAATGAATATAGTAGTAGAATAAAAAATGTGGAGCTGAGACTCGAAAGGATAGATGGTAGGGTAAGTAGTATAGAAGAGACCGTTTTAAATCAACTCACTAATTTGAAAGTTGGCCTGGATAAACTTTCCCAAAAAATTTCTTCCCTTACAGATAGATTGAATTCAATAGAAAATGAAATCTTAAGAATAAACAAAGAACTTGGCAAAGCTGCACTCAAAAGCGACATTAAAAAAATAGAGGCCTTCATAGATATCGTCAACCCTGTAACATCAAAATTTGTTACAAGAGACGAGTTGGAAAGGATCCTTGAAGAGAAGCCAAAAAGAGCATAAATTTGTATTTAAAAAACAGAAATAATAATAAGGGAGAACTATGCCTTTACCATTTTTACATAAGCCGGAGCTTACAAAAAAAGGCGTGCCTGTTGAAAGAATAAAAGAACTTTCTTCAAAAGGATTTTCAGAAGTTGAGATAATTGATATACTTAGGAAAGAAGGCTACTCTCCAGAAGAAATCGACGCTGGTTTGACAGAGGTTTTGAAAGCTGGTGTTAGTGGCACATCATCCGTAACAGAAAGTTCGCTAAAGTTGCCTAAGCTTCAAGAATTACAACCAAAACAAGCTGCAATAGAAGTTCCTGAAACTTCTTTACCTCAAGACTATTCTTATTATACCACACCAACTTATGCTTCTCAACCATCACAAACATACACAACAGAAGAATATATAGATTTTATAGTTAGGGAAAGAACAGCTGAACTTAATGATAAATTGAAAGAATTTATGATAAAGTACTCTGAGCTGGAAAAAAGATTTATTGAGATATACGAACAGTTGAATGAGCTTACAAAATCTAAGACGAGTGGCGAGCAGTTGATCCTTACAAGATTGGAGGAGTTAAAAACTATTTTGAATGATTTGGAAACAAGAATATCCGGTCTGGAAAAAGCTTTCAAGGATGCTTTGCCCGCTTTAATAGAAAGTGTTAGGGCTTTGAGTGATGTTGTACAAAGGATGAAGAAACTTGTTTAAACTTAAATTTTTCAGAAATCAAATAAAAATTGAGAGAAATGGGTAAAATCTTCAATTTTTCAATTGTCCTTATTATATTCCTGATAGCATTTTCTTTTTCAGTTCTAGCTCAAAATACTTTCCTTGATATGATTCAAAGCTTTAGGGTTTCTGGTATTTTCGATGTTTTCCTTTTAATCCTCTTTTTTATTACTTTCTATGCAATCTTGACAAAATCAAAAATCCTTGGAGGCAATGCTGCAGTAAATGGCGTTATTGCCCTACTCATAGCTTTCTTTATTTCCATCTACCCTATTTTCACAGGATTCAGTCTCATAGAGCCTATGTCAAGGTTTTTCACTCAGGCAAGTATAATAGCAATTATGTTTATAGCTGCTCTTCTGATAGCAAGTGTCTTCTATCCTGATTTACCAAAAATGCTTGCAGAACATATAAAAGGTCCAACACTTATTTATGTGTTAATTCCTTTGGTTTTAGCATTACTCATAACATCTAGAACAATTTGGGTTCTTTGGGCTGGATATAAACCTGCGCCGGGATTTGGATTTACCACTGATATAACGATCTTAGTGATTGGTTTATTAATTTTTAGTTTGATATTGATTTTTATAATGACGTCACTAAAACGGGGGTAAGAAGATATGTTAAATCCATTTGAGTTTATGATATTGAAGTTGCAGCAACTTGGGTTTTTTACATTCTTATTGCCATTCATTCTTATGTCGGCAGTTCTTTACGGACTACTAAGAAAGTCTCAAATTTTTGGCCCACCAGAAAAGAATCTTGTAATAAATGCTATTATAGCAATAGTCGCAAGTTTTATGATCTTGGCAGCTCCTGTTATAACCGGAATAAACATAGAGCAACAGCTTGCCAAATTCTTCCTTCAAAGCATGATTGCGGTTATTATGTTAATTTTTGCTGTCTTAATAGTAGGGGTATTCTTCGGGCCAGATTTGCCAGGTAAGATTCAAGAAAAACTTGGTGCAAAATATCTTGGTGGGTTGTTAGTTGCTGGTATTTTGATTGGCTTGACATTGATTGTAACAAGTGGGTTAACGAATGTGTTTTTCCCAGAAGGATTTAATGGTCTTATTAATGTTTCTGAAGATGTTGTGATTTCTATAGCAACAATAGTAGTTCTTCTGATAATAGTTGGGGTAATAGTAATTTTTGTTAGTAAAGAGGAGAAGAAGAAATAATATCAAGAAATTCTTTTTCAGTAAAATGAAGTGGACCTGGGATTATTAAAACCGCTGGCAATTCTATTTCTATTCTCATCAAATCTTTAATTTGCTCGAAGAAAATTTTTACTTCATCGCTTCCTGCCTTAGAAAAGGCAACTAGCCTATCATTTGAGCTTATAACACCATCTTTCTTCACTTCCTCAAGTCTTAATAAGATATTACACGCTTCTTTCACGCCCATAAATTTTTTCTCATCAGTATCTATGTCTAAAAGACATAGAGTGTGTAATCCTCGAGATTTGTTCATCTTTATTGTTTCATAAATTGATTCTGGGAGATTGCCTTTTGTTTTCTCTGGTAGCGGAATTGTAACACATGGGCCAAACTTGTAAAGATGAAGACCTGTCTCAGCAATAGCAGAAACAATAGAAGAGTTGTGAATAATCTTAGTTTTAATTCCTTTTTTTCTTGCCTCTAAGATTAATGTTGAGTGAGTTGTAGCAACTAAAGGATCACCACCGACAAAAATTGCTACATCTTTCTTTTCAGCCTCTTTTAAAATTTCCACAGAATTTTCTTCTAAATCTTTTCTCTCCAACACTTCTACCTCCTTACCTAAAATTTCCCCCAACTTCTTCATATCTCCGAGCCAAAGAGTTGTATAAAGTTCTATATAAACTTTGTCTGCCTTCTTACCCTCTTCTAGTCCTCTCAAACTCAGATCTCTTTCATCAAACAATCCCAAGCCTATTAGCGCAAGCATAATTCAATAATAGGCTGAAAGATATTTATGAAGTTTTTGTGGAAGAAGATGTCTGTCTAAGATAAGATCATGAAGAAAACGAAGATATTTTACTCATTGAACCAAATCTTTGTGAATGAAAAATATAGAAAATTTTTTAAGAGCTTCTTGGCAATAGCTAAAGTTTATTTAAAGAAAAATTTCATCGAAACCTGTAATTTGATTATAGTTCAATTTTTTGATTAGAAGAAAAAACCGAAAAACTTGTCTTACTTGATAGAGAGGTTGGTACAGGCACTTTAAACCAAGCTATTGGAAATAATTTCATCAAAGTAAATTCAGTTGAAAAATAAATTAAAATTGGATATATAGCAATGTCAGCAAATGATTGTATAACCGATATTTTGAATAGAGATGAGATTGTTGAAATTTTAAGAAGATCAACAGACCTTAATAAAATTGTTGAAAAAAATAGGCTTTTATCAAGATAATGAGATGATAATTTAAATTAAGGTGAATGGTGAAATGAGTTTTGATATTATTGGCAACAGGGAAAAAGCTGTAGCAATTATCGAAATTAAAGAAGGAGAAGATGAGAAAAAAATAGTTGATGAAATAATAAGAAAGCATAAAAATATTAAGTCAGTCTTGAAAAAAATTTCTGGAAGAAGTGGTGAACTTAGGTTAAGAGAATACAAGCTCATAGCAGGTGAAGCGAATACTGAAGTTATTCATAGAGAATATGGTTACAATCTAAAACTTGATCCACAAAAAGTCTATTTTTCACCAAGAGAAGCCGAAGAGAGGCAAAGAATAGCTAGGCAAGTTATGCCTGGAGAAAAAGTTTTGGTGATGTTTTCTGGTATAGCTCCAATAGCTATAGCCATAGCAAAAAAACAGCCAGGAATTGAAAAGATTTTTTGTATAGAAAAAAATGTAGAAGCACATAAATATGCTGAAGAAAATGTGAGAAAGAACAAACTCTCACATAAAATTTTTTTAATTTGCGGAGATGTTGAAGAAGAAGCTAAAAAGATTGGAATTAAGTTTGATAGGATTGTTATGCCTCTACCCTTTAGTGCAAAAAATTTCCTTGGAGTTGCTTTTATGTGTTTGAAAAAAAATGGAATAATAAATTTCTATTCTGTCGGGGAAGATTATTCAAAAATTTTAAGCGAAGTGGAAACTGAGGCTAAAAGATTTGAAAAAAATATAAAAATCCTAAACATAAAAAAAGTTTCGGCTTATGCACCAAGAAAATGGAAATTTTGTATAGACTTTCAAGTAGATTGACAAACTGAAAAATACTCAAATTATAGTTTTGAACAATAATAATTTGATAAAGCTTTAAGCAAAGAATAAATTGTAAATGAAATTTTACAAAATTAAAATAAACAAAAAAAGTAGAGGCACAAAAATAACTTTTAGATAGTTGATCAAGCGGGAGTGTCCGAGTCAGGAAAAGGAGCAGGGTTCAGAACAAATCGTGATATGCCCTGTGGCTTAGTGCCTTCGTGGGTTCAAATCCCACCTCCCGCATCCTGTTCTATTGTAGTGTGCTGAAAAATGGGATTGAACAACTTTATACCAAAAACTTTAAATATTTAATACAACTGAGTTATTTTAAGGTGTAGGAAATGGGCGATAGTCTTTGCCTCAATTGAAACTTTTTCTACTTTAAAGAATAAAATAGCTCCAAACAAATTGAATGAATATTTCAAACAAATTGAAAAATTAAAGAAAAAAATTAAACCAAAGTTAGTTTTAAAAATATTTTTTAATTACATGAATGAAAATAGTTATTCAAAAATTTTATATCTAGAAAAAAATTGAGGTGATTGGTTGAAGTTTGCGAATAATATTTTTGATTTGATAGGGAACACACCAATGATTAAAATAAATAAGCTCACCGGAACAAACGATGCAACATTGTACGCAAAATTAGAGTGGTATAATATCGGTGGTTCACTTAAAGATAGGGCGGCTCTTTATATGATAGAATACGCAGAAGCGGCGGGAAAGTTAAATAAAGAGAAGACGATTATTGAAGCAACATCTGGAAACACGGGAATTGCCCTTGCTATGATAGCAGCAGTTAAAGGATATAAGATCACAATTATTATGCCAGAATCGGTAAGTGTAGAAAGAAGGAAGATGATAAGAGCCTATGGAGCTGAGCTGATACTCTCGCCTGGAGAAAAAGGAACCGGTGGTGCGATTGAGCTTAAACAAAAATTACTAAAAGAAAATCCTGAAAAGTACATTGATCTAGATCAGTTCAAAGATCCGGCAAACATTTTGGCACATTATCAAACAACTGGAAAAGAAATTCTTGAACAAACTAATGGAAAAGTTGACATAGTTGTGGTTGGTATCGGTACTGCTGGAACTGGTGTCGGAATATCTATGCGTCTTAAAGAATATGACAAGAATATAAAAGTTGTTGGTGTTTTACCTAAGCTTGGAGTAAATATCCAGGGCTTGAGAAATCTGCAAGAAATTTATCCAACTCGGCTTTTCAGAAAAGATAGTTTTGACGAAATCGTAGAAATAAGTGAAGATGAAAAAGAAAGAGCTTTCCAAATTGCAAGAGAATTGGCAAAAAAAGAAGGTTTGTTGATAGGAATGAGCTCTAGTGTAATAATGTACGTTGCAATTAAAAAAGCAAAAGAGATTGGTAAGGGTAAGACTATTGTTGCTATATTGCCAGATGGAGGTGGAAAATACTTAAGCACTAAATTATTTGAAGATTAATAATAAATTAAGCTCGGGTGGCAGAATCCGGCTATGCAACCGCCTGCAGAGCGGTCTATGTGGGTTCAAAAGGATTAAAATCCTGAAATTCCCGCCCCGAGCTTTTAGGTGATAAAATGCTCAAGATCTTTAACACATTAAAAAGAAAAAAAGAAATTTTCAAGCCATTAGAAGATAGAAAAGTGAAAATGTTTGTTTGTGGTCCGACTGTCTATGATTTTTCACATTTAGGTCATGCTAAAACTTACATTCAGTTTGATATGATAGCAAGATATCTCAAGTATAAGGGCTTCGATGTATTTTATCTACAGAACATCACTGACTTGGATGATAAAATAATCGATCGCGCAAAAAAAGAAGGTGTAGATTGGCAAACTATAGCAAGAAAATTTGAAGACGAATATCATAAAGACATGAAAGCTTTAAATGTTATTTCAGTTAATAAATATGCTCGCGCTACTGATTATATAAAAGAAATAATAAGCCAAGTTGAAAGATTGTTTAAAAAGGGATTTGCTTATGAAATAGAAGATGGGATCTACTATGACATTAGTAAATTTAAAGAATATGGAAAACTTTCAGGAAGAACTGCTCTAGAAGCTGAAGATTCTGTTTCCAGAATTGATGAGAGTGTTAACAAGAAGAACAAAGGAGATTTTTGTCTGTGGAAAAAATCTAAACCTGATGAACCAAAATGGCCTTCCCCTTGGTTTGAAGGTAGGCCGGGGTGGCATATAGAAGATACGGCAATAACAGAAGCCCATTTCGGTCCACAATATGATATTCATGGTGGTGCTAGAGACTTAATATTTCCGCATCACGAGGCAGAAATTGCTCAAATGGAAGCAATCTCAGGTAAATCGCCTTTTGTAAAATATTGGCTTCATACCGGCTTTCTTACTGTCAACGGGAAAAAAATGTCTAAATCTCTCGGGAATTTTGTGACAATAAGAGATGCTTTAAAAAAATATGACGCCGAAACCATAAGGTTTTTCTTTCTTTCTTCACACTACAAGAGTCCAATAGATTACAATGAAAATAATCTTGAACAAGCAAAAAAGAACCTGGAAAAATTGTATACTACTATACAAATTTTAAAAGAGGCAAAGAAAAGAAAAGAGGTTACAAGGAAAGAGATGGAGTTTGAGAAGTTTTTAATGGATTGTGAAAAAGATTTTGAGAAATTCATGGATGATGATTTCAATACACCTCAAGCACTTCGTTGCTTATACAAGCTATCAAGTGAAACTAACAGCTTGCTTGAAAAACAAAAAAACGAAATAAATGAAAAACTTTCGAGCGAAATAATTGAAACATTCAAAAAGCTTGGTTATATTTTTGGAATATTGCAAAAAGAAATAGAGGAAGATAAAGTCCCTGAAGAAGTGAAAATACTTATCGAAGAAAGAGAGAAAGCGAGAGAAATGAAAGATTTCAAAAAAGCTGATGATCTTAGAGAGAAAATAAAATCTTTTGGCTATATGGTGGAAGACACAAAAGATGGACCAAAAGTTAAAAAAGTTAATATTGAATCCCTTTAGTTGTTACGAACTCTTTAGGAGATTTAACTTCGACTATCTCGTTCACAAAGTCTGCTCTATCAATAAGCTCTTTTGGCGCATACCTTCCAGTCAACACAACTTGAGTTCTTTCTGGAATTTTATCTAAAAATTCAAGAACCTCTTTCACACTCAAAATGTTTAGGTGAACTGCGAGATTTATTTCATCTAGAACTAAAATGTGCGGCTTTTCTTCAAGCATTTTTTTCTTTGCAAAATCAAGAGCCTTCTTTGCAAGTTCTCTATCCAATTCTTCAACTGACCTGACTCTAAATCTCATCCCGCGATATCTTATTTCACTCTTTCCATCAAATTTAAACCAACCTGGTCTTCCAAATAGATAGATTTGGTAATGTGGCTTAAGTCTATTCCTTATCTTGTACTCACCAGTATTCTTCCACCATTTCATAAACTGAATTATCACAACTTTATGCTTGTGCCCAAGCGACCTTAAAGCCAAACCAAGGGCATTTGTGGTTTTACCAGCACCCGTACCAGTATAAATATAAATATAGCCCATTAGTTTCACTCAAGCTATAACACAAGCACTCCAACCACAATCAAGGCATTTTATACAACCACTTTCCTCAATTATTCTTAAAGAACCACACTCTTGGCACCTACCTGTATCAAACTTTTTTATTTTCTTAGGCCTCTCTTCTGAATTATTCCAAAAATCTTGAACATCTATACCAAGACTTTTTATAATTTCTAGACTTCTATTTTTTATCAATTTCATTACTTCCTTCTGCCTATTCTTAACTTCTGAAAGTGGGGAATAAAGAACTTGCCTGGCTTTAGAACCATCTCTATAAACAGTTATTCCTTTACAACCAAGCTTATAGGCAAGTAAAAACGCACTTTTAACATCATCTGGTGTAACCCAATTTGGCATATTTATTGTTTTGCTCGTAGCTGCACAAACCCACTTCGTTATTTCTGCTTGTGCCCTCACATGATCCCACCAAGGTATGTCTAAGGCCGTAACAAAAACTTTTCTTATATCTTCAGGAATTTCTGCTAAGCCCTGAACACTACCGCCGTTCTCTTTAATTTTTTTTAATATATATTCTTCATATAGCCCAGCGAGCCTGAGCTGTCTTTCAAATTCCAAATCTGTATAATAAAAACTACCTATCGTAACTATCTTTTCAAAAACCAGAGCATATTGAGGCTCTATCCCAGAAGAGACATCACAAAGCATAGACAAGCTACCAGTTGGTGCAATTGTTGTTACTTCTGCATTTCTTATACCATTTTTCCTGATCATCTCAACAAGCTTATTCCAATCTTGTGTCCAAATTTCCTTTTGGTAAAAACCTTCTATTGGCATTTCATCAGGATAGCTTGATTTGGAATAAAGAGGGAATACACCCCTCTCTCTTGCTAGTTCACAAGACTTTAACATAGAATTAAAAGTAATAAACTCCATAATTTTTCTCATTGTCTCAAAACCTTCTTCAGAATTGTAGGGTATTTTGAGAGCAAAAAGCGTGTCGGCTAACCCCATTATTCCTAAACCTATTTTTCTACTAGCTTTTGTTTCTTTATCTATCTCGTTGAGAGGAAGCTTATTAATGCTAATCACATTGTCTAAAAATTGAGTTGCTATCTTTATCGTCTCTTTCAAGCTTTCCCAGTCAAAAATTTTATCCCCCTTATCATCATCTTTAAGATGGGCATATAAATTTATAGAGCCCAAATTACAGGATTCATAACTATACAATGGTTCTTCACCACATGGATTAGTTGATCTAATTGGACCTTTTATCTTCAACAAAATGTTTCTTCTGTTCAGATTGTCAAAAAATACCATACCAGGGTCTCCTGTCTTCCAAGCATTCATCGCTATCATATCCATCAAATATCTCGCTTTCACTTTTTTCCAAACTTTTCTAGACCTTGGGTTAATAAGCTCAAACACACCATCTTCCCAATAGGCTTTCATAAACTCTGGGAAAACCAGAACTGAAAGGTTGAAATTTTCCAATACACCTTCTGTATCTTTTATGGAAATGAAATTCTCTATATCTGGATGATTAATTTCCAATATCCCCATACAAGCCCCTCTTCTTTTTCCACCTTGTTTTATAACCTCTGTTATAGTATCGACAATTTTCATAAAACTAATTGGACCACTTGCGACCCCACTAGTGGAAAAAACAATATCACCTTCGGGTCTAAGCTTAGACCAATTGATACCTATTCCACCACCAGACTTAAAAATAATAGCGGCTTGCTTACAAGCTTCCATTATTGATATAATGTCATCATCTACATCCAAAACAAAACAGGCTGACAATTGAGATAATTTTGTACCAGCATTGAAAAGTGTGGGGGTATTTGGCAAAAATTTTTTGTTGACCATCAAATTATAATAATCCAAGTAGTTTTTGTAATGGTTTTTAAATTCTCCCCTCTCTATCATTTTAAGAAATTCTGTCCACCCTACCTTCATCTTACCTTCTTGATTCAACTCGTCAAACAAATTCTTCATTCTCTCAAGGTGCCATCTATTCCACTTCAAATCTTCTATACCAATTTTTCCCTCATAATTTTGTGGATCAAAATCCTCTTTTGGTTTTATGATTTGTTTACCTTCAATATCAAAAATTTTTTTATCGTGTAAGATATCCGGAATTACTATCAGCGCAGCAACTCTTTGTAAAAGTTGCTTTGGTGACTCTATAATTTTACCCTCCTCGTTTTTTAACAAATATCTAGAAGCCAGGATTTGAATGGCATTTAAAGAAAATGCCTTATCAACTTCATCTATAGAATCTTTTTGTAAAATTTTTTTCTTCTCTTCTCTTATCAAAGTTCTTTCTTTTCTATACAATATATATGCTTTAGCTGTCTTGTAGTGACCATTTTCTACTAAAACCTTTTCCACCAAATCTTGAACTTGCTCTACGGTGGGTATATCTCCTGGTTTGAGCTGTTTTTTGAGTAAATCAACGACTTGAGAAGAAAGTTTTTCTGACAAGTTCCTATCTCTACCACCAACAGCTTGAGCAGCTTTCCATATCGCCTCTGTTATCTTGTTTTGATCAAAGTCGACTATCCTACCATCTCTTTTTATTATCTTAGAGAGTTTTATTCCATCTGTGCTATCTTCCATATCGCTCGCCAAAAAACTAAATTTAAGAATGAATTACTCTTTAAATATTCATTTCTCTATTACAGAATTTATATCTAAAAATACAAATTTTTTTAAAAAAAGGTGTGAAAATGGATCTGTATTTCCTTTCAGTCTTGATTTTTGTTTTAGTTTTATCAATCTTAATTTACAAAGATAGAAAAAATATAGAATTTAATTATGTACTTTTGATCAGGAGGACAAAATTTGGAATAAGATTTCTTGACAAAATGGCAAAACCAAAACTTTTTTGGGAAATTCTAGGGAACTTTGGCATAGGCATTGCCCTATTCTTAATGTTCAGCGGATTTTTTTCTTTAATTGAATATAATAAACTATTGTTAGCTGGAAAAGTGAAGATGCCTGGATTAAGCTTTATACTTCCTTCAATCAAATCAGAAGTTGAAAGTGGTCCTGGATATTTGTTATTACCATTTTGGTTTTGGCTTATAATCATAGTTTCTGTTATAGTGCCCCATGAATTATTACACGGAATTATGAGTAGAGTAGAAAAAATAAATGTGAAGAGTGTTGGGGTTATGCTATTGACCATTTTACCAGGTGCTTTTGTTGAACCTGACGAAAAACAATTAAAAAAATCTAAGCTTATGTGTAAACTTAGAGTTTTTGCTTCCGGTAGTTTAGCAAATTTTATAGTTTATCTTATAGTTTTTAATCTCACTTCAAGTATTATATGGCCTTATTTTGTCCCTGGACCAATAGTTTTGAAAGAAGTTAACGTTAGTAGCCCGGCTGAGCAAGCTGGTCTAAAGCCTGGTATGATAATAAGTGAAATTAATGGCAAACCCGTGAAGTTAACTTATGAGGAATATTTAACTGGCTCTAGATATCTTCTTGAAGAAACAAAAGAAGTAAAACCAGGTGATGAAATCAGCATTATAGCTAATGGTACAGAATTCAAAATTAAAGTTGGTTCTAATCCAAAAAATGAAACACTTCCTTATTTGGGAATAATATATTCACCCGTAACAATAAATGAAAAAATTTCTCTTGGATTTATCTTTCAATTACTCACTTGGATGTGGATTATAAATTATGCTATAGCTGTTTTCAACATATTGCCAATATATCCTTTGGATGGTGGGATGATAATTCAGTCAATAGTTGAAAAAATAAACAAGAAACATGCAAAAAAAATAACTCTTGTTATAACCATAATAACTCTTACAATTCTAGCATTTACTTTTATTGTTCCATTTCTCTTAGATATAGCCTCTCGACTTTCCTGATTTCAAAATTTCTAATGGGGTAGATTTTTCTTGCCTCAGTTAAAACTTTCGCCTTTATCTCATCCGAAACTAAACTTTTTACAAAATCGTCTAAACCCATACTTTCAACTTCCCTCAAAATCACTTCTTTTATTTTCTTACTAATGCTTTTTTGGACACTACTTTTTGCCTTTCTTGAGACTACACATAAACTTTTCACTCTCAGTCTTACTTTATCCTTTGTAATTAAATCTTGTACAGTGTCTATTCTTCTAACTCTTCTAACAACCATTCTTGATATATAATCCTGTAAGCACTCTGAACCATAAAACTCCGTAAAAGCCTTATCATTTTCAACTTTAGTTATCCTGAACAAAAATTTTAAATAATATTTGTTCACATTATCAGAAAGTTCTAGTGCGCTTATAATAACTTTTCTACCTATGAGTAAATTCGGCTCACTCGCAAATGTTACCCCTAATTCCCTCTCACCAAAAACTTTCGGCGAAATTATAGTGTAAGCTTCTTTTGTTTTAACCTTCTTCTTTACCAAATATCTCACCCAATTTTCTATCTACAATATTAACAAAATCGTTTTGTAAATTTTTATCTATTAATGCTCCGGCAGCATACATGTGTCCACCCGCTTCACCTTTAAGTAATTTTGTAGCATAACATAAAACTTCTCTTAAATTTATATTTTTAATATCTTTTGGTGCTCTTGCGGAAATTTTAAGAGTGTTTTCATCGCTTTCTGCAATTCCAAAAATGGGTTTCTTGGTATTAACTATATTTGAATTCAAAGCAATGGATGTTATTGTGCCTATTAAAGTATCTTTAATCTTGTTTCCTGCTAAGATAAAGTTGGCGTTTTGTGTTGAAATAATAATATCACCTTCTTTCAAAAGTTTTATGCTTTCATTAATTTCTCTTCTGTAATCTTCAATTATTTCCCATATTTTCATGATATTTGGTTCTCCAAGACACAGTCTTATTCCTATACTAGCATTACCCGTTCTTCCACAAGCATTTAGTATAGTTGCGAACTCCCTTGCATCTTGCAACTCCTCTTCTCTATCCAAGATGGTGTAGATTTCACCAAATATATCTACCGCATTTTGTTGCGAAAATTTAAGTCTCTCTAAAATTATTGCAGACGCTAGTCTCTGCTGCTCTTGTATGGTTAAATCTTTAAGTTTTTTCCATTCACCATTTTCCTTAACAGAAATTCCAAGCTCAGAAAGAAATTGAACTACTTGTGATTCTGAACCGCTTATACCTGGGATGAATGGATCAAAGCTATACTCCAAAGATTTATGAATTGGTCTTGTATTTCTACCATAAAGTCTTATACCCTTGCTCACAACAATCTTACCAAGAGTCTCTGCCTCTTCTAAAATTTTTCTGGCCAGGCCTTTAAGTTTCCAACCTTCGTCCTGCTCATCACCAAGTGCACCAACTATTGCTAAATCTATTAGGTCTGTGTTTTCGATTGAAATGTTTTTTGCAAACAAGTAACAAATTATGGATGAAGAGATTTCTTCCTCGCCAAACAAAAGTGGATTTAGATGAAAAAAATTATTGTTTTGAAAATTCTCTGGTTCGTGATGATCCAAGACAAAAACCTGTGTCTTTTCTAAAATTCTTTTTAGAAGACTAGCCTGCCCGCTTCCCAAATCTAAAAAAAATAAAACATCACTCTCTCTAGCTTTAATTTTATCTATTGTTTTCTCTGTGAGTTGTTTTAAGATCTTCAGCTCAAAATTTTGCCCGTTTCTCAACAACATCCTTGAAATTATTGCTGCACTTGTCAAACCATCTGCGTCTAAATGCGAAAATATTTTTACCTTTTTTTGACTAGCTATAGACTTAAAAATTTTAGATATTCTATCAATTTCTTCCAGGAACAAACTATCACTTCTGTATTATTAGCTTTGCTTTTTCTGGAGAATATTCCCAATCTTTAGGTAATATTCCTTTTTTAGAATAATATTTTCCAAGCCTTTTTATCTTAGACTCCAAATTTTGGAGTCCTCTTAAAGAATGTTTATCTGCCTTATTTTTCTCTAGATGTGCCCTCAAATTTACCGCTTTTCTTAACAAACTCATTAAATCTTCTGGGATTTCTGGATATACGCCCCTTTCTCTCATTATCTTTGATATGCTTTTCCCTACTATTGTTTCAACATCTGGAATTCCATATTGATCACGCAAAATCGTACCTATTTGGGCTGAAGTAAATCTTTGTCTCGCTAACTTCTCTATCAAATTCTCTATTTCTTCCTTCTTTAATTTTACCCATTTAGGTATAATTTTAATGGGAGGCTTATGGCTACCAGATTTCCCTTTTTTTCTAGAATAAATCCTTGCCATCGAATCACTTAATTTATTCTTTAAATTAATATTTATAAATTCAATCGAAAAATTCTTTTAAAACCCAAACAAAAACCAAAACCACAGTTGAAATAAAAATCAAGAAACTCCCCAACATCAACAAAATTGAAGCTAAACCCTTTGGATTAATTATTGACATTAAAAATCCTGAAGATAAGACAATTATACCGATTGTTATTCCAAGTATTGAATAGTTCTCTGTAGTTTCGAATTTGTTTTTACCCTTTAGCTTTTCTTTTAACATACCTAGCTCTAGCCTCAATCTCCTTCACCTTCTTTAAAACTTGTTCTGCATATTTATATTCTTGTTTATATCCTTTAACTATATTACCCCAACAAATGTCTAAAATTTTAAAATGAGTTGATTTCAAGGCTTCAAAAAGAAGATTTAAATCTATACCTTGATCTTCTATTCTTTTAGAAAAGAAGCCTAAACCAAAATCAATGAAGTAAATTTGATCGTCTTTCAAGATCATATTTGAGGTCGTCAGATCGCCATGAATTATTCCTACCGAATGAAGTCTGCCTATAAGCTTTCCGACCTCAAAGGATATTTTTTTTATATCTTCTTCACTAGCTTTTGAAAAAAACTCTTTCAATCTCTCCCCATCGATAAATTCCATTATTATCTTAAAATTCTTATAGTCAACATCAAAAATTTTTGGTGTAAGAACACCGACTTTTCTTGCTTCTGTCAAAAGCTTTACTTCTTCTTTTGTTCTCAACTTTCTTAGCTTAACATCTATTTGTTCTATTCTATAACTCTTACTAATCCTATCTTTAACAATGACTTTTTTATTTTCAACTTCATCCAAATAAAGAATTGCCTCTGCACCTTGTTTTAAAATCTGCATAAAAAGAAAATCGTTTGTTAAAATAAATTTTTTAAGGATCTCTTATTCCTTCTTCACTGATTTTAAATACGGCTTCGCCTTCCGGAAGTCCTGGAGAATCAACAAGCCTTGCTATCCTTGTACCTTCTTTTCCTCTTCTCAAATAAATTCTGTAAGTAGCCATGTGGGCTAAAATTGCTCCTCCTGAAGCTCTAACAGGATCGCCAAACATCACAGAAGGGTCCATTAAAACTTGATTTGTAATATAAACTGCAAGATTGTGTGCATCAGCTAATCTTTGTAGCATGTGTAGATGCTTATTCAACTTTTGTTGTCTTGGGGCAAGTTCCCCCCTCCCAGTAAAATCTGCTCTAAAGTGAGAAGTTAAACTATCTATAACTATGAGCTTGATATTTTTTTCTTCTATGATATCATTAGCCTTTTCAACAAGAAACATTTGATGCTCTGAGTTGAAAGCTCTAGCAACATGGATGTTGGCCAAAACTTTTTCTGAGTTTAAACCCAAAGCTTTTGCTATTTGAACGATTCTCTCTGGTCTAAATGTGTTCTCAGTATCAATGTATAGAACATTTCCGTCTAAACCACCTTTTTCTGGAGGCAATTGAACATTAACGGCAAGTTGAAAAGCTAATTGAGTCTTGCCTGAATTATGTGAAACTATACCATTAGCTAAGAAATTATGAGTAGTCGGAACTTCCAAATCGTAAACTTTACCGTCTGGTGTACTTACGGTTTGTATACCCACAATTTTTAAGAAGTTTGATGTTTTAAAATTGCTTTTCATTTTGTAACAATCGATAAGCATTTTAATTTTTTCAGAAAGGCTTGTTGTATACTGACCAATTTCTTTATAAAATATAACAATAGAATTTTTATCTTTTATATGTAAATCAAAACCAACAAATTTCTTATCATCTATTCTCTTTATATCGGAGCTTATCCAAGACTTTATTGAAAACTTAGAAAGCAAGAGCTTTATATCCTCTAGAATTTTTCTACTTGAACTTTTCAAATTTATACTCCCAGAATAATTGGGTAATGTATATTCATAAGTTTTAATTCTATCCACACATTTTCTTAAGCGAATTCCTCTCCTATCAAACATATCAAAAGTAACACGACCCTCAACATCAAAAAATGCTGCTAAAAATTTTACTATAACATCTTTGGGCGATTCGAATATCTGATTTGGGACAAATTTTTCTCTGGCTTCATAATAGAGACCATCAAATTGTCTCAAAAACTCTCCAACAATCACAGAGTTTATGTCACTTTTTCTTATTCCTTTTTCATCTCTACTATGATCGGTATTAATATCAAAGATTTTTTGCACTAAATAATCGAATCGTTTTATTACAGAATTGTTTGTATTACCAATTGATACTCTAGAAAAACTATTGCAACTACTTTGAGTTTCAAACCATCCCTTAGCAAGTATGTAACCAATTAATTCAGCTAAATCTGGAGATAAAATCTTTGGTAGTTTAGGTTTGGCTAATTTTTCATATGGATTATTGTTATAAAATTTAATTTTAGTATCTAACTTAACATATCTTTCACTAAATGATGTGTCGTGAGCTACCATTATGGAATCATTAATTTTGAGCTTTTCTGCTTCTAACCATCCATCGAATGTTAGTAAGGGATGATTTGGTGTGACAGACAATCTAGAACCGTCTTCTAAACTTATTTGTAAAACTTTATCGCATTCATAAATGTATAATTTAGTTGCGATCGCCGGCTTTATACTACCATTCATTGTCATAACTGGTAAATTAATAGGATAAATGCCTGGGCTTAAAGTTCTGGCAATAGAAGAAATTGGTAAGACCCTGCCATCAGCAAGATTTATTTTGGAATCGCCTGTGATACAACCAAACTGCCCATAAGACTCTGTAATTGCTTGTGTTTCGATACCTCCACCGAGTAAATTGTCTAAATTTTTTGATCCAGTAGTTATTTTTGCTACTTTAAGTCTTCTTTCCAAAATTTTGTCGGCACTTTCATAGCCAATTTCAAGCATTTCTCTTACAGAGTTTATTATCTTTGCTGCTTGACCTTCACCAATTTCAGCAATTGCAGCAAGCTCGGTTGGTGATGCAACAGCTATTGCCATAGGATCTGTATAACCAACTTCCCTCAATTTTTGTGCCGTTTTTTCTCCAATCCCCGGAATATCTTCCAGTCTTATTTCCTTCTTTTTATTCATTTTCAATCTCCTTTGCTAATCTTTTACTCTCTTCTATCACATTTAAATCTTTTGCCTCGCTTACTATAAATTCTATTCTATCAAAGGCTATATTCTTTTTAACTCTACCAAGAAGTTGCAATTCCCTACCCAAAAGTCTATCCCTAATCAATTCGTACCTTTTATCTTCATCAAATTCTTCTAACTCTTTTGTATTAAGACCCAAAATTTTTTCAGCCTGTTCCCTGAAAAAAACTGCCCTTATGTTTGCAGTACCATCGTCTACTATTGTTGTTATTAATAAAGCTTTTGATGGTGAAACTTCACCATGTTGGGGACAAAAAAATTTTATATCCTTTTTTATAAGTGTATTTTTACATTCTGGACAAATGTCAAAAAAGAATTTGTTCTTGAAAACATGGACTATGGTGGCAATAATTTCTGCTTTTCCCTGTTTAAGATCTTTTATTGCTGCTCTTCCTGCCTCCTGTAGGTACTTTTTCTTCAGATAATCAAAACTCGGTAAACTTTCACACTCAATTTTATTTATAAAACCATATTTTCCTATTGAAACTTCAATACCATAAACACCTTCCTTTGCCAAACCATTTGTCACCTGGATAGAATCTCCAAGCTTCAATTCACCATCTTCTACAAGCTTTGTTTGGTCGTTCCATAAAGGAATTCTAACAAACCCTGTATCATCACCGACAAAAATGTTTACAACTTTACCAAGAGAACCATCTTTCCTCTCAAAATTTATTATTGGTGTGATGTTAAAAATTCTCCCAACAAAATTTACACTCTTCATCCCCGGCACTATATTTTTAATCTCAAGTCCTCTTCTTCTTTTTTCGACCAGATTTAAACCAAGCTCATTTGCAACTAGATACGCGACACCCTCTTCTGTCAACAAATCGGAAAATTCTTGCTTTTTCTCTTCTATTTTCTTCATCAATTCTTCTCTACCCAAACCAGAAGATTTTTCCATTTCTGAAAGAATTTCATCTAGGCTCATAAATACCTAATAATAATAATAAAAATTAAATCTTTCTCCTTGCTAGTCTGATGTCCTCATCAAGAATGGTTTTTCTGCCAGCATGCTTTGCAAGAAGAGCGGCCTCTTTTGCTATTTTGAAGAGTTCTTCTTCCAATATCTTTGCTATTTCGTCTAAAGCCGACGGAGAAACCCTCTTGGCCCCAATTTTTTTAAAAATTCTCTCAAAGGGCTGCTTAGGCAATATAGACATGATTAGATTTTGTTGGTTTGAATATAAAAATTTAAAACTTAATTTCAAAAATCTTGACTTCTGGGTTCGAATATTTAAGCTCGAACTGTTCGAGTTTTGTGATGTTGAATTCCTTCAAGCCGTTGCCGTTGAAAAAGAACATATTTGTGAAGATTGATTTTTCTATATTTTCATCCATGAAGATAACAAGTCTATAACTTGGATCGACAAAAAGCAGGCCATTTAATGTCGCATTTTCTATTCTTTGATTTATTTGTTGTCCTTGATAGAAGTATATCATATCTTTGATTACTGCATTTCTTATTCCTTGTGTTGGTATGTTTAATATCGGCACAAGTTTGTTATCTTTCTGAACTATAGAAATTATTCCATTTCCATATTCCAAGATTCCTTTTTGTTGATTGTAGTTTGTTAATCCTAACTGTATGAAGTTTCTACCTTCGCCCGATTTCTTTTTAACATCATAGCTACCAAAAAAACTGAGCCAATAATATTTTCCTATTAGGTCTGAACTTGCTATCACATACATATTATTAACAGGATCGCAGGCATTTTTTGGGACATTATCACCAAAGGTTTTTTTCACTTTTTCACAGTCTTCAAAACTTAATTCTTTGTATTTTTTAAGAATACTAACTGCTTCTTCTTCACTTGAAGTCGAGAAAATTCTTCCCATGTCTCTGATTCTTATATTGTGGTTGTATGGGATGCAAAGTTCTGGACCGCAATGGGCACCATCAGCATGGACTTTTAAAGGGTTGCCTTTATCATAAGAATAACCTGTAATTATATGCCCAGGATCCCACCATGTTACTACCAAAGAATTTTTGTTTGCATTTTTAACTAACCAATCTAAAGCGTTAATCCAGTTTTCGCTTATTTCCATTCCTCTTGAAGCGTTGCCTACTTGAATTGCGTTAGAAATAAAAATTAAAGAAAGAATTGTAATTGTTCCAAAGATTGTAGCTCCAATAAAATCTCTTTTCAAATATTTTACTAAATTTCCTGTAACATAACCTGCTGTCGCAGCAGCTGCGACTGAAAAAGAAAGTGAAAATCTTATCCCGCTTGATATCATATAAAAAGTCGCAAAATACCATAAAATTAAAAAGAACTCAAAGAAATCTAGTCTATTTTTCTTGTAAAGTTTTAAAATAATAAAAGGGATTATTAAAAGGGAAATTAGTAAAGGTGCATAGCCTATTCTTCCCAAAATTTCCAAAAACCCTGAATAAGAAAGAATTTTTATTCTTTGAAGTTCTGCTACCGAAATGTTTACAAGCAAACCTCTACTTGGGTCCATAAAACCAAGCATAATTAAAAGGGCCGAAAATATATTACCAAGACCTAAGAAAAAACTTATGATATTTGTAGGGATTAAAATTATTAAGTAGGGGATAATAAGTTCTTTAATTTCTCGAATTGGCTCTCCTATTTCAATAACAATTTTTCTTTGATGAACAATTTCTTCAAAAATTCTAAAGAAGAATAAAGAGAATATAGAAGTTGTAAGAATGATTAAAACGAACCAACCACCACCCCAATTAAAAACAAATAATAAATTAGAAATTATAGCGAAAATGTAAAAAGGAATTGATTTTTTCTTTAAAGCTAAAAAAACTGAAAGTATACAAAGAAAAGTGTAGAAGACAACAACGGGATCGTTATCGCAATAACCTGCCATACTTACACCAATAAAAGTTGGTGTCAAAAGAGCAAACAAAGCTGTAGCCAAACCTCCCCAATTATTTGATAAAATTCTTCCTAAAAGAAATGCAGGGATTGCTCCTAAAGCAACCATTATTAAAGGGGATATTTTTGCAATAAACATAAAAGAAATTTTGCCGAAAATAAATTGGGCAATCTTATAGAATAAAATCATTGTGTATTCGAAACCTAACTGAACTTCATAAAGCCTTCCTGGAGGATAATAAGTTTGATAGTCCCATTTTAGTGGTACAAAATTATTGTTCATTATTTCTAAAGCATGTCTGTAGTACCACCAAGGGTCGTAGTCTAAAATTGTTTGAGCATCTAGAGTTGAAAGTCTAACATAAATTGAAAGATAAATTATTATTAACAGTAAGAATGAGATAATGGCCCAGTTGAACAACTTAGATTTTTCTATCTTCATAAATTATCATTTTGTCCTTTAGTATTAAAATTTGAATTATTAATTATAATAAATAAATAGCGTGATATTTTTGAATTTTGAAAAAATAAGAGAAATAGCGTTAGAATATTCGAAACTTAACCCTGAGAAAACCTACAATATAAAAAGCAACTTGAATTGGTTTAGGTATGTTAAAAAATTAAAAAGAGTATCGAAATTTCTACCAAAAAAAGGAAAATGTTTGGAATTGGGTTGTGGTATAGGTCATGTAAGTGCTATGATTAAAGTTATCAAACCAAATTTAGAAGTAATCTCTGTTGATATAAAAAAATTTCCTACTTGGAGATCTTACAAAAATTTTGGATGCAATTTTATGGTTGATGATGCAGAAAAACTCAAATTTAAGAGTAATTATTTTGATGTTGTAATTTCTTTCGGTGTAATGGAACATGTAGAAAATAATGCTTTTCTTGATGAAATACACAGAGTACTTAAAAAGAATGGATATAACATTATTTTTGACCTTCCAAATAAATTTTCATTTTCAGAATCTTTTGGCGCAAGATTTTTACAAATATTTTTAAAAAGAAAAATCTTCTATCATGAAAAAATGTACACAAAAAAAGAAATTGAAATATTGTTGAAAAAACACAATTTCAAAATTTTAGAAATTCGAAGAGAAGATTTAATACCAGCTCAAATAGAAAGAATTAGCAAAAATTTTGGAAATTTCTTAAACAAAAATTACTTGACAATAGATAGATTAGATTTCTTTTTAAATACAACTCCTCTGAATGCTTTTTCC
>JAVZGQ010000003.1:0-86568 GCA_038998585.1 Candidatus Aenigmatarchaeota archaeon
GTAGTTTCTGCAATTTCTTTCTGTATATAATAATAGAACGGGAATGTAAGTGATGATTCTAGCAACAGCCCTTCCATGACACTCTTGTTTGTGAAAACAGGCGATACTTCAAAAACTCTTGGGGAGCCATATTTATCATAGGCAGCCGAATATTCAATTATAATTCTTCCAGACTCATTCAGTTTTTTGATTTCATCCAAAATATTTTTTAATTCACCCCAAGTTGATTTCACTTCAAGCCCTTCATAATTCCATTTTATCCAAGATGGTATATATGAGACATTTTTTATTAACCAAAATAAAACAATCAAAAATACTATTATTGGTATAATTCTTTTGAACTTTAATGAAATTTTTTCTAAACCGTCGGCTGCTAAAAGAAGTGGAAAGAAATACAAGAATGGTGCAAATCTTACGTAGAGCAAATTTAAGAATTTGTTGGCAAAAAATAACAAGATAAAAGCAATAACAATTGTAAAACAAATGTAAAAAATTCTCATATCTCTATTCTTTAGACCAATTAATATAGACAATAATGCCAAAAGATAGAAAATCGTGTAATGTCTTATGAACGCTACATTGATATCAACCTGACTCAACAATTCCTTTGGGGCAGCCGAATAATTGTATTTTAAAATAAAAGGCAATAACCAAAAAGCCACTAAAAGAAATGATAACCCCCCAACACCAATCAAATATCTTAAACCCCTCAATTTTTTGGTTAAGATGAAAAAAGAGGATGTCAAAAACATTAAGATAGAAGTATATACATGAGTCAGGATGATTAAAGTCAAGACCAATACATTTGAAATAAGATATTTCCTAGTTTTCACCCCTTTATAAAGAAGGCCAAAAAACAAGATCATTAAAGAAAAACTTATACTGTAAGAAATTTCTCCAGCAAGAGTGCTTGGTATGTTTCCTCCATAATAAGAATTCGTCTCAAGAAAAAGAAACATGAGGCTGAATACAGCTGCTATTACAGGCGTTGGGAATTTAAATTCCATCAATTTCATTGACCAATAACTTGTGAATGGTAATAGAAAGATACCAAGGACACTTATTAGCTTGAATGAAATTTCGAGAGGTATCAAATAACTTAACAGAGACATAACTAAGTATGGTAATATGAAATAGAACTGAAACATTGGCAAACCACCAAGCCAGTGGGGATACCACCCAATTAATTTCCCATGTGGTATGAGGTAATTCTTAAGATAGTGTGAGAGTGCAAAGTGGGAGACCATATCCCCACCAGAAACTGATGTTTTTGAAAGCAAAAGTTCTGGCTTGAAGTAATAAAGAAGAAAGAGGAATATAGAAATAAGCAAAGAGATATCGATAATTCTTTCATAATTATTTTTGAAAAATTTTCTATCTATCTTTTTAATCATTTTCATTGAATATTTTTTATTGTTTTAAAACTAATTATTTCACATGTTAATTATATTTTCATCACAATTCTCTTCCTTCCAACCACACCCCTCTTTCTTGCATGAATTTTCAAAAGACCAATTTCTCTCAAATGATTTAAAAAATCTCTAAATCTCCTTTCGCTCACAGGAAACTCTATTTTTTTGCAGTAATTTTCATAAAGCTCGCTCGTAAAAATTTTCTTCTTTTCTTCAACAATTTGGAGAATTATTTTCTCATCCAAATTTAATCTTTCTTTTAAAATTTCAGGTTTTATAACTTTCACACTAGTTAAAATTTTTTTCATATGAGCAACTCTAACTTCTCTTGCTCCTTCTCTTTCAGCTTCTTTACCAGCTTTAAACAAACACTCTAAACCAATTCTCACATCTCCACTATTTTGAACAGCGTGATTTGCAGCTAGCAAAATGACAGCGCTCTCAAAAGCTACGAAAGCCTGTTTCGCTCTTTCTTCAAGTATATCTTTCATTTCCAATAGCGAGTAAGGCTTAAATTCCATTTCTTCTATGTTTAAGCTACTCTTTATCCTAGGCTCAACATTTGCAAAAACAAACTTATTATTTGAGATGAAAATTAAACCCACAGGAATTTTTAAATATTGATTTAGTCTTAGCAAGTCATACAAAGCAGCATCATTATGAAAAACGAGCTGATCAACTTCGTCCAAGCAAATTACCAATCCTTTATCAAGCTTATTACAAATTTCTACTGTTCTTTCCAAAATTTCATCCTTACTTATTCCCCTCCTTTGAACAAAACCACCAAGCTCCAAAGAAATTTTACTCAAGATTGCAACAATAGTTTTGTAATCCCAGCAATTTATATAAACCGTTTTTATACCAGAATAATTTTCAAACTCCCTAAAAACAAATTTTGCGCTAGCTGTTTTACCCGTGCCAGGCGGTCCAAATATGAAAGTGTTTTGGGGAATTCTTTTATTTGCAACAGGAAGCAAATTTTCAGCAAGATGTTTAACTTGCTCTTCTCTATGTGGCAAAGCATCTGGCAAATACTCTGGCGACAAAACTTCTTCATTTTTAAAAACTTTAGACTCAATCATTCTACAATAATAGTTATCCTACGATTATTTTTACCTTTGTTTTCCCTTTTGATTATTTTTATTCTTCCAATCTCTTTTGTGTTTGCAACATGAGTACCTCCATCAAGTTGAGAATCAATGTCACCAATTTCCACAACCCTCAAAATTTTAAACTGTTGGTAATGTGATTTATCTGCCAATCTCATGAGATTTGGGTTAGATTCAAGCTCTTCTTTAGAAATTATTCTTGAGTTTATCGGCAAGCCAAGAGAAACAATTTCATTTGCTCTTTCTTCTATTTTTCTTACAATTTCATCATCAAGTTTTTCAAGATTGAAATCCATTCTTGCTCTATCTGGATAAATTTGGCTTCCCGTGAAAAACACATTTCCAAAATTTCTAACCAAAGTAGCAGAAATAATATGAGCAGCAGAATGTAGCTTCATGATGTTGTACCTTCTTTCCCAATCTATTTTTCCATGAACTATATCACCAACTTTAAACTCGGGTTCTTTCTCAAGCACATGAATTATATTTTCTTCTTCATCTTTTACCACATCAACAACTTTTATTCCATTTATTTCTCCAGTGTCATTTATTTGCCCACCACCAGTCGCATAGAAGCAAGTTTGATCGAGAATAACTTTGTTTCCATCAATAGTCAAAACTTTGGCATCAAATTCTTTTTGGTAAGAGTCTTCCCAAAAAAGCTTTCTTGTGGCCATTCTATCTTATAGCTCCTTTTAACTTTTTCAATATTTCTTCTTTTCCCCTCTCGATGATGTAAGGCCCAAGTTTAGGTCCTCTATCAGAATTCAAAATTATTTTGTAAAGGATCTTGAAGAAATTTGCTATTCCTATATCAAATCTTCTAGCAATTTCAAATATTCTCTTTTGAATTTCTTCCCCATTTTCTTCCCTTTCTACAACTTTGATTAGCTCGGCAATTGCCGCCCTATCTCTATCGCTAATTTTAACTTCAACCTCTTCTTTTGTCTTAACAAAATCTTCATACCAATTTTTGGTAAATTCTACCCTCTTGGCAACCTCTTCTCTTACTTTTTCACTTTCTTCTTTCAACCTTTTGAATTCTTTCAACTTCTTTACCACAAAATGGACTTGTTCTTTTTCAGGTAAAATTTTCACTATTTCAACCATAACTTCGAATGGCACATGAATTGGAGAAGCTTTTTTTGGTTTTACTACAGCAAGCTCGTAAGCTCTTTTGAAGTTTTTATCTCTCCTCTCATTCCCAGAACTTTCAAGACCGAAATAAACCCTTTCAGCCTTATCGAACTCGTTCCAGAGCAAAGGAACCATTTGTTTCAAGTTTATGTCTTTCGCTATTGTTAGCCTTCCTTGAAACATCCAATATCTCAAATGTTCGGGCTTCATGTATTTCAGCATGTCAGGCACAGTTATTACATTTCCCAAAGATTTTGACATCTTTTGTCCATTCACAAGAAAGTGTTCATAAACCAAAGGATAGGGAGGCTTCCATCCCAAAAGCTTTACAATTTCTTTTCCAGTATCCCAACTACCACCAGCAGCAGCATGCTCTTTTCCGAAAGGTTCACAAGTTGTTTTCAAGAATACCCATCTAGCAGGCCATTCAACACGCCAGGTAAGCTTAGCTTTACCGTTCAAAACAGAAGTTTTGCCTTTATAGCCACAGCCATTAACCTCATATTTTTTCTTCAGCAAGGCAGTTTCTTCCACACATTCATATTCAGCTTCAGACTTCTTCTCATCATATTTCAAAATCTTAGTGTTGCTTATTTTTCCACATTTCTCACAGATTACATCGATTGGATACCAATCTTCTGACAATGGTGTTGTCCTAAACTTGTTTAGAATTTTAGCAATTTCTTTTCTTTTTTTCATCGCAATTTTTATGACAGTATTGTACATTCCCCTCCTGTACATGTCAATTCCTCTCAAAATCTTAGGTTCAATTAGCAAAGTTTTTAGCTGTTGAATGAATTTGTCTTCAAAATGTTCAGCAAAGTTCTTATGGCAACCCCAAAAGTCTGGTATAAAACAAACAGGTATACCAAGATAGTTTACTAGTTCCTTTGGCAAATCTTGAGGAACCGACCGGAAAGGATCCATGTCATCAGAAACCCAAACCAGCTCAGTAGAAACTTTCATTCTTTTGAGAGCAAGGTAAACGGCATGTCCTCTCACAACATCATTTGCGCTGCCTATATGTGGCTCGCCAGACATGCTTGTGCCAGTTGTTATAACTTGTCTTTTGGCTCTCCATTTTTTTACAAGCTCTTTGGCTATTTGATCTGGCCAGAATTCATACTCTTTCTCCATATTTTCAAATTATTGGCTTTAAAGAAATAAAGGATTGATGGGCCTGGAGAGATTTGAACTCTCGACCCTCCGCTTTCTTCTGTCGGGAGCATTCCCATATAAGGCGGATGCTCCACCAGGCTAAGCTACAGGCCCACCTATAATACTAATTTTTTCCTCACTTTTTTTATTTTTAAGTTGTAAATAGCAAAAATATTAAATACTTATAAATAATATAAAAATTAGTCGTTTCTAGGTGTTAAATATGACAAATGGAAAGGCTATGTTAGGCAGCTTAGGTGGGCAACCGATTCTAATATTGCCAGAGGGTACTCTTCGCTCCACAGGAAGAGACGCCCAAAAGAACAACATAGCAGCAGCAAAGGCAGTTGCGGATGCAGTTAAAAGTACTTTGGGTCCAAAAGGAATGGACAAAATGCTTGTTGATTCGATTGGCGACATAGTAATAACAAACGATGGTGTCACGATCCTCGAGGAGATGGATGTCGAGCATCCAGCAGCTAAGATGATGGTAGAAGTGGCAAAGACTCAAAATGAGGAGGTTGGTGACGGCACCACAACTTCTGTGGTTATTGCAGGAGAACTTTTGAAGAAGGCGGAAGAACTTCTTGATCAAGAAATTCACCCAACAGTTATCACAAGAGGCTTCAAAATAGCAAAAGACGAAGCTCTCAAAATATTAGAAGAAATAGCAAAGCCAATAGACATTAACGACACAGAAACTCTAATGAAAATAGCCATGACCTCAATGTCAGGTAAAAGTGTGGAAAAAGCTTCCCCAAAGCTTGCCGAAATTGTAATTCAAGCTGTGGGAAAAATAGCGAGGAAAGTCAACGGAAAAATTGAAATCGATACAGAAGATATAAGTAGGGTAAAAAAGCACGGTGGCTCAGCAGAGGAGACGGAATTAATAGAAGGTATAATTGTTGATAAAGAAGTTGTACATCCAGCAATGCCGAAGAAGGTGGAAAATGCAAAAATCGCTTTACTTGATGTTGCCCTTGAAGTCAAGGAGCCAGAGACAGATGCCGAAATAAGGATAACCTCGCCAGAGCAAATGCAGGCTTTCCTTGATCAAGAGCAGAGAATGCTTAAGAATATGGTTGAAAAAATCTTTAGAGTCAATGCAAATGTTGTTTTATGCCAAAAAGGTATAGATGATGTCGCTCAACATTACCTTGCAAAGAAAGGGATTCTTGCATGCAGAAGAGTAAAACAGTCTGACATGGAAAAACTGGCGAAAGCAACAGGTGGTAGGATAATTTCAAACCTAGACGATCTTACACCAGAAGACTTAGGGTTTGCGAAAATAGTTGAAGAGAAAAAAATAGCAGGAGAGGCTATGACTTTTGTCAAAGGGTGCAAAGACCCAAAGGCGGTTAGCATTTTAGTGAGGGGAAGCACAGAACATGTTGTAGATGAAATTGACAGAAGTATAGAAGATGCTATAGGCGCTGTCGCTTCCGCTCTTGAAGTTGGAAAAATTGTTGCTGGAGCAGGATCGCCAGAAGCAGAAATTGCAAAGAGGCTTAGGAAATTTGCTGAGAAGTTTTCAGGTAGGGAGCAGCTTGCAATACTTGCTTTTGCAGAAGCAATGGAAGTTATACCAAGATCTTTGGCAGAGAATGGTGGCTTAGATCCGATTGACACTTTGGTCGAGCTTAGGGCAGCCCACGAGCAAGGAAAGGTAACTTATGGAATAAACCTATCCAATGGCAAAGTTGCAGATGCCTTTGAAATGGGTGTAATAGAGCCATTGAAAGTCAAGACACAAGCAATCAAATCAGCGGCAGAAGCAGCAGAAATGATACTGAGAATCGATGATGTCATTGCAGCAAGCAAGCTAGAGAAGAGCGCTCCAACTCCACCACCTAGTGAAGGCGAAGAGTAAAAAGCTTTTATTTTCTCTTTTTTTAATTAATATTATGTCAAATGAGCAAAAAGAAGAATACGAGATAGTACCGCTTTCTCCTTTAAGAAAATTGGAAAAAAGAATCGAGAAATTAGAATCAGTCTCACCAGCAGTTGATGTAAAGGAAATATTCAAGGAAGTAGTCGATGTCTTGAGAATAAATCAACAGATAGTCAGTGAGCTTTCAAAAACAAATGATGCTTTGCGACTTGAGATTTCAAAATTGACTATTAAATTGGAAGAATTGGTGAACAGATTGAACGAACTTCTTTCTTATGTGAAAGCTGCAGCAACTGAAGAATCTTTTAATCTCGAAGATGTGGTAACAAAAAACTTGTCAGAAAGAATAAATGAATTGATAGAGTCGAACAAAAAAATAGCAGAAAACAATGATACAATGATTTCAATTTTAGAAGAAATAGAAAGAAAATTAACTAGACCATTTCCACCCTCTCCACTTTTTATGAGAAAACCATTACCACAAAAGATGTGAGTTTATGGATAAGGCTCAAGCTGACATAATTTCGATAGCCATTATCGTTTTAATTGCACTTAGTTTAACGGCTACAGCACTCATGTGGGGTCTTCCTATAATTCAAAAAAGGCAAGATTCTGCTATTGTTACAAGGGTAAACAATCTTATTACCCAAGATCTTATATCAAAAATAAAAAATGTAGCTAATACAGGTGGTTCAGAATTATTTTACATAGATGTCAAGGGAGGTTGGTCGATAGACGAAAGTAAGAATATATTGAGCTTCACTTTCTTCAGTAAAGCCACGGATAAAGCTACTGGTATTTGGATAGGTGGTGGAGAATGCCAGCCAAATGGATTCAATGGTAAAAATGGTACATTAGGTTATAGTGAGCCTTGTGTCGTGTGCATGCGCTCAGACCCTGTTATAGATGGCTATAATATAACATATCAAATTGGTTGTAGAGAGATTTGGAATCCTGAAGGCACGAAAGGCTACAAAATAGAGCTTAAGTCGGCCGGAATTGAGAGATCCATCTCTAAGACTATAAAAATATCTCAAAGGGCAGTAAAATCAGATACTTTAATTATAACTGAAGTAGAAATTCTTTTATGATAAGATGGGTAAAGGACAAAGCATAACGATTCAATTTCTTCTCTTTTTCCTGATAGGGTTTTCAATTTTCATTTCTTTAGGGTCATTTTTCAAGTATCAATCAGATCTTTTAAGGCAGAGAATATCGTCTTCAGGAATAAACGCCACTAGCAGCTATTTATCTTCAATAATCATAACCATGGTAGCATCTTGTAAAGAATGTGATTTCATAGCTTTGAATACAAGTGTTTATAATACAACGGCAGGATATTCTATTAGAATAATTGGAGAGAATGATGGGCTCAATGTCACCACAACATCAATGTCGCTTAAAACAACTGTTCACAACTTTTTAGACCATACGCTAGAAATATCAGGAAGCTCATCTTCAAATAAACCCATAATTTTAACATTTAACAGGACAAATAATAAAATAGAGGTAATGTGATGAAAGCCTTTAAGAATTTTGTTTCGGCTATTCTCAGAGGATACAAAAAAGTTTCTAGTGATGTAGGACAGGGTGTTCTTCAACAAACTATCATACAACCAGAATTGCAAACAATTAAAATTCCGGTTCAGCCAGTCGTTCAGCCTATAAAAGTTCCAATAGAATTTGAGGGAAGGACCGAAATAAAGAAAGTGGATAAAGTTGAAGATGTTCTGGGGATAGAAATCCCGGAACACCTTCCAGCTAAAATTAAGCCAGGAAAAATTGAAGAAGAAAAGGTTAAAATAAACTTTATTCAACCACTTGTGCCCAAGAATCCAAAGAAAGAAGATTTTATCTTAGCCTATGCTAAAATCTACTGGGATGAAAAAACAAGCAGACACATTTATCAAGTAGTGGAGCCACCATTGACAAATAAACTCAAAGAAATCCTTAATAAGGTTAAAGAAATTATGGAACAAAAGTTGGATGTTGATTTTTCAAAACTCAAAATTGTTGAGGCGAGAGAATACCTTAAAAAGCAGATTTTAGATATTCTAAATTATTTAGGATTCAAGTTGAGCGATGCAGAAAAGATAGCCTTACAATATTACATAGAAAGAGATTTCATCGGTTTGGGGAAAATAGAGCCTTTGATGAAAGACGATCAAATAGAAGATATAAGCTGTGACGGTGTCAAAATTCCAGTTTTTGTATTCCATAGAAACCCTGCCCTAGGCTCTTTAATGACAAATATTGTTTTTGAAAACGCAGAAGAGCTAGACTCTTTCGTGATGAGGCTTGCTCAACTTTGTGGCAAGTCAGTGTCCATAACAAACCCCCTACTTTCAGGCTCACTTCCTGATGGGAGCAGAGTTCAAGCTACTCTCGCAACAGATATAGCCAGAAGAGGAAGCAATTTTACTTTAAGAAAATTCACAGAAAAACCATTAACTCCGATTCATCTGCTTGGTTATAAAACCTTAGACATCAAGACATTGGCCTATCTTTGGTTTGTCGTTGATATGGGGAAAAGTGTTTTGGTTTCAGGCGGCACCGCTTCTGGTAAAACCACTTTATTAAACGTTCTTTCCCTTTTAATAAGACCAGAAGAAAAAATAGTATCGATAGAAGACACGCCAGAGCTCAAGTTACCACATCCGCATTGGGTCCCACATGTTGCAAGAACGGCTATAGGCACAGAGTTCGGAAGAAAAGCTGGTGAGATAGACTTGTTTGATTTGTTAAAAGAAAGTTTAAGACAAAGGCCAGATTATATAGTTGTAGGAGAAGTTAGAGGAAGAGAGGCTTATGTTCTATTCCAGGAAATGGCAACTGGCCACCCAAGTCTTGCTACAATTCATGCTGAGAATATACCAAAACTCTTAGACAGACTAACAACGCCGCCAATAAGTTTACCACCGAGTCTTGTAGCCAGCGCTGATGTTATAGTTTTCATGCTCCTCACAAGATATAAAAATAAGCAAGTTAGAAGAATAACAGAAATTATGGAAATATCTGGAATAGATGAGAAAACAAAAACACCAATTTTCAATAGGGTTTTCAAATGGAACCCAAATAAAGACAGTTTTGATGTTTGTAACAAAAGTGTTGTTTTGAAGAGGATTTCAGAGTCAACAGGACTTTCAGAAATAGAAATTAGAGAAGAGCTTGAAAGAAGAATGCTTGTTTTAGATTGGTTACAAAGAAACAATATATTAGAATATGAAGATTTTTGTAATATCATAAATCTCTATTATAAGAATCCTTCTAGAGTTCTCTACTTCATCAAGGGAGGCTTTTAATGAGATTAAGTAAAATTTCTTTGAGATTTTTTCGCCCGATCACAGATGCAATTTCGCCTTATTTTTCTGATTTGAAGCTCAATTTAAAAAGAGCTGGAATAAAGCTATCGGTCCAAGAATTTATAGGTTGTGGAATTTTAATGATGATGTTAATTTTTGTTATAGGTTTGCCAGTCCTTTCAGTCATTTTTGCATATTTTCTTAAAAATTTTTTATTCGGTTTTCTTTCTTCAATAACAGCTTGTTTTTTCTTATTATCAATTTTTTTTATAGGATATATAAACTATCCTAAAATTTTGATAAGCCAGAAAGCCAAAAAAATTGATGACCAAATTTCCTTCGCAGCCATTCATCTTTCAACCCTCGCTAGTGCTAAACTACCATTGAACAAAATATTTGAAACATTTTCTAAGTTTGGTGGCTATGGTGAAATAACAAAAGAAATTTCAATGATTGATAATGATGTAAAGATGTTTGGTTTAGATATAAATACGGCGCTGGAAAAGGCTGTAGATAGGTCGCCATCAAAAAATCTAAAAGAACTTTTGTGGGGGATTCTTTCGACAAACATAAGCGGAGGAGATATAGAAATTTATTTGAGAGAAAAGTCTAGAAGCTTTATGTCAGACTATAGAAAAAAACTGAGTGATTTTTCTCATCAACTTGGTATTTACATAGAAATTTTTATCACATCTATTATTTTGGGCTCGGTTTTCTTTATCATACTGACATCTATAGTTGCAGGGATTTCTGGAATAGGTCAACAAATTTTTTTGATTCAGTTTTTCTTAATCTTCATATTTTTGCCACTAATATCAGCAGTTTTTATCTATCTTGTAAAAAGTTCTACACCGGGTGAGATTGATTGAAAATAAACTTGACAATAGAACAAAGAATAATTCTAATCGCGATTTCTATAACTATGTTTTTAATTATTTTGGGACTATCAAGCCCAGACGAGAGAACAAAAAGAGGCGTCATTTCTAATGCTTTGATTTTATTTGCCTTTATGTTAATTTTGCCTTTTATCCTTCTGAGATATCAAAAAGAAAGAGCAATAAGAGAAATGGAAGAAAAAATGCCTACATTTTTAAGAGATTTGGCAGAGGCTATAAATTCAGGTTTACCTTTTCATAAGGCCATAATCTCTTGTAGCGAAATAGATTATGGCGAGCTTTCGAAAGAAGTTAAAAAAATGGCAAATCAACTTTCATGGAACATACCTGTGAATAAAGTTTTGGACCAATTTACAGAGAGAGTCAAGTCAAGCAAAAAACTCTACATGTCTCTAAAAATTTTAAAAGAGTCTTATTTCACAGGAGGAGACGTAATTTCTACTCTAAACTCTGTTGCTGAAAATCTCACCCAACTCAATGAGATAGGAAAAGAAAGGGCAAGCATATTGAATCAGTATGTGATTTTAATTTACGCTTTAGTGTTTATATTCGTTGCCATCTTCGTTGCAATCAACAAATTAATGATACCAATTTTTCATACTTCTGAAATATCTAATGATATGTCAATATTTGTTAGTCCATGTGAAGACAATCCCAATCCAGTATGCGAAATTTTTTCTATTCCAGCAGAGTATATATTTGGATTCCAAAACCCAAGAAGTATTGGCGGATATTATATTTCAATCTTCTTTTACATATGTACGATTATTGCTATCACATGTGGTATAGTTATAGGAGAAATAACAAAAAAGTCGATTTTTAGCGGTCTTAGACACGCAACCATACTGATAATATCTGTTTGGGGAGTCTTGTTATTGCTCAAAGTTTTGAACTTTATTGGTGTTTGAATGAAAGCCCAAATCAGTTTTGTAGAATTTTTTACATCTATGATAATTTTCATAGGTTTTGCCACTTATATTTCTTTTCAAATTTACCTATTTTTTCCAAATTATTTGAATGAAATTAAAGCAGAAAGAATGAGATCCGAAGCATTCCAGCTTTCTGAGTTATTAATTAACGATCCGGGTGAGCCGGCCAATTGGTATGAAGACTTTGATAGTGCAAAAAGAATAGGTCTTTCAGACGAAACTAAAAACATGACAAATTTCCTCTCCAGTATTAAGATATCATCGTTTTTTTCCAATTGTTCTGTAAATTATACAAAAATAAAGAAAAAGCTTGATACAGATTACAATTTTATTATAATTTTAAAAGATAGTGAGGACAAGATTTATTTTTGCTCACCGCAAATAATTCTTCCCAGTGCAGTTAACATAACCATGAGAAGAGTAATTGCCTTTAAAGATGACAACATTAAATATGGCGAACTATTATTACAGGTTTGGTGATATGAAAGCTCAAATAACTCTGGTTGAGTTTATAATAGTGACTATAGCGCTATTCATAGCTTTTGGGATCTTGTTTCCAGGCTTTGTTTACAAAAACAAGTGGAAAGAAGCAAGCATTTTGATAAATTCTAGAGATTTGATTTTGACGATGGATAGAATAGGAAAATTGTATGAATATTCTTTCAATCAAAGAAAATTATTAGAATTTTTAGGCAATATGAGTGAGAAAAATATGATCCCTTGGTTAGAAATAGAAGGCACGATCCCAAATATAGTGGCGGTAGCATGTAATTGTACAGAAAGTCAAATAAATGAAATGAATTTTTGGTTTGGTAACCTATTCATAAACAATAGAAAAGTTTATTTTTTGTTCCAAAAATCTAATCTCGAAGATATTCCGGACGAAACAGATATTTTGTTGATAAGAGATTACAAAAATCTTACTCCCTATTCCCAAAATTTTAAAAATTATTTAGCTAGGGGTGTTGGTATCGTTGAAGTAATGGATTTCGATAGTCAAGAAAAAATTGATAATACCCAACAAACGATATTTGGTTTAAAATGGGGTGGATCCGAGTTAGGTGGTGGTAACCACATGATTTTTTCCAAGCCCAATAGCGTGGATAACATAACATATTTTCTATACAAACACTTTTATCATATACCACTCCCAATCAATGCTTCTTCGAATGAACGCCTGCCCGAATGTTATTATCAACCATCAGGAAAAGGCATCTTCTACTTGAATAGAACTAACTATTTCTTTTGGATATGTAGTCCAAATTCAGTTTGGTTTGATACGAATGCCGATGGATTAAATGACACACTGGTTAATTTAGGAGAAACTTTTAAAATCAATGGAATGAATTTTACCTTGAATTATATCCACGAAAATTCAGGAATAGCAATTTCCTTCAAACCAGATTACATTTTTTCAGATTATCTATCTTATCAACAAGGTGATAAAACTTACATAGTAAATATCACACCAATTGATGACAAAAAAGAAAGAATTATTTTGAAGAGTGTTAAATCTGGAAGAGAATTTCCGGCCATGATTCTGAATTCTTCAAGAGTGGCTTGGATGTATGATTTGGGGAGCAATCCTTCAGATGAAGAAAAGAGTCTATTGCTTTCTCTATTGCTTTGGGCCTCTAAGAAAAAATCAAATGTTCTTACACCATTTATTAAGAAAGGCTTTTCTTCCTCCTACATCAATGTTCAAAATGTAGATATGTTTGAAGTTTACAAATTTACTCTAAGTCTAAATTATCCTTATTGACTACTTGATTCTTAAACTTTCAAGATTTCTTGGAACATTAGTTTCAACTCTAAATATCCTGTGAATCGCCTTTGCAAGTGCCAAGGACTTTTGGGGCTCACCATGCATAATCACTACTCTATCTGGTCTAGAGGCAAGCTTGTGCATGAAGGCAAGCAATTGACTGCGATCAGAATGTCCACTCAACCCCTCTATAGTTTGAACATTCATTTTCATTTCAATTGATATTAGCCTACCATCCTCAGTCTTCACAGGAATTTCCCTCCAACCTTTTTGTATTCTTCTTCCAAGAGTCCCCTCAGACTGATATCCAACAAATATCAAAGTGTTTTTTGAATCTTTGGCTAAAGCTTTCAGATGTTCCATCACCGGACCACCAATCAACATTCCACTAGTCGAAATTATCACACAAGGCTTGTCTTCCCAAGCCTTTTCTCTTTCACTTGGGGATGAAATTCTTTTAAAAATTGGGTTTAAGAAAGGATTTTCACCAGAAAAGATCTTCTTTTGCATATTTCTAGAAAGATATTCTGGATATGCCGTGAAAATTCCATTAGCGTCCCATATCATTCCATCAATGAAGACAGGATATTGGAAATTGTTTTCAACTAAAATTGCCATCACTTCTTGAGCCCTTTCTACTGAGAAAGACGGTATTAGACAAATTCCCTTATTCTCCATAGTTGAATTTATAACACTCATCAACTGCTTTTCAGTTTCTGGTCTTGACGGCATAACATCTTTTTCACCACCATATGTGGATTCAATTATCAATGTCTCAACTCTTTGAAAATTCGTGAAGGCCGGATCGAGTAAAGTAGTTCTTCCGAATTTTTGGTCTAGAGCATACACTATATTATGAAGACCTTCGCCTATATGAAGATGAATTAAAGCCGAGCCAAGAATGTGGCCAGCATTTTGGAATGTTAGCCTTACATCAGGAGCGACATCAGAGACTTCACCAAATTCAAGTGGTATTGTGTGCTTTACAGCCTCTTTCACTCCCTTTGCTGTGAAAAATGGTGTAGAAGTGCCTTTCTGCATGACATCAATATAATCAAGCCAGAGTAGGGTTGATAGATCAACAGTTGGAGCAGTCATGTAAATCGGTCCATTGTATCCATGTTCAACTAGTGCTGGAATGAAACCACAATGATCTAGGTGAGAGTGAGAAACAATTATGGCATCAAGCTCATTGTAATCAAATTCTTTTGTATTAAATATCGGATATTGGTTTGCATTTGAAGCCCCGACAGCAACTCCACAGTCCAATAAAACCTTTGATTTTGGTGTTTCTACAAGCAGACAATTCCTTCCAACTTCCCTGAAACCACCAAGTGCTATTATCCTAATCCAATCTCTGCTTGCATTTCTTTCTCCAAAAATTTTCTCTCCAATTTCGTTTAAATATTTTTTCCTAAACTTACTTTCTGTATGTAAAACTTTTCTTATACCATTTATCACATCAGACTTTATAGGAGGAACCCTTTCTATCCTTGGGGTCCAAAGAATTTCGGTTTTAATTTTTCTAAAAGTTTCCCCACCTTTACCAATTACAAGACCTGGCTTTTCAGCCGCTATGATTACCAGGCTTCTTTCAGGTTCAAAATATATGTCCTTTATATTGGCGTCTTCAGGCACAATTTCCTTTATCTTTTGTTTGGCGACTTCTTCATCAAAACAAAGATCTTTTTCGAGCCTGACCTCTATTCTCTTTTTAATCTCGCTCACTATTTGCCTTATAGTTTCTTCACTTTTTTTGAAAAACTCTCTATCTTTGGTATAGATTATAATCTCTGAACCTTCAAGCTCTATTCTACTCACTGCTTCTTTTGGTAAAAAACTCTCTACTCTTTTCAGAATTTCCATTTCAACCACAAGTTCATTTGATATTCTCTAGAGATTCGTATCTTGTGATCTTAATCCCATCTTTTGTGATAACAGCTACATCAGCACCTTTTCCGCCAGATGCTATATCACGCTCTATAGCAGCTTTTATTGCCCTTAAAGCAATTTTCTTACCATCTTCTACAGAAATATTATCTTTATAGCTATCTTCAAGTACACCTAGAGCCATAGGTGAGCCGGAGCCTGTTGAGAAGAATCTTTTCTCTTCTTCCCAACCACCAACTGCATCCAGACTGAAAATTTTTGGTCCAGAATCGTCGAATCCTGCTAAAATGAGCTGAACATAGTAAGGGAAGAACTTGCTTCCTTGTAAGATGTTTGATAGCAAGATGCTTGCACCTTTTACAGAAATTTTTCTCTGGTTTTGAATTTCAAACAGCTTCAATTCAGCTTTCATGTATCTTGCTAGAGTTTGAGCATCTCCACTAACACCAGATATAGTCATTGCTATATGGTCTGCTACGGGCAAAATCTTTTCCGATTCCTTACTCGCTACAAGATAACCCATTGTTGATTTTTTTTCTGCAGCCAACACTACACCATCATTACAAATCAAGCCTACGGTAGTTGTTCCGGTTTTCATCACTTCCGGTTTTTCTTCATCTAATTTTGTCAAATCATCACCAAGAAATTGGATAATTTTAATTACACATTTGGTTTTAAATAGATTTCGGATGGCCCTTAAATTATATCTGATGAAGTTAGATAAATAAAAAATTCAATAAGATTTGGCTAAATAAACAACTTCTTTTGCTTCTTTTCCACAATAAATACAATTAGAAAATATTTTTTCTCTTTTAAGTGGAATTGTTCTAATAGTAGCCCCTGTTTCTTCTTTTATTTTTTCTTCACAATTTTCTTCACCACACCAACACACTTTTAGAAAGCCGCCCTTTTCTTCTAAAATTTTCTTAAATTCCTCATAATCTTTTGGAGTTGATATACTCTCTTTTAAAAATTCTTTTGCTTTTCTGAACAGATTCTCTTGTATTTTTTCCATTAAGCTAAAAACCTTTTTTACAACTAGCTTATTTTTTACAGGAATTTTTTGGAAATCATCTCTTCTAACAATCACAACTTGTTTTTTCTTCAAATCTTTAGGTCCAATTTCAATCCTTATTGGTACGCCTTTAAGTTCCCACTCGTTGAACTTCCATCCAGGAGTATAGATTTCTCTATCATCTAGAAAAGCGGAAGCACCAGCCTTTTTCAATTTTTCTAACAATTCTTTAGCTTTTTTCAAGACTTTACGCTTTTCTTCCTCTTTATAAAATATAGGTACAATCACAACTTGCAGGGGTGCAATTTTTGGTGGTAGCACAAGTCCCTTATCATCACCATGTACCATAACTACAGCTCCAATCAAGCGAGTGCTAATGCCCCAGCTAGTTTGCCAAACATTTTTTTCTTTTTTATCCTTATCTAGAAACTTTATTCCAAAAGGTTTTGAGAAATTTTGTCCCAAATTATGTGAAGTACCCATTTGTAAAGCTTTACCATCAGGCATCATAGCTTCCAAAGCTGTTGTGTAGAGAGCGCCTGCAAACTTTTCTTTATTGCTTTTTTTCCCCACAAGCACAGGAATTGCGAGGTAATTTTCTATGAGATCTTGATAAAATTTTAAAATTTTCATTACTTCTTCTTCAGCTTCTTCTTTTTTTGCATGTGCTGTGTGACCTTCCTGCCATAAAAATTCACTCGTTCTTATAAAAGGTTTGGTAGATTTTATTTCTGCTCTTGTTATGTTACACCATTGATTCAACAAAACCGGTAAGTCTCTCCAACTCCTTATCCATTTTGAATAAAAATAATAAATTATTGTTTCTGAAGTTGGTCTTAATGCAAGCTTTTCACCAAGTTTGTTATTTCCAGAATGTGTCACCCAAAAAACTTCTGGAATAAACCCTTCAAAATGTTTGGCTTCTTTCTTCAAAAAGCTTTCTGGTATAAACAAAGGAAAATAAGCGTTTTTGTATCCAGAATTTTTAAGCATTTTGTCAAAAATTCCTTGAATCTTTTCCCATATCTCATAACCATACTCTCTTATGGCTATTGTGCCTTGTACGGGACCATAATCAGCTAAACCAGATTTTATAATCACTTGGGAATACCAGTCTGAAAAGTTTTCTGACTTCTTTACAGTAATTCCTTCTTGTTCAACCATACTTAAAATTATATATTAAAAAAAATAAAATGATGAGGTTTGAACCAAGCTACTTGAGATTAATTAAAAACGGAGAGATTGAAAAAAAGATAGCTAGATTTTATAAGATTTTAGAAAGGTGTGAACTCTGTCCAAGGAAATGTCACATCAATAGGTTTAAAGGAGAGAAAGGAATTTGCTGCTCTGGTTTGAAGCTAAAAGTTTCAAATTTTTTCCCTCACTTCGGCGAAGAAGATGTTCTGGTTGGAGTTCGCGGCTCTGGTACAATTTTTTTATCAAACTGCAGCTTGAGGTGCGTCTATTGCCAAAATTACGAGATATCACATTTGGGAGAGGGTGAAGAATACTCTGAAGAAGAAGTAGCTGGTATGATGTTAAGCTTACAAAGAGCGGGTTGTCATAACATAAATTTAGTAACACCGACCCATTTCATTCCCCAGCTTGTCAAAGCTATAAAAATTGCTGCTGAAAAGGGCTTAACATTGCCGATAGTTTGGAATTGTGGTGGTTATGAAAATGTTAAAGTAATTAAGCTACTTGAAGGGATAGTTGACATTTACATGCCAGATATAAAATATGGTAGCAATGAGGGGGCAAAAAAATATTCTAATCCTCCCGTAAGCGATTATTGGAATAGATGTAGGGAAGCTATAAAAGAAATGCATCATCAAGTTGGAGATTTGAAAATTAAAGAAGGATTGGCTTTCCGAGGGTTGTTAATAAGGCATCTGGTCCTACCAAATGATATAGCAAAAACTGCTAGTGTGTTGAATTTCATTGCAAAAAAGATATCCCCAAACAGTTATGTTAATATAATGTCTCAATATTATCCAGCTGGGGAAGTCTCATTTAAACCTGAAAAATACCCTAAGCTTAAGGAAAGCATAAGAGAAGATTATAAGGAGGCAGTCAATTTGGCTTTTAAACTTGGACTTACAAGAGGTTTAGAAGAAAGACAGCTCAGAAGAATTTAAATAAGTTTAATTTCATACTTTAAGTAGATTTTATGAAGATAGCAGTACTCTCTGACTTTCACTTCGGTTTTTCTCTTACATCAGAGTTTGAAGACGATAGTTTTGAGAATGCAGAAGAGGCCATGGAGAAAGCTCTGGAAGCCGATTTGATTTTAATTCTTGGCGACATTTTTGATTCTAGGTTGCCAAAAACCCAGACTTGGGCAAAAGCTATGAAAATTTTGGTGAAACCGCTGCTTGAAGACAATAGGAAGGTAAGGCTTGTAACGTCTTCAAAAGAGTTGAAAAAGGCTTCTGTAAGAACTTTGAATCATCTGCCTATCATAGCAATTCACGGCAACCATGAAAGAAGAGGGAGAGGTGAATTGAATGCTGTTGAAGTTTTGGAGAATGCCGGCTTACTAATTCATCTCCATTGCGATTCAATAGTTCTTGAGAAAGATAGTGTAAAAGTCGCAATTCATGGAATGTCAAATGTGCCTGAAAGATTCGCAGGAGATTTTATCAATCAATGGAACCCTCAGCCAATAAAAGACTGTTTCAACATTTTGCTTTTACATCAAAGCATAGACCCTTATGTATACTCACCTCTTGAACCACCGACAATTTCAGTCTCGAACTTACCCAGGGGATTTGATTTAATTATTGACGGACATATTCATCAACACGCTCAATTTAAAATTGGAGACTCGGTTTTACTCTTTTCAGGTAGCACGATTATAACACAATTTGATAAGGTTGAAAGTGAAATAGAAAAGGGAATTTATATGATTGATTTAGATAAGGATATAAAGATAGAGTTTATTCCTCTTGAAAAAAACAGGAAGTTTTTTTACGAGGAGATTTCACTCGATAAAAACTCAGCAAAGGGACAAATAGAAAAAAAGTTAAAGGAGATTTTGAGCAGGAGCTTTTTCAAACCCCCAATAATAAGGATAAAATTGTTTGGAAAGGGAATAGAAATACTTGACCAAGATTTGAGAGGTTTGGAGAAAAGTTTTTCCGGCAAAGCTATATTAATATTTACCAAGGAATTCGAAACCCCAGAAGTGGAGGAGAAAAAAGAATTTCTTAGGGCTTTAAGAGAACAAAGACTTTCAATTGAAGACATAGGTTTAGAAATTCTCAGAAAGAATTTAGGAGAGTTGGGCTTCACTTCTTCTTTTGACTTTGAACAAGCTTTTAAATTACTGAGCGAGGGAGAAATTGAAAAGACCTTCAAAATTTTTACTGGAGAACAAAAAACTCTGGAGCCTATATCTAAAAAATCTTTGAAAAATTTTGGTGGTTGAGTGATAACAAAAATTGAGCTTAAGAATTGGCGTTCTCATTTTGATTCAAAGTTAGAATTTTCTCCGGGTACAAACATTTTATTGGGTCCCATAGGATCGGGTAAATCTCTTCCTTATAGCGAAACAATTTTAATTAAAGATTCTGTTTGGAGAAAAAGACTTATTGGGGAAGTCGTTGAGGTTGCTTTAAAAAAAGCTAGAAATGTTATAGTCAAAGGAGATAGCATCTACACAACTGAAAATGCGGAGAATTTATTCGTCCAATGTTTTAATCCTGAAACATTTAAACTAGAAACTAGAAAAGTCAAAGCTTTTATTAAACATAAATCTCCTAAAAAACTAATTCAGATTAAAACAAGAAGTGGTAGAAGGATAACGATAACTAAAGATCATTCTATTCTAATTGTAACCGAAAAAGGTATTTTGCCTGAGAAGGGAGAAAACATAAAACCCGGGGTTTTTATACCGAGTGTCAGATCACTAATCTTCGGCACTGTTGAAGAAAAAATCGATTTTCAATCCATCTTACCAGATTTTAGGTATAAAGCACTAATGGGCTTGAGATTTTTTGATGACAGCCTCCCATTTTCAAATGCTACAAAACCAACAATCAAACTTTTTGAATTTACTGATATTAGAGGAGTGCGATCAGATTGGAAAACTTTACCTGTATTTTTTTATAAATTGTTTGAAAATGATTCTGATAACAAATGTTTTTCAAATTGGGTATTTAATATTAGTGATGAAAATCTTGAGAAGATGATTTCAACATATTTTGAAATATACGGACGGGTAACTAAAGATGGTAAGGTTGTGTATTCTTCCCAAAATCTTAAATTTATAGACGCGCTCATGACTTTGCTATGTAGGTGGAAAATTATAACAACAATAAGAGAAAAGAAAATTAAAGGTAAAAATTATTATGAATTGGTAGTTATTCCTAAACACGTGCCTATTTTTGCTTCCCACATGAATTTCCTAAGTAATGATAAACAAAATAGACTAAATGAAATTGTTAAGATTACAAATAATCAAAGAAAATGGGATGGTATAGATATAATCCCAAACTTCTTCATAAGGAAACTCTTACATTCTTTAATTTTAGAGTATCGTTCAAATACAAAAAAAGATCAAGGGGCACGTGAGTTATTTAAACATTTTTACAGTTGTATGAAAAATGAAAATATAGGAAGGGAAAAACTAAAAAGAATTTTGTCGTTTATACTTGAAAAGTATAAATTTAAAACCAAAAATTTTGAAAGACTAGAGAAAATAGTTGATAGTGATGTATTCTTTGATAAGGTGATTGAGATAAAAGAAATTCCGGCTGAAAGTGAGTGGGTATACGACATTTCTGTAGAAGGACTTGAGAATTTCGTTGCTGGTACAGGAAATCTAATTGTCCATAACAGCTCTATCCTAGATGCAATTTGTTTTACTCTTTTTGGGACTTTTCCGAATCTTCAAGCCAAGAAGATAAAGCTTGACGATGTGATAATGAATAAGCCTGTTGAAAAGACAAAAGCAGAAGTTGAGCTCCATATTCAGTCGAATGGAAAGGACTATTCTGTTAGAAGAGTTATAGAAAGAGGAAAAGGCACAACTTACTCTGAGATAAGAGAAGATGGCAAACTTCTTGAATCACCGAATGCACAAAGAGTCACCGAAAAGATTGAAGAAATTTTGAAGGTTGATTATGAACTTTTCAGTAAAGCAATTTATTCAGAGCAAAACGCTTTAGACTACTTCTTGACTATAGCAAAAGGGCAGAGAATGAAGAAGATAGACGAACTATTGGGAATAGACAAATTTGAGAAAGCTAGAGCATCTTCTGTAACTTTAAAGAATAGGGTCGCTGATATAAAGCTTGGGATTGAAAGTAGTTTGGGACAAATAGATGAAGAAGAATTGAAGAAAAATTTGCTTGAGCTCAAAGATATAATTTCAAAACTTCTTTTAGAAAGAGAACAATTGGAGAAAAATCTCGAGAAAATGGAAAGTGAAAGGAAAAGAATTGAGCAGGAATTACTCGAACTCAAGAAGATTAGAGACGGAATAGAAATTTTGAGAAGGGAAGAGAGAGGGAAGGAAAGTGCTCTGGAAGAGACTTTTGCTGCTATAAAGTCTATAGAAGAGGCTACAAGAGGGTTTTCTAAGGAAGAGGTGGAAAGAGAGATAAGAGAATTTGAAGATTTTTTAAACAAAAAAGAGGTTGAGCTAAAACAAAAGAAGAATTGTTATGAGAAGATTTTATCTGAAATTTCTCAGGCGAATGGTAAGATTAAATTCCTGAGTGAAGAAAAAATTTCTAGGCTAAAACCAGTCTTAGAAGAAAAAATTGAAATCAAGAGAGAGCTCGACCGTCTCTTAAGCATAACAGGAGAAAACATAGAAGAACAAATTGATAGAAGCAAGAATAATTTAGAAAAGATAAATTATGATATTTCTTCGACGAGTACTCTAATAAGTGATATGAATTCTTTCATCCAGCACCTGTCTTCTTCAGAAAGCAAGTGCCCTGTTTGCGATTCAGTGTTAACACAAGAAAAGAAAGTTCTATTGATTAAGCAAAAACAAGACCAGTTGAAGAAATTGCAAGACAAATTAGCAAATTTGCTCATAGATAAGCAGAGTGCAAGCGATAGTTTGATAAAGCTTGAGAACGCTGCCAAAAAAATAGGGGAGATGTACATTCAGGTTAAAGATTTGCAGGATGTGCAAAAGGAGTTTGAAGATTCTAAAAAAGTTTGGGTTGAATTGAATGATTTTGTAAAAAAGGCAAAGATGGAATTAGAGGTGATTAAGAAAGAAATCGATTGTATTGAAAATGAAATTAAAGAAAGTGAGATTAAAAAGAGGAAATACGAAATCTTGCTAATTCAGCTTCAAGATTTGGAGGATAGAAAAAAGAGAATTGAAGAATTGAAAAAAGAAATTGAAAAAATCAAGAAAAAAATTATAGAAGAGGAGGCTAAACTTGAAGGAAAAGATTTAAATACTATGGAAAAGGATCTTAGGTCAATGATAAGCAAGGAGAGTGAGGTTAGAGCAAGATTAGGATCTTACGATTCTTTAATTCAAGAAAAGAAAACTAGAGAAAAAGAGCAAGAAGAAAAATTGAAAGAATTTGAAAAACAAAAGAAAGAAATTCAAAGACTTGACAGGTTAGTAAAAGATTTGGAAGTTTTCAACTTGGCATTGGAAGAAACACAGGTTGAGCTCAGGAACAATTTTGTTGAAGGAGTTAATTCAACTATGGGCAAGCTTTGGAGCACACTTTATCCTTACCGCGATTTTATTTCATTGAGGCTGAACACTGAAGAAGGGGATTATATATTACAATTACAAGGAAGAGATGGAAATTGGATTAATGTGGAAGGAAATGTTTCTGGCGGAGAAAGAAGCATAGCTTGTTTAGCCTTGAGGGTTGCCCTGGCCCTAGCTTTAGCACCTCAGCTAAGAATTCTTGTTCTGGATGAACCAACTGCAAATCTTGATGCCAAAGCTATAACAGAGCTTTCAATAACTTTAAGAGAAAGAATAAATGATTTCATAGACCAAACCTTCCTTATAACTCATCAACCAGAACTTGAAGATGCTGCAACAGGCTCAATCTACAGGCTGGAAAGAAATAAAGATGAAAACGAACCAACCAAAGTTATAAGAATTGACTAAAATCATTTGAATAGTTTTTCGATCTGATAAAGTACAATCCCTTTATCAGTTTCAATCTCAAAAGGAAGGTTTATACTGAACATTTATTAAAATAAATTACTTAAAAGCCCCCAAATCTTCAATTTTTTTATTTTCACTTTCGACAAAGGCTAAAATTTCTTCTTCTAAGCTTCTCCCCTTTTCAGACTTTTTGCTTTTTCTTTCCCTTACCTTCAAAAGCAGGGGATAATTAACAGCTTCGCCTACAATCAAGGCTTCACCAACCTTTAAACCAGGGAGCATCTCCAGAACATCTTTTGTCACCCCTTCGGAACTTTCTCCTATGTGCTTTATATCGTAAGGATTGTTTATTCTCATTATGATATGGGTGTTGCACTGGCTTAGGGCTGTTGTAGCAAGTCTTATAGGCCTTTGAGTTATCAATACCAAGCAAGCCCCAAATTTCCTACCTTCTCTTGCTATTTGCTCTATAATATTTCTCGAAATAGCCGATGCAGCCTCCTCCCCTTCGGGACAAAATTGATGGCTTTCTTCTACAAAAAGAATGAAAGGTGGAATTTTTCCTTGTCTTCTCAAATCAAAAAGTTTTCTTGCAAAATAAGTTAATATGATTTGTCTTTCTTTCAGGTGAATGAAACTAGAAAGATCAAAAACTGTTAGTTGACCAAGTTTTGCAACTTCTTCTAAAGGGGGCGAATCTATTTTATTAAAAAAACCAGTTGAAGCTAGATCAAGGAGCCAAGAACTCAAAGCAGCTTTTGTTTTTAGGTTTATACTACTTTTTTCAACCTCTTCAATTAGTTCATCAAAATCATAAATCTTTTTTTCTTCTTGCAATTTTTTGATTATTGGTGAGAGCTCCCTTCTTTGGGCATGAGACATTTGTGGTATGAACTCGTTCATAAGGCTTGATGAAATTTTGTTAGCAGCGATGGAAATTTTATCCTTCCCATAAACTTTTGTTTTGATACCATAATTTATATCATCGGCAAATCCTATGTACTCACCATGTGGGTCGAAAACTATTATTGCAGGCTTTGCTTTGTCTTTTCTATCTAATATTTCCTCTATAAAAACACTGGCAAGATAGCTTTTACCGGAACCACTGATCGCAAGAATCGCCAAATGTTTTTGGAAAAGCTTGGTTAAATTTAATTTCACTTCCAAGTTGTGGGCCTCCATTTTACCAACATTCAAACCATTTTCGTCTAGACCCAAAAACTCTGAGAGCAATTTTTCGTCAGCTTTGTAAACTTTTTCTCCAGGTGAAGGGGGAAATGAGACTCTTAGTTGCTTACTTCCTTCAAAAATACCCAATGAAATAGCAGAAGCCACGAGAAATTCCCACTTATTTGCAGGGAAAATTTCTTCCAACCCTTTTCCACTTCTTTCATATTCCCTCACAGATTCGGCTCTCATGAAATACCTGTTCATCCTAAATATCTCACCAACTCTAGCTATCAACAAACCTTGTTCTGTATTGAGCTGAACATACTCATTCTTCTTCACAGGTATTTTTTCTTTGTCTTCGTTTATAACAAAAGAGAATTCACTGCTATTTGGGTCTTGTAGTGTTGATATTACTATACCAATTTCTTTCATAGATTTAAAATTGTTCCTTTAGAATATAAAAACTTAGAACTCACAAAGTGAATAAACCATTTTTTATTCCCTATTATGGCAATTTTCCAAAATATTTTCTGAGGATTTCTTTCCAAAATTAGGTTATGTTTTCTGCAAGTTTCAAATACATTAAAACCATTTGCTTAGGCAAATAAACTATTTTTGAATTGGGGATTTCAGCAGCTATTTTTTCACAAACTTCTTTTAATCGTTTGTCTACTTTCTTTTGCCAATATAATGAACATCTGGCTTGACCATCACTCCAATTTGGTGCTTTTCTTTCATTCTTTTTGCATGTTCTTCTAAATTGAACTTAATCCCAACCAAAATGAAAGGAGGTTTAACTATTTTTCAAACAATGGAGCTTTGGGTAGGCATTTGCTTTTTATCATAATCTGGACAGCCGCAATGATGGTTTGGGTAGGGCAACTTACACCAGCTTCTACTCCTATAATCTACAACAACTTCTCTCAATTTTAAAACTAGTATATTTTTTTCTCCCCCCATAGATAAAAATATGGCAATAAAGTTTATAACCAATCGACCAGCAGCTTTCATACAAGAAGAAAAAGCCTTAGTTGTATCAGAGCTTCATTTAGGCTTAGAGCACGAGCTCTTCAAGAAAGGAATCACCATTCTACCACAAAGGGAAAAATTCCAACAAGATTTAGAAAGACTTTCAAAAATTACGAAAGCAAAAACACTCATCATTATCGGCGACATAAAACACAAAGTTCCTGGCATGAGTATAAGAGAAGAAAAAGAGCTTCCTAAATTTTTTGACTGGCTGAAAGAAAAATTCAAGGTTATTCTTGTCAAAGGAAATCATGACGCTGAAATTGATCAAATAGTACCAAAAGGGATTAAAGTCTATGGAAGCAGAGGATTAAAACTCGGTAAGTACGGCTTCTTTCACGGCCATGCTTGGCCTTCCAAAAGGCTTTTGAAATGCGACTATATTTTCTTGGCTCACTTGCATCCTACCATAGAGTTCAAAGATAAGTTTGGCTTTAGAAATATAGAGCAAGTTTGGGTTAAAGGAAAAATTGATTTAAAGAAAGTGAGAAAAAAATACAAGCTGAAAAAAACTGGCGAGTTAAATGTTATAATCATGCCAACTTTCAACCAAATGCTCGGGAGTATGAACATTAGCAAGCTAGTAGAAAGTGAAGAATCAGGAATAATAAGTAAGCTAATGAATTTAGAAAATTCTAAGATTTATCTTTTAGATGGGACTTTTCTTGGTCGCTTGAAAAACTTGAAGTCTTAACCTTTTCTTCTGGTTTCAGCTTCTACTCTTTCCCTTATCCTTTCTTGTATAGCTTGTGTGATGTTGCTGAAGTCTTCACCAAACCTTTCTCTCCATTCCGTCCTATTTCTTAAATGCCACTTTGCCCCACAAGTGCAAATACCATTCAAACAAACTTCTGTATCATTCCCCAAAACCATTGGACAAATCAAGCTCCTGCATTCGGAATCGTCAGTACAATTCATTCTTGTTCTATTCCAAATCGGCAAACACATGCAAATTCCTGTTGTTCCATTCTCTGGGATGAAGCATCTAAGTTCCTTACCCAATTTCAAATGACACCAAACATTCAAGCCCTTGCAATCTTCATCACTAGAACAACTTATTGTCCCCAAACCCTCATTTACCCTGTTTATAAGCTCTTCTACTCTTTCCAAACATCTCTCATGCCCTTTGATAGAAGCGTTTATTGCCTTTTCTAAGCCTGGTTTTGCGACTTCCGGTGCTTTTGACAAAACTCTTTCAATTACTGCTGTATGCTTGTAAGTCATATTGCAAACATGCTCAAGTAAAGTGGTGGCATTCTTTCCAAGCCCAAATGTTCTGCCGGTTTCATCATCAGCCTTTCCCAGTTCTCTTTCATACTCATATCTTAATCTCTCAACATATTGCCACTTACCCTGTGTTATGATAGCATTAAGCTCTGCTAGTCTTTGTTCAGCAAGGAAAGTATGAAATCTAGCTCTGGCCTCCGGATCAAAAGTCAGCCAAAGCCTTGCTCTTTCAAGAAAAGTCTTTACTGGGTAGAATGGATGGTCTGGTAGAATTCCTGGTTTTGGTAACTCTTCTGCTTCTACTATACTAGCTATTAAAACAGCTGAAATCGCAATTGCGATTAAAGCTCTATTCTTCAAAAAACCACCTTTTTATATATTTTTTGAGTTTAAAAACTTAAAAGTTCTTTTTCATCCCCACCCAATCTTTCCCAAACTTCTTTCAAAATCTTCATATCATCCTCGCTTATAACCGAAACCAAAACATCGCCTTCATTTATGTGTCTTCCAATAATAGGCTCTTCCATGCTAACAGCAACCTTATCACCTTTCTTAGCTTCTGATATGGTTTGTCCTTCTCTCTGAATCTCCTTTATCTTCCCGACAATCTTTCCATCTTTCTTCTTCATCAAAGCCCCAGGCTTAAGCAAGCCTTTCTTGACTTCAACTCCAAAAATAGCAGGGTTACTTGACCTGAAAACACAGCCTTTCAATATCAAAATTTCACACGGTCTTGCTACTTTGGAAAGCTTTTCTTCGATTTCCCTCTCTTTAGCCTTTAAGACCCATTCTTTATAATCTTCTATTAGCTTATAGATTATATTATTTCGAAAAATCTCTATCTTCAAGTCTCTTGCTAAGTTTTTGGCTTCTTCCAAAGCTTCAACATTAAAAGCTAGTATAACTTTTCTCAGTTTATCATTAACACTTTCAGCTTCTATAACATCCTGTTTTGTCACATGACCAACTTCAGCTTTCCTTATCGGTATTCCCTCTCCCTCCAAAAGCTTGATCATGGCTTCCAAGCTCCCAAGAGTATCAGATTTTATAACCACACCATCTATTTTCTTCAAGAACTGAATCTCTTCAACTTCAGTTTGTAAACTTTTTTTCACTTCTTCTATTTCTTTTTCATTTCTCACTGCAACTATCGGCGAGCCGGCTATCACTTTCTCCAGGTCATGGGCGGCAATTTTAATTCCAGCCGCAGCGCTTACTTCTTCTACACTCTCAAACTGCTTTTCAACTCTAAGCTCTTGCAAGGGCCTAGGTCTGAGCAAAGCCCTTATTTTTGTAACCGTAGGCTCTTTCCCCCCTATCACAAGGTAGTCGCTTTTTGAAATTTTCCCGTCGTACAATATTACATCAATTGTAGTGCCAAAACCAACAGTTTCTTTAACTTCTAGTACGGTACCTCTAGCAATTTCAGAGAGTTTGAGTCTATTTTTCAAAAATTGTTGTGCTAGGCCTGCTAAAACAACCAAAAGTTCAGGTATACCTTCCCCTGTTATTCCAGAACAAGGAACTATTGCAACTTGTTTTCTGAAATCTTCTATTCTGTCAAATCTTTCAGAGTTGAATCTCCTTTCAGCTAGCTGTGAAACCAGCTTGTAAACATTTTTCTCAAGTTCGTCTTTCACTCCCTCTGCTTGTAACTTAAAACTTTCCAAAAAACAAGAATTTGGATATGGGTACCAGCTAGGAATTTTATCTATTTTTGTAGCGGCGACAACAAAAGGAGTTTTGAATTCTTTCAAAACAGCTAAGCTTTCATCTGTTTGTTCTTGAAATCCTTCTGTTATGTCAACAACTAAAATGGCAAGATCGGAAACAGCCCCTCCCCTTTTCCTTAAGGTTACAAAGGCGGCATGGCCCGGAGTATCGAGCAAAAGCAAGCCTGGGATACTAAGTTCTATTTTTAATTTTTCAATTAGACTTCCACATGTCCTTTTTATTGTTTCTGCAGGGATGTAGCTTGCTCCCACATGCTGACTCATCATACCTGGCTCAAGCCTGGTAACAGCAGTGCCCCTAATTTTGTCAAGTAAAGTTGTTTTTCCATGGTCTATATGCCCAACAGTCACTACTATAGGCGATCTTATCATTTAATTCACCTTAATCATTTTTAAATAGACATATTCTTATTAAATTTAGTTGATTGGGATTTAGTGTTTTTTGATTGTGGTTTAAAGTTAAAATTTAATAGAGGATATATAATTAAAAATGGAAGAAAGCATAAAAAATTTGGTCAAGGCATTTATTGGGGAGAGCCAAGCGAGAAATCGTTATAGCATTTATGCTAAAGTTGCTAAAAAAGAAGGATTTGAACAGATCGCCGAGATTTTTCTAATCACAGCCGAAAATGAAAGAGAACACGCCAGCTGGTTGTTTAAATTAATCAATGAGTTGAAGAAGAAAAGTAAAGAAAGTTTAGATGAGATCCGAGTTGATGCAACAGCTTCAACAATTTTAGGAAAAACATCTGAAAATCTAAAGTCAGCGATTGCCGGTGAAAATTACGAATATACTAAAATGTATCCAGAATTTGCAGATGTTGCTGATAGAGAGGGGTTTCCTGAAATAGCCAAAAGGCTAAGAGCTATTGCTAAAGCAGAAGAGCATCATGAGGAAAGATTCAAAAAAATTTTGAAAGAATTAGAAGCTGGTACAGTATTTAAAAAAGAGCGGGAAGTATGGTGGGTTTGTCGTGAATGTGGTTATGTTCATTTCGGTAAAACACCGCCAGAAAGATGTCCATCTTGCGATCATGAAAAAAGCTTTTATCAGATTAAGTGTGAAGAATACTAAATATTTGTGGGTGAAGAATGACAGAACAAAAACAAATCTATAGGTGTAATATCTGTGGCAATATAGTTGAAGTTTTGCATGCAGGTATAGGTCAGCTTATATGTTGTGGTAAGCCAATGGAATTGTTAATGGAGAAAACCAAAGATATTGGTGAAGAAAAACATGTGCCAGTGGTAGAAAAAACAGAAAAAGAAATAAAAATAAAAGTTGGGGTTGTCCCGCATCCTATGGAAGAAAGTCATTATATTGAATGGATAGAGGCAATTGTCGACGGAAAATCATTCAGAAAATTCTTAAAACCAGGAGATAGACCTGAGGCAGAATTTGAAATAAAAGTAAATGAAATTCAGGCGAGGGCATATTGCAACATTCATGGTCTTTGGAAATCATAGAGCTATTAATCGGAATTTATAGAGTATTGTCAGCAAATTGTTAGAAGCGAATATTGCTTAAATTAATCAATTTTTAAATACATTTAAATAATAGATAACTATGGTTTTAACTCTCAATGATTTAATGCCTATAAGTTTGTGTATAGTGACTCAAGAACTTTTAGATACAAAGCGCTTCAGGAACAATTTCTGTGATTTCACAATATTCAAATACAAAGATTTGAAATTTATAGGCAAAATAATTGAAACAAAAAGACAGCTCAATTCTTTTTCTCTTGAGAAAAATTTCTTAGAAGGTCACAAAACTATCATTCTTAGCAATATAGATAAGATAATCTCGCTTGTGGTTTCAAGATATGTTAATTTGGATTCAAGAGTTGTTGAAAAAATTGTGGAGGATTGTAAAGATATTATGGGGAAAATTTTAGATGTGGAAAATTTTGGCCAGCTTGCTTCTCTAGAGCCAGAGTTCAGAAGCAAGATAACATTAAAAGTTTACGAGCTTTTTGCTATTTCTTCAAAAACGAGGTAATCACATGATAGGTGATGTTGGAGTCGAAATAGAGAGGCTTAAAGCTAAAAGAGCGAAGATAAGTAGTAAAATAGCTTCAACAAGAAATTTCGAAACAAAAGAAAAATTGAAAGAAGAGCTCGCGAGAATAGAATCTCAAATAAAAATCTTGGAAAATATGAAAAAGTTTTAGCGAGATTTTTTCATCTTTTTTAGCTCTTCCCATTTTTTCTTAAGTTCTTTCCAAGGTCTGTGAACTTCCTCTTCCTTAGCCCTAACTTTAGCAATCGGACTTTCTTCTTTAACCGGCCAAAATAGGAATGCTAATACTCCAGCAATTATTATTCCGAGAGCCAATAATATTGGCCAAATCAAAAAGCCCCCCGCCCAATTACCAGCTATGGCAAAAAGAGAAAGACCAGGAGAAATAGCTCTAAACTGATAATAATCTTGAGTTTCATTAATTTTTACTGTTTGAAGTTTTTTCCAAGTGTTGTTGGAAAATCTGTAGATGGATATAGTTGAAACATCTATGCCATTTTCAATTACCCAAGACTTTTCAATCTGAAAGTCTATGAGTACATTTGTTATATCGTTTTCATGTAAGTTTACTGATGAAATTTCCAAGTATTTTAGGACTAGACCTTCTTCTGTTTTTATAGCAGGAGGAACACTTTCTGGTTTTATACCCTCTTTTACAGTTAGGGTGACATTACTTATGTTCTTATTAACAAAAAGAGCTATTTTCCAAATTTTTAAGGTGTCGGCATAAGGAATAGTGATGATGGCTGGGGACTCAGGAGTAATCAACTGAATTTGAAAACTAACATTTACAGGCATGGCTGATGGTGGTAGGGTAGTTGTGGTAGTTGTAGTAGAAGTGGTGGATGTAGTAGTTGTCATATTGATGGTGTTTGGTAGTGTAGTGGTGGTTGTTATTGTACTTGTAGTTTCTGGTACCGAGACTGTTGTTTCAAAGGAAGATGAATTAACAAACCACAGACCAGAGGTTCCTTTTATCCATGATGTACAAGTTCCCTCAGTGTTGCCAGCTGTTATTTTCCAAGCAACATAACATCCGGTATAATTGTAAGGAGAAAGAGTGAAATTAACTTTATCAGAAGGAGTCCCCACTTTCACACAACTTGTATTGAAGAAACTCACGCTACTTATATAGTTACATTTTTCAAATGCGATTTGGACATTGTCGGCATATCTCGGCCCAAGATTCTTTATCGTTACGTTAATTATTCCGCTACTCCCATTTTGTAATTGAGAAGGATAATCAATTAAATTCATCAACAACCCCATATCATCAACTATTAGCATCTTATTTACAGGATCATCAAGACTCTCTCCTCGATAAACATTTGATGAATTAGAGCTCAAGTTTTCTGATGTGAGATTTATGTGAATGTAATACTTACCTCCCGGTAATTTTTGCGGAATGGTTAGGTTGACGATCCAAATATCATCAGATAATGTTATTTTTGGATGAGTTATATTTTTAAACACTATATTTCTGACAAAATATGAAGCATTTGGTTCGAACAGCCAAACATTAGTTATATTATCAAGACTGAAAATCGAGCCCGCTGTCACATTTGTGCCATTTACATATTGGATTAAAAAACTTGCGTTAACCCAACTGTTCTTTGAAGACACATTAACCGTTTCATTCCCATAGTCCTCACTTTTTAAATCTAATATTTTAACATTCCACTGATCTGTGAGATTTAGCTTTATGGAAATATTGATATTGGAATATGGGCGGCTAGTCAGGTTTGGATCTGTTGGATGAGTAGAATTAATATAAATCCAACCTTCATACAAATTTTTCGGCATCGAGCTGTTGAAAGAAACATTAATTTCGATTAAACTTGAATTATGAGGTTGAATTTCTGTTGTTGTATTGAAACTCAAATTTGCAAAGTAAGAGCAGCTGGTACAATTTAATCTTGTAGAGTTAATAAACATTGTAGTTAGATTGTAATCACCAAAATTGCTTATGTTTATGTAAAATGTTCTAGTTAAAGTTGAATTATAATTTTCTAGAATTGTGATTTCTTTTTTGTCAAGTGTGTTATTAACTATAAGCATTGGAGCGGTGATATTAACTTTGATAGGAATTCTTATAATTCCATCATTACTTGATTTGTAATCTAAAAAGCCTTCATAAGTCCCACTAATAACTTTTTCAGGAATTGTGAAATTGAGTTCTATTGTTTTTGTTGAATTTTCTTTTCCAACAACATCAAAAGTTTTGTTTATATAATTTGTGAAGTTTGTTTTTATCCATTCGCTTGAATTAACAACAAAGGCCTGAATTGTAAGGCTGTATTCCGGTGTTTCTGTTGTAGTGTTTTTGACCACAACCTTCCAGAATCCATCTTTCGCCGAGTTAATTGTTTCTATGAATTCTTCTCTTTCAACATTACAAATCTCAGCATTTTTAGACTTGTTGAATGAGCTTTCAATTTCAATTCCATCAGGATTGTAGAGAGTGATATTATAAGCTCCTTTTCCAGTCCAATTAAGATTAATTTTAAGGGTTGGCATGATCGAAGAATTCGGTAGGAAGAATGTGAAATTTCCCGGGCTATTTCCATAAAATCTCTTGACATAAAAGATTTGGCTACTTTCATTCACAATTTCGACTGAAATACCCCCTTCGTTGTTTAATTTGAAAACTTTGGTTATGGGGATTTTGCTTACATTTTGGAGACCAAAATCAAATTCTTGCTCGCTTGAATTGAGTGTTAATGTGATAATCCTTCCATTGTACTCCGAGGTAGAATTTCCGTAAATTCTTATTTCAAATATTGTGGTGCTGTTCTCAATAAAATTGTACATCAAACTTTCATTTCCCTCTTTGTTTATAGATTTTGCTAGGAGTTTCGGTTGTGCGCCGGTTGTGAGAAGGAAAATGTCCAAATCCTTGGCAGTAAAATTCAGGTTTAAAGTCATTGTTGTAACATTTGGTATATTTGAAAGATTAAAATAGAAAGAGTGGTATTGGTCAGAATTTTCAAAAATTTTGCCATTAAATTCACCAATCCCGGTTTCGGAACTCAAATTTATCGGAAGATCGATTATTACTTCCAAGCTTGTATTTTCATTCGAGTTTGAAGAGTTTTTTATTGTGAATGAACCGTAATATTTACCAGGCGCACATGGTAACAACAACCCACCATGACAATATTTAAGTAAGGTGTAGTTTGTGTTGCTGAAAGATGGTAAAAAATTTATAGTGTTAAACCCACCAGTGTTGTTTTTTACATAAACATATAGTCTTGAATTTTCTTGTGAATAATTTGCAGGTACAGGTCCTGTGCCATTAGCAAAAATAACAGAAATATTATAAGAAGAATTAGATAAGACAGAGAAGTTTACTTGGTAGTCGTTGGTCCAATTGAGATAAACGATTCTTGGTACTAAACCAAATTCTTTACTTGTGCTTATTTTTTCTGGTAATACAGTAACAGAAGTATTTGTTGTGTTTATGACACTGGAATTATCTAACATAGTAAAACTGAGATTCACCGTTTGGAAGATTAGAGGTATGGTGAGGTTAAATGAAAACCAGGCAGAAGAGTTTGCGTCTATCAAACTAAAGTCACTCCTCCATGTTAGATTTCTTGCATCAGAATCGTAACTGAAGTTTGAAATTGTGTTGGTCGAATTGCTACCGTTGATAAATTCCAATACATCAGGCAAAGTTATGTTTAGTTCAACAATACTTGCTGTAGAGTTTGTATTGTTAATAGTGAAATTGAATCCCCAATTGCTAGTTCCACTTATGCAGTTTGTTGAGTTTGGGACTATATTAAAACTCGCGGCATAAACGAAGGAAAATAAAATTAACAATATTGAACTTAAAATTAAAGGCTTCAAAACTTTCATATTTCTCATTAAAAATATTTCTATTTTTAAGATAAAAATATAACCAAAAAGAATTTATTCAAGCTTTTACTTTTTTAAATTGATGAAACTTGTTTGGTTTTTTATCATCTTGACGACAATTTTTATTGCAGGCTGTGTGGGGAAGAAAATGTCAAATTTGGAAGGAAAGAGAGTTTTGATGATAATAGCTCCAAACAATTTTAGAGATGAAGAATTGCTTAAACCAAAAGAAATTCTGGAAAAAGCAAGAGCAGAAGTTAAAGTGGCTTCCAAGGGTGTCAAAGAAGCAAGAGGAATGATGGGTTCAATTGTGAGTGTTGACCTTGATATAAGTGAAGCTGAAGTTCAAAACTATGATGCAATAATTTTTGTTGGTGGCACAGGAGCAGAAATTTACTTCAATGATTCAACAGCTTTAGGTATAGTTAGAAAGGCTTATGAGCAAGGTAAGGTTATTGGGGCAATTTGTATAGCCCCTTCAATTTTAGCTAATGCCGGAATTCTTGAAGGTAAGAAAGCAACATCCTGGCCTAGCGAGACAAGTAATTTAGAAGCTAATGGGGTGAGGTATACCGGTGAGTCAGTAACTGTAGATGGAAAAATAATAACAGCCAAAGGACCAGAAGCTGCAAGTCAGTTTGGCAAAGCTATAGCCGAAGCTTTAAGTTAAAATGCCCCCGAGGGGATTTGAACCCCCAACCTTACCGAGAGCTAAACTCTTAACGGCTTAGGAAGCCGCTGCTCTATCCAAATTGAGCTTTCCTCACAATAGTTACGAGGGCATCAACGGATAGCTATATTTTTTACCTAAGTATTTTATATTTTGTTTTAACATTTTAGCTTTCCTCCTAATAACAAAAGTTTTTATTTCTCTCTTTTTTATTTTTTTACAAATGTAAAAATTTGTTTTTTACCAAATATCTTTAAATAAATAATTAAATAAGTTCATTAAATTTCTTAGCTCATCCTTTGTTATTTTTAAAATAAATTGAAAGATTAGTAAGACATTGGTTTACAAAGTATACTTTGGGGCACACAAGATTTGGATTTAACGAGATTTACTATACATATGAAATGGGAGTGGGTAAAGTAAAATAATAGAGCTGAAAATAAAAAACGAATACAAAAAGAGTCTCTTAAAAATATTTTAAGCATAATTAACCAGTCCACATGACAGTAATTTTTTATTAAATTTATACAATCAGCTTAATTAATTATAATTATGCTCTCTGAAAAAGAATTGCAAAAAATTTCAAGAGGCATAATTAGAAAGAACCTGGTTGTAAAAGAAAAAGATGTTACTTTAATTTCTTGTGGTCCAAAATCTTTAAAATTTGCTGAGGCCTTGGCTCTAGAATCAGCAAAAGTTGGGGCACAACCAACAATAAATTATGGCAGTGATGAGCTTAGTTTAAAAATTTATGAATCAACCAAGATTAGGCACCTAAAACAATGGCCAAAGCTTGCTGATGTTCTTTCCAAGCTGGTTGATGTTAAGATTGTGATAGATGATACAAATCCTTTTGTTGCAAGACAAATTCCACAGAACAAAATTGAGATTAGGAGAAAAATCGTGAAGCCAATAATGAAAAGAGAAGAAGAAAGACAGATGAAAAAGGAAATGAAAGCTGCTTTGATAGGCTTTCCAACAGAAGAAGAAGCAAAAGCAATTGGTATCACTTTTCAAAAACTGGAAAAAATTTTTTGGAATGCGATGAAAGTGGATTACGAAAAACTTTACGAATACAACAAAAATTTAATCATAAGGCTGAAAAATGCCAATAAGATTAAGATAGTTGGTGAAATGACTGATTTGGAATTTTCTGTCAGGGGAAGAAAGTTCATAAACGCATGTGGTCTTGTTTCTAAAAAAGACGAGATAGGCTACTTGAATTTGCCTGATGGTGAAGTTTTTTGCCCTCCAATTGAAAATTCTGTTAACGGCGAGATCTACTTTGATTTACCTTGCATGTGGCATTATGGAAAAAGAGTAGAGGGGGTTTGGCTTAAGTTTGAAAAAGGAAGGCTTGTTGATTTTGAGATTGAGAAAGGAAAAGAGAATTTTGAAGATGTTTTTAGACACGCTTCTGGCGATAAGGATAAAATAGGTGAATTTGCAATTGGTACAAATCCTAAAGCAAGACCAACCGGTGGAATGATAATAATAGACGAAAAGTGTAAATCCACAATTCACTGTGCTTTAGGGCACAACAAACACTTTGGAGGGAAAAATGATTCAACTATTCACTGGGATTTTTTCAAGGATATGAGGCATGGAGAAATTTATGTTGATGGCGAGCTTTTAATGAAAAATGGAAAGATAGTGTAGGTATGGGCATAATTAAAACAAAAAAAGAGATAAAGCTTCTTGAGAGATCAGCCAAAATTTCAAATTCTTGTTTGCCCTTGATTAAAACTCTATTGAAAAAAGAAAAAGTTACGGAAAAAGATATTGCTAAAGCAATTAGAAGAAAAATTTATTCTCAGGGAGCAAGTCTTGCCTTTCGAACTCTAGTTGCATGTGGTAAAAGGGCAGCAAAGATTCACCCAAAACCAGCGGCAACTAACAAGATAATTTCTGGCCTAGGCTATATTGACTTTGGCGCTTCTTTCAAGGGATATAAAACAGATGTCACGGTTCCTTTTGTGAAGGGAAAAATTAGCAAGGAAGAAGAGAAAATGATCAAAGTTGTGGAGAAAGCTTATGATTTGGCTTTGAAATCCATTAAGGTTGGTTTACCTTGTTTTCAACTTTTTGAAAAGGTTGACAATTTCTTGAGAAGACAAGGTTTTACTATGCAACATTCTCTTGGTCATGGGGTTGGATTGAAAATTCACGAGCTACCTACAATTGGTATACCGAAAGATAAATTGAAGAAATTGATTAAGAAGAATAAAAATAGTTTGGAAAAATTGAAAAGCATAAGGTTCAAGGAAGAAATGGTCTTTACTATAGAGCCAGCTATTTATCTCAAGGGTGTTGGTGGTTGTAGACTTGAAAATGACATTTTGTTAACGAGAAATGGTCCAAGGCCTCTCACTCATGCAAGGTTAATCAGAATTTAAACAGGTTTATATCAAAGCTCTAATCTTCTTCTTACTCAATATAGTCTTTAGCAATTCTTTCCCAATATCAGACGACTTACTTACTTTGATTTTATATTTCTTACCTATAGTTGCAGAGAAAAGGAATTTATCATCAATATAAAAATTGGCGGTTTTCCCAACAAGCCTTTTATCAAAATTGAACTCGATGCTATTACCACTTTCTTTAATTTCAAATTCAATTTCTTTCCCCATTGTGGGCGTTTTTGGTTCGACTTCTATATGCAAACCAAGTTTTTTTTCTATTGCTGAAATGGTATTACCCTCTTTTCCAATTAACCTTGCAATCACATTATTATCAACTCTCACTATTACTTTATTGTTAGAAACAAAATCAATTTCTGCTTTCGGATCAAACTTTTCTATCTCTTGTTTTATTCTTTCAATAGCCAATTTTTTTATCGGCGAGGCTTCTTGTTCCACTACAGGAACTACAATATTCTCCTCACCAAATGTGTAAATTTCGTACTCAAGTTTTCCCGTTTCAAAATCTCTGATTTCAACCAAAGGTCTTGCTAAATCAGCCTCTGTCATGCCAGTGGGTACTCTTACGGTCAAGTTCAAGTCATAAACTTTTTTGACTTCACCCTCTTTTATGAAGATCACAGTATCAATTATGTGTGGGATCATGCCGAGCTCAGTCCTCATTATAAATCTTTGAATTGCATCTATTGCATTGCTAGCATGTACAACGCCTATCATTCCCACACCAGCTAAACGCATGTCAGAAAATATCTCAAAGTCCTTAGTCTTCCTAACTTCATCATAAATTGAATAATCAGGCCTAACTAAAAGTAAGATGTCGGCAGTCTTTTCGAAATCTCCTTCCAAAGGCCCATATTGAGTGATTTCAGGACCAACTTGTAAGTCTTTTGGAGATTCTAAAGTCTTCACAATCTTGCCTTGCTCTTTGTAAAATTCGGCTATACTGCTTGCGAAAGTAGTTTTTCCGCTTCCAGGAGGCCCAGCAATTAAAATCCCTTCTGCTTTTTCTTTCAACCTCTTCATCAGCTTTTCAGAAAGCTTGTAGTCCTCAAGTTTTAGCCTGATTATAGGTCTTACGATCGTCAATTCAAGGCCATCAGAAAAAGGGGGTCTTGCTATTGCTATTCTATAGTCTCCAAGCTGCAAGACCATTGCTCCAGCTCGAGCTATTTCAACATGTCCTTCTTCGCTCACTCTTGCAGCTTCCAAAATTTCTTTTATCATATCTTCTATCTCTTCCACAGAAAGCTTTTCTTCACTAACTTTTACAAGTTCAAACTTTCCCGGCTTACCTCTTTTAACAAGCGGTGGCACACCTTCCTTCAAATGCACGCTAAGCGTGTCAGAAGTAAAATATTTTTCAAACTTCAGGCCGGTAGTTTTCACTTCTTGTGCTATGTATTCAACAGGAATTCCTTCAGCTTCAGCAACTAAAGCTTGAACATAGTCAGCAGTGAGCAACTTGCCATTTTCATCTTTTGCCACATCTCTAATCAAAGCATCTATTCTTCCAGCTTTTGCGAGCTTTATTTCTTCTAAACTTGGTCTCTCACCAACAAACCTTATCTTTATCTTCTTCTCTTCGCACAAATTCCTTATTTTTTTCAACTCATCAAGGCCAACAAAACCGACATCTCTACCTTTCGAGGCCTGTGCTTGCAGTTCATCTAAAACAGCTAGGGGTATCACTAACTCAATCTCTTTAAGCTCACCTTTTTCAAGCATTTCAGCCAAATTCCCGTGAATTATCACGCTTGTATCTGGAACAATTTTTGTTGCCATATTTTAACCTTGTTTTTTATTCATTTTAAACCTATATTTCTTCTTTTTCAATCTTTTAAACTCTTATGTTCAATTCTTCACCTTTAACTCACAACAAAATTATTAACACAAAAATAACATTTCGAGAATAGCAAAAAATTTAAAAATAAATTTCCTTCTTCTAAACAGGGGTCTGAATGAAGTCATGCCCAGAGTGTGGTAGTGACAAGCTCAAAAGAAATAATGAAGGCTTGATATGTGACAATTGTGGAATTTTGATAGAAGAGAGCATTTATTCAGGAGAAAGAATAATTGCTTGATGAGTTTACTCTAGTTTCCTAATAGAATTGTCTACCTCCATTATTATTTCTTTTAAAGCAAGCTCTTTCTCAGTCTTTTTTTTCATGTTTTTAAGCTTAAACTTACTTTTCTCAACCTCCTTTTTTCCAACTATAACAATAAAAGGTATTCCTAAAGAATCAGCATATTCAAGCTGCTTGGTTAAGCTTCTATTCATTAAATCTACTTGGGTAGAAATTCCAGCCTTTCTCAGACTCTCAGCAATTTCTACAGCTTGTTTTTTCAAGTTTTCTTCGACATTTGCAACAAAAACTTTAACCTTTGTCTGGGGGAGCTGTATACTTTTTTCTTTTTTCAAAATTTCTATGATTCTTTCTATTCCCAGAGAAATTCCTGTGGCTTGAGTAGGCTTCCCGCCATAAAGTTCAACAAGCTTGTCATATCTACCACCACCAGCCAAAGATCCAATCTTCCCACCTTTAACTTCAATCTCAAATATGGGCCCAGTGTAATAGTCAAGTCCTCTTGCCAAGCTGAAATCAAGAACAATTAGATCAGATATTCCATAAAATTTTGAGAATTCATAGATTTTTTTCAATTCCTCGATCCCCTCTCTTCCTTTTGAGCTTCTGTTAACTATAGCTTCACCTTTTTTCAAAACATCTTCATATTTTCCTTCAATTGAGATAATTTCAAGCAATTCTTCTATTTGTTTTTTTGGCATGCCAATTTTTTTTAACTCTTCTTTCACACCACTAGTGCCAATTTTTCCAAGCTTGTCTATAGCTCTGAAAACTTCTAAGTTGCCAAATTCAATCTTAGCCTCTTCAGGAATTTTTTCTTTCAATATTTCTACAAAAGCTTCTAAAACTTTTCTATTGTTTATCCTGACTCTCAAGTCTCTGAAGCCCAAAGCTTTCAAGCAATCTATTGCACAAGCTATACATTCAACATCAGCCTCCATGCTGCTTGAACCACAAATATCAACATCTGCCTGATAGAACTGTCTTAGCCTTCCTGCCTGTGGCTCTTCATATCTCCAAACAGGTGCAATAACATATCTCTTGAATGGTTTTGGTAGCTGAGGATTGTTTGCTAAGAATCTTGCTAAAGGTACGGTCAAATCAAATCTCAAACCAAGCTTTCTCTCTTTCTCGCTCTCTACTTTGAAAATTTGCTTAGCAACATCTTCCCCACTTTTTGCAGTCAATAGCTCCAAATCTTCTAGGGCAGGAGTCTCTATAGTTTCGAAACCATAAGCTTCAAAAATTTTCTTGATGGTTTGAATGACATACTCACGAATAACCATTTCTTCGGTTCCAAAATCTCTCATGCCTTTTGGTGGATGGAATTTCATACTTCTATTTTGGTTTTTATTTTTAAAATCAGTAAGAAAATCTCTATTAAATCGAAATAAATCAACTCTTATTGAGGTCCCCACCATTTAAATTTAATCAATCTGGCTTAAGACATCAACTTTATTTTTTATTTAAATTTTATTGACATCATTACCAGTAGTTATAAGACGACTCACATCTTCATTTTTATAGAGTTCAAGAGCTTTCGCCACTGCTCTATTTTTAATGAGAATGTCTATCCCTCAGTTTAAACCCGTTGCTCCATTGGATTATTGTCGGTCTTATAAGATATTGTCTTAAAGAAAAATTTAAGTAGTTATTTCTTGAAATTAAATTAAGGAGTAAAAATGAAGGGCGATAATCGGATCTAATTCTAAAGTTTTATTTAGCCCAAATTCCAAAAATGAATTTATGGTTAAGCAAGCTTCACTTAAAGAGCAGGAAGAAAAGATAATGAAATTCTGGAAGAAGAATAAGGTTTACGATAAGGTTAAAGCCCAAAGAAAAAATGCGAGGAAGTTTTACTTCTTGGATGGTCCACCTTATGCTACTGGCAGCATTCATGTAGGCACTGCGATGAACAAGGTGATAAAAGATTGTTACTTGAGATTCTTCAGGATGTTTGGCTTCAATGTTTGGGGCCAGCCAGGCTACGACACACACGGCGTGCCGATAGAAAATAAAATAGAAAAGGAGCTGGGCTTCAAGAGCAAGAAGGACATAGAGAATTTTGGTGTTGCTAAGTTCATCCAAAAGTGTAGAGAATTTGCAACCAAGTATATATCAGTTATGGGGAAACAATTTGAAAACCTTGGAGTTTGGATGGATTGGAATAATCCTTACTTAACTTTAGCAAACGATTATATAGAAGGAGCTTGGTTTACCTTCAAGAAAGCTTTTGAGAAAGGTTTTTTATACAAGGGAAATTATCCGGTTCATGTTTGTCCAAGATGCGAGACTGTTGTGGCTTACAATGAAATAGAGTACACAAAGCTGAAAGATCCCTCTATTTATGTTAAATTCAGAATCAAAAGCAAACCAAATGAATATCTTGTTATTTGGACAACCACGCCATGGACTTTGCCCGCTAACAGTGGTGTGATGGCAAAACCAGATGCAGAATATGTTAGAGTTCAAGTTAATGGAGAAATTTTAATCTTGGCCAAGCAACTTCTAGAAGGAGTGATGAAAAAATTTGGGATAAAAGATTACAAAATTTTGGAGATAAAGCTTGGGAAAGAGCTTGAGAACTTGAAGTATGAACATCCCTTTGTGGATGAATTCAAGTTTCAGCAAGTTTTAACAAATGCTCATAGAGTGGTTCTTTCAGATCAGTTCGTGAGCTTGGAAGAAGGTACAGGTTTAGTTCACACCGCTCCGGGCCACGGTGAAGAAGACTATAAAGTTGGATTAGAGGCAGGATTACCGGCTATATCTCCTGTAAAAATTGACGGAACTTTTGATGAAAGTTGTGGAAAATATGCTGGCATGTTTGTTAAAGATGCTGACAAACTTATATTACAAGAGCTTAGGGCAAAAGGCCTACTGCTTCATGAAGAAACTATCGAGCACGATTATCCGATATGTTGGCGCTGTAATACACCTTTACTTCAAATTTCAGTGCCACAATGGTTTTTTAAAGTTACAGCAATTAGGAACAAGCTAATAGAAGAAAACAAAAAGATAAAATGGAATCCAAGTTGGGCAAGCCAAAGATTTCAGAACTGGTTAGAAAGCTTGGGGGATTGGCCAATTTCAAGACAAAGATATTGGGGAATTCCTTTGCCTATATGGATTTGTGAAAAATGTGGAAACATTAGAGTCATCGGTTCGAGAGAAGAATTACCAAGAATGCCAAAGGACTTTCATAAACCATACATAGATGAAATAATCTTGAAATGTAGCTGTGGAGGCAAGATGAAAAGAATTCCAGATGTGCTTGATGTTTGGTTTGATTCCGGAGTAGCTTCTTGGGCTTCTCTAGGCTATCCAAGAAACAAAAAACTTTTCAAGAAGCTTTGGCCCGCTGATTTTATCCTAGAGGGGTCAGATCAGTTTAGAGGTTGGTGGAATTCCTTGATGATAACAAGTATGATGACTTTTGATAAGGCTCCTTTCAAAAGTGTTTTAATGCATGGTTTAGTTCTGGATGCACATGGTCAAAAAATGTCCAAGAGCTTACAAAATATAGTGAGTACAGAAGAAGTGATAGAAAAATACGGCAGAGATTTGCTTAGATTTTATTATCTTTCAAGCGAACCTTGGAATGACTATTATTTCAGTTGGCAAGTTATGGAAGAAATATCAAAATCTTTTGTTATAGTTAGGAATTCTTTCAATTTCGTCAAGACTTATGTTTCTTCCCTCGGGAAACCAAAAGGCCTGAAGCAAGAGGATAAATGGATTCTTTCTAGGTTAAATTCTTTAGTAGAAAGTTGCACAAAACATTTTCAAGATCACAATGCCCATAAAGTTGCAAACGAAGTTTTGGACTTCATCTTAAACGATTTCTCAAGATGGTACATCAAGCTGATAAGAGATAGAGTCTGGCCTTTGTATGATGGTAAAGATAAACAAGCGGCCTTCTTCACTTGTTTAACTGTAACTGAAACTATAGCAAAGCTTTTGGCCCCGATTTGTCCTTTCTTGGCGGAACAAGTTTATCAAGAAGTTGTTAAACCTTTGAAAAAAGGTAAGCTTTCGGTTCATATGGAAGACTGGCCAAAAGTTGAAAAAAGAATGATAAATAAGAAGCTTGAAGAGGAGATGAGGGTTGCTAAGCAGATTGTGGAAGCTTGTAGTGCAGCAAGACAAAAGGCAAGCCTGAAGCTGAGATGGCCAATTCCTTGTGTTGTTTTGGTATCAAAAGAAATGAATTTAGAAAATGTTGTGAAAGATTTAAAAGAAGTTCTTCTCAAGATGTGTAATACTAAAGAAATAAAGCTTTCGAAAGAAGAGCCAGAAGGTGAATTTTCTACAGCGGAATTTAACTTAGGAAAAATCTTCATTCCATCTAAGCTCGATGAAAAGCTTTTAGATGAAGCTCTATTGAGAGAGCTTGTGAGGAAGATACAAGAGATGAGAAAGAAATTTGGTTTTGTTGTTAAGGACAGGATTGATTTAACTTTAAGTTCAGATGAAAAGACTAGCAAATTTTTGGAGAAAAACAAAAAGCTGATAGCAAAAGAGGTTGGCGCCAAAATTGTAACAGTAGGAGTTACAGAAGGGAAGTTCTCAGAAAATCTCGAGTTTGAAGATAAAAAGGTAAGTATAGCCTTTAACAAAGCTTAATTGTCTATCAACCCCCGAATTTTTAGATTTATTTTTAAAAAGACTAGAGAAAAAACATTTAACTCACTTATTTGGTTCTAAACCTATATTAACCATTTTTTATTCAAACTCAAAACATGGAAATTAAGAAAAATATTTTAATTATAGCCTGTATTTTAATCTCATCAGCAGGTTTAGTCTTAGTCTATTTTTCAGCTTTAAAAGTTTCACCTTGCGATATAAAAATAAGTAAAATAGATTCGGGCTCAATCGGTAAGCTAGTCTCTACAAGTGGTAAAATTTCTTATGTTAGAATCCACCCAAATGGCCACATTTTTTTAACTTTGACGGATGGTGATTCAAGAATAGAAGTTCCAATTTTCTCGAGTTTAGCAAGTAAATTGAATGATGGTATGACTAAATACGACTTAAGAAAAGGTAAAGTCGTGAAAATTACAGGGATTGTGGGCGAATATAAGGGCCAGCTTCAAATTGTCCCACAGAAACCAACAGACATTAGAATTTTAGATAGTCTGAAATAGAATGTTCGATTTCATCTTAATTTCATTTGTCGGAATTTCAATAGGTTTATTTTCAGGATTGATGCCAGGCGCACATATTAACACTTTATTACCCCTACTACTATCTTTTTCGGCTTTTTTCAATCTTTCACCCCACCATTTGGCTGTTCTTATAGTCTCGACTGCGATGAGTGAAATTTTTTTCAACTTTATTTCATCAATTTTTATTGGTGCTCCAGAAGAAGAGACTGCCCTATCGGTTTTACCTGGTCACAGGCTTCTTTTGGAGGGTAAAGGATACGAAGCAATAAGACTCATAGTTATAGGCGGCGTAGGATCTTTGACTCTCACTATTTTATTCATAGCATTTCTCTCACCATACTTTACATCTTTTTATAAACTTACAAGACCTTACATACATTTTGCCATAATTGCGGTTGTGGCTTTCATGATTTTTTCTGAGAAAACTCCCAGAAGAATAATTTCTTCAATATTCATAATTTCTCTTTCAGGAATTTTTGGTTTAATTGTTTTGAATTCCAAGCTTTTACCTTCACAACATATTCTACTTCCCATTTTCACAGGAATGTTTGGCTTGAGCACATTGATGGTCAGCCTTTCTGAGACCTCAAAAATTCCTGAACAGAAGGAAGATTTTTGTCTGGGTATATCAACAAAAGAAATCATAAGATCAATTTTCTTGGGTTCGATTGCTGGTGTTATGACAGGCTTTTTACCTGCTATTGGAGTTTCTCAAGCCACTGTTATTGTACAATATCTTGGTGGGACAGGAGACGCCAGAAGCTTTCTAGTCACACTTTCTGGAATAAATGTTGGCAATGAAGTTTTTTCCTTAATTTCTCTTTATCTTGTTTCAAATCCAAGAAGTGGTGCAAGCGTTGCAATTCAACAAATTTTATCTGAATTGAGTTTTTATGATGTTTTGCTTTTGATTGGAACCATTTGTTTTGTTTCGGGGATTTCTGCCCTACTTACACTTTATCTAGGCGAGCGAATACCAAAATTTTTGATAAAATTGGACTACAAAACTTTAACGCTTTCTGTAATAAGTTTCATTTGTGCCATGGTTTTTATCTGGACAGGAATTATGGGCATTTTTGTCCTTTCTATATCAACTGCCATTGGTCTTCTTTGTGTTCATCTTGAAATAAGAAGAAGCCATTGTATGGGTGTGCTCATGATTCCAAGCATTTTATTTTTTTCTGGTTTAAATCCTGTAGTTCTCTCGGCATTAGGAATATAATTTGATCAGATTTCTTTTATGACAATTTTGAGGAAATGAGACGGATTTTAGAAAACTATGTGTATGTTAAAAACAATATTTTAATTAAAATCGAAATTTTTTATCAGACTGGTGAAAATATGGCTACAAAAAAGGAATTGATCCAAGAGTTTCAAAAGAATCCTGACCGCTATTGGAAAATTAAACTTTTCGATGAGTTAGGCTTTAAAAGAAGACGATGTGGCAAATGTGGGAAATATTTTTGGTCTATAAAAGAGCAAGACACTTGTAATGACTCTACTTGCAGAAGCTATGATTTCATAGATAAACCTCCAACAAAGAAAAGTTGGGATATTTTCAAAACCTGGGAAAAAATTAAGAAATTTTTTGTTGATAATGATCATATAGCGCTTAAACGCTATCCTACAGTCTGCAGATGGTATCCGCTTTATTTTACGATTGCAGGAATAGTAGATTTCTATCGAGTTGGTGAAGATGGTGGTCTTGATTGGGAATTTCCAGCAAACCCAACGATATTATTACAGCCTTGCTTACGCTTCAACGATATACCAAATGTCGGCCTGAATTCAAAAAGCTTTACATGTTTTGGGATGATTCAACAAACTTCTTTATTTGACGGCAAAAAAGGCTACTGGAAGGATAAATGCATAGAACTTGATTTTAATCTCCTTACAAAAGTTTTTGGGATAAACCCAGAAGAGATAAATTTCATAGAAGATGCTTGGCTTGGTTACGGTGCTTTTGGGAGTAGTCTGGAATATCATGTTCAAGGAATAGAGCTAGGCAATGCTGTTTTTACCGAATTTTTAGGAACACCTGAAAACTATCGAGAATCAAAAGAAAAGATAATCGATATGGGAGCAGGATGGGAAAGGTTTACCTGGATAACACAAGGCACACCCACTTGCTATGATGCAGTTTTTGGGCCAGTTTTAGATAAAATGAAGAAAGTTTGTGATATAAAGTATAACAAGAAATTTTTTATACAGTATTCAAAAATTTCTGGTAAAATTAATCTTGATGAGTTCGTGGATTTCAAACCAGTTTTATCTTCTATAGCCAACACGCTTAAAATTTCTATGGAAGAATTACAAAAAACAATAGAGCCTTTACAAGCTTTATACACAATAGCAGATCATGTAAGATCTTTAGTTTTTGCAATTGCAGATGGAGGCTTGCCAAGCAATATTGCTGGTGGCTACAATCTGAGAGTTATTTTAAGGAGGTCTTTAGGCTTCATAGATAAATTTGGTTGGGATTTGAAAATATGGGACGTTGCAAATTGGCATATAGACTATTTGAAAAATATTTTCCCCGAGCTTGAAGAAAAAAAAGAAGAAATAGAAAAGATTTTACAAGTAGAAGCAAAAAGATATGAAAATACAAAAGAAAGGGCAAACAGGATTATTCAAACATTTGCTGGAAGAAAACTAACAAAAGAAGATTTGATAAAATTTTATGATTCTGAGGGTATAACTCCAGAGCAACTTGGAATAGAAGTTTCTTCAGATTTCTATGCCGAGGTTACAGAAAAACATATGGTCGAAAAAAAAGAAGAGAAGAAAATAGTTTTGGATGTTTCCAAATTACCAAAAACAAAAATTCTCTATTACAATGATGTGATTAATTTCGAAGCAAGGGTTTTGAAAATTTCTGGAAATTTTGTCGTATTAGATCAAACAGCTTTTTACCCAACTTCTGGCGGTCAGGAACATGATACTGGTTATATTGGTGGAAATAGGGTTGTGGATGTGATAAATCTAAATTCTGTTATAGTTCACCAGCTTGAAGGCTGTAATTTAAAAGAGGGACAAATCGTGAAGTGTATAATTGATAATAAAAGAAGAGAAATTTTGAAGAAGCATCACGACGCAATCCATATAATAAGCGGGGCAGCAAGAAAAGTTTTGGGTCAACATGTTCATCAATACGGTGCAGAAAAAACAGAAGAAAAGGCAAGGATCGACATCACACACTTTGAAGCTTTGAGTGAAGAGGAAGAAGAAAAAATAGAAAATCTTGCTAACGAAATTGTGCAAAGAAATTTGCCGATAAAAAAGTTCATCGTCGATAGAGGTGAGGCTGAGAAAAGGTATGGTTTTGGTATTTATGCCGGCGGGTATATTCCTTCAAGATTTTTGAGAATTGTGGAGATAGAAGGATTCGATGTTGAAGCCTGTGGAGGATTACACGGAAACAGCACGAGAGAAGTAGGGCTAATAAAAATTTTGAAGACGAAAAGAGTTGCTGACGGTTTGGTAAGAATTGAGATTAAGGCAGGGGGAATTGCTTTGGAGCACTTGAAAGAAAAAGAAAAGATATTAAGGGAAGTTCAAGAAAAGCTGAATGTAAGTGAAGAAAAAGTCGTTGAGGCTATAAAAAAACTTTTTGAAGATTGGAAGAAATTGAGAAAACAATTGAGAAAGAGGTATAAAAGATGATTTCAAAAAAAGAGTGGGAAGAGCTTAAGAAAAAAGAAAAAATATTGAGTGAGGCTACTAAAATTCTTAGGGTTGAAGATAAAGACTTGCCTAGAGTTATAGAAAGATTTCAAAGAGAAATAAAAGAAATGAAAGAAAAATTAAAAAGTTAAACATTCTATACTCTTGGCAATATTATCAAACCTTCTTCAGGGTCGCCTATAGCAAGGTAATTGTTTTCCAAGAACAACTTCCCAACTAAGGCCGAGGTAATAGCATCTAGCTCGTCATCCGTTATCTTATTTTTTTCAACATCTCCTTTAAACCCAAATTTTATCAAGGCCTTTCTCAATTTTTCCCGACCTTCTTGTTTTCTCGGCATTTTCAATATATCTTGAGCTGCCCCCGGAAAGCTTTCTATCACTTTGTACCCTTTCTTTTCGAGGAATTTTTTTAGCTTCATTCCTCTTTTCGTCAAGCTTCTCATGGGGCCAAGAGTGAGAGGAAAGAATTTTATTCTCATTTTTAAAAGCTCTCTGTCACACGCTCTTAAATGAGGAGCTCCCTTATTTTCAAGAGTTTTTCTACCTTTTGGTAAACAAAGCGGAGCATCTATGCTTATTATATCAGGATCCCTTTTGAGAGTCTCCTTGACTATTTCTTTATCCGAATGTAAAGCAATGGTTTCACAGTTTAAATTTTCATCTATGAAACAAAAGCCGGTGACTCGCTTCTCGCTACCTGCCAAATCTATGCCAACAATTCTCATACCAATCCTTCAAATAAAAATTTTTTTATCTTTAGACAATCTCTTTGTTCGCCCAAACTTAAACTCCAGCACATTCTATAGGCGGGTAAATCATGATTTCACACAAAATTCCCATGACATTTTCTTCTGTTATATTATCTCCTTCCAAAAATTTTTCTTGGAGATAAATTCTATTCTCAGTAATGTTAAATCCTATGAAATGAAGCTTAGATTCACTTCCATTCACCAAAATTTTTTCCAAGAAGACCTTGTCTTTATAATTGTTTACAATAGACTCTAGAAAAGAAATTTTTTCTTGGCAATAAGTGCAATTCTTTCCATAAAAGAATTCCACTAAGGTCATACCCTGCCTTAAAACCAAATTTTTTTGGTTTAGATCAAGCTCATAATCAATTATATTTCCTTCTGGTAGCTTTGGTTGAAAAATAAGAGAAGAAATGTAATAGATAAATGTAGAGCTAAGCATAAGCAGAATTAAAACAGCTCCGAGTAAAGAAGACCTCTTCATACTTTAAGAAATTTAATATTTCAAGATTAAATCTTTTATAGAGAGAATGGTCCTGGAAAGATTAGTAACCGTGAGGAGCGCTATCAAGCGGCCATTTTGGGTTTTTATAATCGGCGGCTTGATATCCACTATAAGCTTGTCCTTATCTTTCTTACTTTTCCCGGATTCTGCAGGTTTTATAAGTAGCTTCTTTATCACCTTTGGGATAATGCCTTTTATGTTAGATTTCATAAAATATGAGGGAGCGAATGTTGATCAGAAAGCGGAAGAATTGAAGAAAATGAACATATTTCAAAGACACAGAAATGTGATTATGGTTTACACAGCCTTTTTTACCGGCATGGTTCTAACCCAAACAATTCTTTATATAATGATTCCAGAATCCTTGTCCCAGAAGCTCTTTGAAGATCAAATAACACAAATAAACTTAATAAGAGGCAGAGTAACTTTTAGTGGAACATTCTCAGCAATACTTTTTAACAATTCTGGCGTTCTACTCCTTTCTTTTCTATTCTCTTTCTTATTTGGAGCAGGCGCGGTTTTTATTTTAGCCTGGAATGCTTCTGTTCTTTCTGTAGCAATTGGTATGACTGCAAAAAGCCTGGGTGGGCTCAAAGGTATACCTTTAGCAATTCTGACTTTCTTTCCGCACGGGAGTCTTGAAATTTTAGCTTATTTTATAGGCGGAATTGCTGGTGGCTTGGCCTCTATTTCTTTCACAAAAAGAAAGACAGAAAAGTTTAGTTTCATCTTGAGGGATAGTTTTGAAATGATCTTGACAGCATTTGTTTTATTGGTTATAGCCGCAGCAATTGAAACAACAATGATTGTGGTCTGATCACTCTAAGTAAATTCCAGGTTTACCATACTTTGCTTTCACAGCCTTGTTCTGTGGGTCATATCTTTTCTCATCTGAAGTTTTGAAAGCAAAAACTTTCTTAAACCCAAATTTTTTCTTCAAGTATTTTTCAAACTCTTTAAAATACTCCAACTCTTTTTCAGTAACAAAATAAAAATAGGCTTTTTCTTTCTCATCGGTAAGCTTTTTGACTTGAGAAATATCTTCCATTAACCTCTTAAAGTTTTCTTCCAGCTCAATGACATTTTTATCAATTTTGTTTTCATCAAACTCCGGCCATTTTTCAACACAAACAAAACCATTGTTCCCTAATAAGCTCCACCATTCTTCTGTGATATGTGGTAAAACAGGGTTAAGAATTTTTATTAAAGTATTTATGGCATCCGAAATTATTTGCTTGTTACAATTCTTAATTCCACCACATCTTTCAACATATTCTTTCAAGTCATTCAAGAATTCAAAGAATGCGACTTGGACAGCAGTTCTAAACCTAAGTTGTTCATATGCTTCCCCAGTCTTTTTCACATGCTGTTGAACCTTGCTTTGTATTAACAAGTCAATTTTTCTCACATCTTCTCTTTTAGCTTTTTTCAGATCTTTGACAAGTTTTGAAATGAAACTAATTTTTGAAGCATATGTTGCAACAGTTTCATCCCTCCAGTCTGCATCGTCCAAGTTTTCGGCAGAAGCAATGATGTTTATTCTCACCAAATCGCTTCCGATTCTTTCAATCAGACCTTTTAATGGTATTATATTACCTTTAGATTTGCTCATTTTCGTCCCACTTACATTAACAAAGCCATTGACCCCTATCATTCGTGGCCAATATTTTGGGTCATCCCAAACAGCAACATGGTGGAAAAGAAAGAAAGTCAAATGATTTTGTACAAGATCTTTTCCAGATCCCCTGAAGTCTACAGGGTAGAAATATTCAAATTCTTTTTTCATTTCTTCTATAATTTCTTTTTCCAAACCTGATTTTTTGCTCAAATCTTCCAAATTTCCTCTGCTCAAAAAAATATAGTCAAAGACTTCATCTGTTAGTTTTTCGGCAGGCACTTGTTTTTCATTTATCACTCTGGCTATAGTGTAATAGGCCATGTAAATCACACTATCAGAGAGCGTCTCAATTATCCAGCTTTTGTCCCAAGGCAAGGGTGTGCCTAAACCTGTCTTTCTTGTGCAAGCTTTATCCTTCAGCCAATCGACTGTGTTAAGGAACTGGCTTCTTATCTCTTCTGGATAAAACTTCATAGACTTTATGCATTGTCTAACCCTCTCTTTCCAACTTTCGTCAGAAAACTTCAAAAACCACTGATTCTCCAAAATCTTCACATGATTTTTTGTCCCGCATCTACAAACAACTGGACCAGTTGATTCCCACATCACATCGGCTATTCCTCTATCAATAAAATCTCTTGAAAGCTTTTCCTTGCAAGCAGAAACCCTCATTCCAGAGTATTCACCACAATTTTCTTTCAAAACACCAAGATGAAATTCTTTCTTGTAGAGTTGGGAAGTGGCTTCATTTAATTTTTCTTTATCATTTTGGTCTTTCACTCCAAGCTTTTCACAAAATTCTATTCCAGGGTGCTCACCAAACTCAGGAGTTTTTATAAGCGAGATTGGTTTAATTTCAAGCACAACTTTAGGATCAATTCCATATTTCTTCAATTCTTCAGGATTTCTCTGCAAGTCATATAGACCAATCCAATCATAGGGAGCGTGAGAAGGGACGGACATCACTATTCCAGTAGCAGCATCAGGATCAACAAAGCTTGCGGGTAAAATTATAACTTTGTTTTTTGTCACAGGATTTTCAACATATTTACCCACAATATTTGATCCTTTCACACTGTTTAAAATCTCAACTTTTTTGAGCTGGTCATTTAATTTTTTCACAGCCTCTTTACTTAGCAACCAAGTTTCATCATCAACTCTGGCCCAAACATAGTCTACATCAGGATTTATCCAAATATTTGTAACACCATAAATGGTTTCTGGTCTTAAAGTTCCACAAGGCAAAATTTCCCCCGAGTCCAACTTGAATTTAATTAAAATGTAATCTATAGGGCTTTCTCCCTCACCCTTCAACCTATCATGATCACCGGTTGGTGACTGACATTTTGGGCACCAAATTACGGGATGCGTGCCTTGAGCTATATATCCTTTTTTTCTTAAAGTATTGTATTGCCATTCAATGAACCTAGAATATTGTGGAGTTATAGTTGTGGTAATGAAAGTTCTTCTCCAATCTATCGAGCATCCGGCTAATTTAAGAGCTTCAACCCATTTTTTCATCCAATATTTTGCCACAAAAACAGGACCTTTCTCGATGAAAGCTTGAATATCTTTATCGGTAGCGCCATAGATTTTGAAAGTGTCTTTTTGAGACTCATCCCCGTTTTTTAATCTTTCTATTGTACCTAGAATAGGCTCACCGGTAGCATGAAAGCCTTGAGGATAAAGAACATTAAAGCCTTGCATTCTTTTAAATCTTGCAAAAGAATCTACCCTGAAAAAAGAAAAACTATGGCCTATATGAGGTGCACCATTCACATATGGATATGGAAATGTGATGAAAAATTTTTTTCTGTTTTCATCAACATTTGCTTCGAAGACTTTAGATTTTTCCCATTCATTTTGCCACTTATTCTCTATTTTTCTTATAGATAAAACCATACCTAACCTCCTAAATAAATTAAATATAGAAAGAAAAGTTTAAGCTTATACGAGAAGTCGCTCACCCATCTAGCTCACTAAATTATTTTAGGAAGAAAAGATTAAAAAGCTTTTATACTTTTTTAATTTCTTTGTCTAAAAGAATATGATAAACAAAATAACTTATAAACATCTCGCTATATTGTGTGTTTAATTTACACCAGTTTAAGTGAATTTAATTAAGACACACACAAAGGTTCGGCGCCAGACTTGCTCTTTATACTAAGAACTTATATAAAAAATTATTATTTCTGTAGGGTTTGTTTAATTTTTTCAACACATTCGGGGTTCATCAAAGTTGAGGTATCTCCAAGTTCTTCACCCCTAATTAATCTTTTGAGTATATGCCTGATGATTTTCCCACTTCTAGTCTTTGGCAAATCTTGAACATAAACTATTTTAGCAGGCTTTGCTATGGGCCCAATTTTTTTTGCCACAAACTCGATCAGCTCAGAAGAAAGTTTCTCACTTGTTTCAAAGCTAGGTTTCAAAACAACAAAAGCTATTGGCACCTCTCCCTTTATTTCGTCTGGCAAACCAACAACAGCCGATTCTACAACAGCTTCGTGCAAGTTTATTGCATCTTCGATTTCAGCATTCGATAATCTGTGGCCAGCAACTTTTAAAACATCATCAACTCTTCCGGTTATTCTGATTAAACCGTTCTCATCCCTAAGAGCACCATCGCCTGTGAGATAAATCTCCTTTCCATATTTAGTGAAATAACTTTCTTCGTATTTTTTATGGTTTTTGTAGATTCCCCTAAGCATGCCTGGGGGGAAGGGCGGCAATATTACAAGATTTCCTATCTGATTTGGTTGACAAGGTCTACCCACTTCATCCAAAATTTCTACTTTAATTCCCGGAAAGGGTAGACCGACGAAAGCTGGCTTGAACGGCCCAATTCCCGGTAAAGAACTTATAATTATTCCCCCGGTTTCAGTTTGCCACCAAGTATCAACTATTAAACATTTTTTCTTACCCACATTCTCAAAATACCAATTCCAAGTTCTTTCATCCATGACCTCACCAACTGAGCCCAAAAGCCTTAGACTTTTAAGCTTATACTTCTTAAAAACCTCGCTACCCAATCTTTCGAACATCCTGATTGCAGTTGGGGCTGTGTAAAAAATTGTTACCTTGTGTTTCTCAATAATTTGGGCCCATCTCTCTACAGAAGGATAATCAAGGGCACCTTCAAAAATTAAGGTTGTTATTCCATTTAGTAGTGGGGAATAACAGAGGTATGTGTGTCCTGTAATCCAACCTAAATCAGAAGTGCACCAGAGTAAATCTTTTTCATGAAAATCAAAGATCCATTTCCCCGTCCAATAGGCTTGAACAGTATAGCCCCCCACGCTGTGTAAAATTGGTAAAAACTCTCCAGTTGTTCCACTTTCAGGTAAAATAAAAAATGGGTCTTCTGAATCCAAAATTTCTGGTGGGCAATTTTCTGATTCGTTTTTGACTAAATCGTCCCACCATAAATCCCTTTTTGAATCAAAAGGAATATCAATTTTCACCCTTTTGACAACAATTACTTTTTCGACTTTAGTATCTTTTATACCCTCATCCGCATTTTTTTTAAGTTCAATTATCTTTCCTCTCCTAAAATATCCGTCAGCAGTAATTAAAAATTTGCATCCCCCAATTTTCAATCTTTGTTGCAGAGCATGTGGCAAAAAAGCAGAAAAGCTAACCAAATGAACTGCCCCAATTCTGGCACAGGCCAATATCGAGATTATTGCTTCAGGAATCATTGGCATGTAGATCCCAATAACATCTCCCTTCTTTACCCCAATCCTCTTCAAACCGTTTGCTGCTTTATTCACTTGCTTGAAAAGTTCTTCATAAGTTAAAACTCTTGTGTTTTCTTCAATTGGTTCAGGTTCCCATATCAGGGCAGGCTTATTTTTAATCTTCTCCCAATTCAGATTTTTTTCGAAGATGTTGGAAGTTATGTTTATCTTTCCTCCCAAAAACCATTTGAAATAAGGTGGCTCATGTACAAAGAGTTTTTCCCATTTTTTAAACCAGAAAAGTTGCTCTGCTAAGCCTTCCCAAAACTTTAGAGGGTCTTTACTTGCTTCTTCATAAATTTTCTTGTCAGAAATCCATGCCCCTTTCCTCATTCTACCAGAAGGCCAATACATCCCATCTTTCTTAATAACCCAAGAATTTCCAAAGTCAAAAAACATATTCTTTAATTTATCTTGTTGTGATAAAAATCTTACATTTTGAAAGCTTCTTCAAAAACTTTTTTGTTGAGTTCCAGAAATTCTGGCCTGATTTTTTTAGCAACAGCTTTCCAGGCGTTTTCTTTCTTGAGCGGTAGCAACCTCTTATTTATTGCATAGCCTAGCATAAAGATGTTGCTCATTGCATCTTCTCCTGTCAAACTTTCAACAATTTTACTAGCATTAACAACTTCAACTTTTGCAAACTTTTTTATTTCTTTCAAGATGCTTCCTGCGTCTAAGTATTTTTCTAGAATTGGTCTAGGGTGCAAAAGCTTTTTATCTGTTAAGATTGTCGTATTCTTATTGGCATAATAGCAAGCCCTCCAAGCCTCCAAAACATCCAAAGCTATTATTAAGTTTGCCCCAGCTTTTCTAACAAGCGGTGAAAAAATTTTATCACCAAATCTTACATGACATTGCAATGCTCCACCTCTTTGAGAAAGGCCATGCACTTCTGTAGATTTAACATCATGACCTTCTTCAACTGCAGCTCTACCTATAATTTCAGCCAAGCTCAAGACCCCTTGACCACCATACCCAATAACAACTAGATTGAATCTCATTTTTCACACCCTTGCTTTAATTCCGCTGAAAATTTGAGCACAAACGCCACACCCCCAGCAAAGATTTTGGTCTATGTAAAATCTACCACTTTCTTTTCTTATTGCAGGGCAACCAAAACCTTTAAGTTTATTTGCCTTTTCTTCATCCGGCTGTTCTATGAACTCGAATTTTGGAATTTTTATACCTTTTCTTACCATATTTCTTACAGTTTGTAGTCTACATTCACCTCTTGAAACTATTAAACCTACACCAGGCAAAGAATAAAGCTCTTTTGCGGCTTTGATTAATTCTTCAAGATTGAAAGCGTTTACAACTCTAATATTCTCTACACCACAAGCCTTAGCTATATCTTCTATCGTCAAAGCCTTGGATTCTTCCTTCATCCCAGTTAAAGCAACTCCAGGATGTGGTTGATGACCAGTCATAGCAGTTGTTTTGTTATCTAGAACAACAACAAGCAAATTGCTTTTGTTGTGAATGGCGTTTATCAACCCAGGAATTCCAGCATGGAAGAAGGTAGAATCTCCAATAAAAACAACAGGCTTTTGTCTCGTAGCTCTTTCTATCCCCTGTGAAACACTTATGCTAGCACCCATAGAAAGAAAGAAATCCTGTTGACTTATGGGTGGGGAGATTCCTAACATGTAGCAGCCTATGTCACCACCAAAAACTTTCTCTGGACCAACAGCTTGTTTTATTGACCAAAAGCTTGCTCTATGAGGGCAGCCTGGACAAAGCTGTGGGGATCTTATTTCTATTTTTTCAGCCTCAAATCTACTCAACACTTCTTTTGGAATTTTTTTCTTAGCTATTTTGGCTAGGGCTTTCATCACAATTTCTGGTTTGTATTCACCGGAAAAGGGGAGCAGATCTTTGCCATGAACTTTCAGTTTTGGATTCACCCTTTTGGCTATTCTTTCGACTTCCTTCTCGATAATAGGTTCAAGTTCTTCTACAACAAGAACTTCTCCCAAATTTTTTATAAAATTTTTTATCAGATTTTCAGGGAACGGGAAAATCATGGTTAATTTGAGCAGTGGAATTTTCAGTTTAAGCTCATCCAAAGCCTCTCTCACATAATTGAAAGATATTCCAGAAGCTATCACACCGATTTTGCTTTTTTGGTTTTTGTTCAACACGAAGTTAATTTTACTTCTATCCCCCAATTCTTTTATTTTTTCTAATTTCTCATGAATTTCAGCATGAGTTTGAATTATTCTTGGAGGGTAATTTCTAAAAGCTATGTCTTTAACGAATTTTCCTTCAATTTTCCCTTTTTTTATTCCTTCAAGTTTAACCAAGCTCCTCATATGGCTTACTCTTGTTGTGCTTCTTATCATAAAAGGAATATTAAATTTTTCAGAAAGTTCAAAAGCAAGCTTGGTTAAGTTTTTAGCATCTTGTGGATCAGAAGGTTCCAGCATAGGTAAATGAGCAATTCTTGAAAAAAGCCTGCTGTCTTGCTCTGATTGGGCCGAACTCAGACAACCAGGATCGTCTGCGACTACTATGACCATACCGGCTTTAACTCCAGTGTAAGCTAGGGGGAAAACAGAGTCGCAAGCAACATTCAGACCAAAGTCCTTAAATGAGACTATTGACCTTAAACCAGAAAAAGCTGCTCCGGCCGCAACCTCAAGTGCCACTTTTTCATTTGTGCTATATTCAAAGTAAATTCCAGCCTGTTTTGCAACTTCAGCAAAAGTGTCACCAATTTCTGAGGCCGGGGTTCCAGGATAAGTTGTAGCTACAGCAATGCCAGCTTCCAAAGCACCTCTTGCTATTGCCTCATTCCCAAGCAGGAAGGCTTTATTTTTTTGAGATAAGACTTCACTCATATACTCACCAGTTAAAAATTTTGTTTGACTTATGTAAATAATTTATTTATTGTGTAACTAAAAGAATCTATTGAGTCCAGAAAGCAGAATCGTAAAAAGCAAAATAAAATGTGTTAAAATTTTTGATTTAAATAAAGATCATTTGGGCAAATTGTTTTATAAATTGAGGTGATATGTGAAATGAATAAAAATATCCAAAAAAAAGACAAACGCTTTTTAGTGTAAAAAATAAATTACTATGGAATAATAATTAAGAATTTAATTGGGCCCCCGTAAATATCGAGCCCCCGTAAGTATGGGGAAAGCTCAGTTTGGATAGAGCGGCTGCCTTCTAAGCAGATGGTCGAGGGTTCAAATCCCTCCGGGGGCATATGTCGGAAGAAATAGAAGAACAAAGGTTTGGAATCTACATAGTAAGAAGAATAAACAAGAATACGAAACAGATGCAAGTCGAGCTAAAAACAAAAGGAGAAAAATTTCCTTTGAGCGAAGCAGTTATAGTCTTGGAGGGCTGGATAGAGAGGGTGAAGCAAGAGATAAAAAAGCCATTTAACTTTGACAAAATGATATTCAAAAGCTTTGATAAGTCGGAAAAAAAATCTTAAAAGAAAAAATTTCAATAAAACAGTTTCATAGACGATAACCTTTAAACTATAAAAAAACAAATTAAGGTTTGATTGAATGACAAGAACTATATTAATAACCTCGGGCAAAGGAGGGGTCGGTAAGACCACTCTAACTTCAAATCTAGCTTCGGCACTATCATTGCTAGGGGAAGATGTTGTTGCAGTTGATACAAACCTAACAACACCAAACTTAGGTTTGTACCTAGGAATGCATTTTGCTCCAGTAACTTTACACGATGTCTTGAAAGGCGAATCAAAACTTAAGGATGCAATTTACCCCCACCCATTTGGCTTTAAGATAGTGCCGGCAAGTATGGGAGTAGATGACTTGACTGGGGCAGACCCCTCTCGCTTATACGAAGTTGTTTTGGATTTGATAGGTAAAACCAATTTTATTCTTTTAGATTCGGCGGCAGGTTTAGGCAGGGAGGCAACTTCGGCTTTGCAAGCAACAGAAGAAGTTTTGGTGATCACAAATCCAAATTTACCCTCTGTTGCTGATGCTCTTAAGACTGTAAGGCTTGCCGAGAGACTTGAAAAAAAGATAATAGGTGTGGTTGCTAACAGAGTGAGAAAAAAAGAATATGAGTTAACAAAGAATGAAATTGAGGAAATGATAGGGCATCCTGTTTTGGCCCAAATTCCAGAGGACAACAATGTGGCAAAAGCAATTTTTTCAAAGATGCCGGTTGTTAACTATTCTCCTCATTCTCCCGCTGCAATGGAATTCAAAAGACTTGCCTGTTTTTTAACAGGAAGACCTTTTTTGGAAAGGCCGAGATTCCACTTTACTATTATTGACAAGCTTGTTAATTGGATGACTAGATAAAGCTTAAATCAAGCTCAAAAGCAGCTACAGGCATATCAAGTTTCCAATTCTCGAGAACAGAGGGATGAATTTCTCCAATTATTCCCACATGTTTTCCATTCACAAAAATATCTGCACATCTTCCCTCAATGAAGCTTGGATGTTTAATCCTCTTAAGCTTGTAATTCACATCAATCAAAGACATAAAAGCATCTAGAAAACTAGCAATATCTTCATACCTTACTACAGAATCAGCGATAGCCACGGCAACTTTTCTCACATCTCTTGTTCTTGTCTCTTGTTTTTCGTCAATTAGGATAACATCCCCAACTTCAAATATCTTTTGTGGGTATTCAACATGTTTGTTGTTAGAAAAAAAGTCCATTAAGCTCGGTAATAACCAATTCCTGAACACAGACCAATTCTCAGAGACAATGTTTTCTATTTCTGCCACCCTCTCTTCTTTTAAATTCATCTTCTTAAACAAATTTTCTTTATTTGTTAGGGTGTAAGACAAAATCTCTTGAAAGCCCAAGCTTGTCATAAGCTCAGCAACTTTTTCAGTTTTTAATTCAGTTTCATTAATCTTTCCTTCAGTTTTTATCTTCAAGACTTCTGGTTTGATTTTATCATATCCATAAGAAATTATCACATCTTCAACCACATCCCTTTGATGCATTATATCATTTCGATAAGCAGGGTAGAGTAATTCAATCTTATTATCTTTTTTCAAAATCTTGTAATTAGCTCTTTCAAGCAAATTACAAATTTTTTTCAGACTTAAATCGAGCCCAGTAATTTTTTTTACATAGCTCACATCAACAAAAGTCTTTTTTGGTTTTAGGTCTGGAGTTATTATAGTTTTATCAGGATAAACAACTTTAACAGAATAAATCTCTCCACCTCTGTCCGCCATGGCAGTAACCATAACATTCAATGCAGGCATTAAGAACTTTAAATTAAATCCACTACATTCAATAAAAACATTTTTAGTCTCTTCCACAACTTTCCCACTGTACTCAGAGTTTATGATTGGAGGTAAAGATAAAACTTCATTTCTTGCGTCAATGAAAACCGGATATTCTTTCTTTCCAGCAAGCAAGTGCCCAAACTCTTTTCCTTTTGGGTGTTTTTCTAAAATTTCCCTTGGGGTTAAAGCTTCTGTAAAGTCTAAAGGAATGAACTTGACTCCATCAGGCTTCACTGTCGTGAATTTTATCGGCGACTTGATTTTATCATAATCATAAACACCAATTGCAACCTCTTTCCTATTTCTTCCTAAGCTTGTTGCAATTTTCTCTTGAAGCTGAATCATTTGTGAGAGAAAAGCTTGAGTCATTTTTAAATTCTTCACGACGGCACAGACAGTATAAGGCCTGATTCTCGAAACTTTTTTATCAACTTCAACAATAACTTCTGGTTCCTTGACTCTGTATTCAGGAAAACTCGACTTGAATGCCCTGCTTTTAATCTCTCTTGCTATCCCTTCTGTGCTCCAAAGATCCGGTCTATTAGTGTCTTTTGCTTCAATTTTTAAAGTATCACCCTCTACAGCATCTATTTCACACTTCGCAAAGTCCGCAAGCCCTTTCAATTCTTCTATTTCAATTCTTCTCCCAATCAACTCGCACAAATCTTGATAAGAAACCTCTATCGTCGGCATTCAAAACCCTCCAATTCTCTAAGCCATTTTAAATTTCGGGAAAATAATTCCCTTATATCATTTATCTTTAGTTTGAACATAGCTAGCCTATCTATTCCTAGACCCCAAGCCAAAACTGGAACATTTATTCCCAATGGATGGGTTACTTCTTCTCTAAATATACCAGCACCTCCAAATTCTACCCATCCTAGTTGTGGGTGTTCACAAGATAACTGTACTGAACATTCTGTGAATGGATAGTAATCTGGTATGAACTTTACTTTTTTTGCTCCCGCGATTTCTTTTGCAAACATCTCTAAAATTCCTAGAAGATGTCTGAAATTTACTTCTTTCCCCAAAACTATACCTTCAACCTGATTAAATTCAACTCCGTGTGAAGCATCTATAACATCTGGCCTGTAACATCTAGCTATTGCAAAATATTTCCCAGGAATTTTTGGTTTACTTGCTAAAGTTCTTGCAGACAGGCAAGTGCCATGTGCCCTTGGCATTAGTTGCATTGCAATTCTTGGGTCCCACCTATAACCCCAGCCCAAGCTTCCGGCCGTCCCTTTCTCGTGAGTTTTTTTCACAGCTCCGGCGATTTTTGGCAACTTACCAAACTTAGGATATTTCATCATATAAGTGCTCCACCAGTCTCTTGCAGGATGGTTTTGTGGTTGATAGAGAGCATCAAAATTCCAGAATTGTGTTTCTATCGTTGGGCCTTTCATCTCGACGAAACCCATGCTAATAAGCTTTTTTCTTATTTGACCCAAGAATTCAAGGTAAGGTTGTCTTTTACCAGGGGAAATTTTGTCCAATTCAAGCTTATTTTTGATTACTACAACATCAACAGTTTTGAATTTTTTACCTTTCCACAATTTTGTTATCAAAAGATCATGAGTTAAAACATCAATTACATTTCCTACTTTAGCTAAAGCTTCTTCTACAGTTTTATATGTTTCTGTAACTTTTTCAACAAGCTTTCTTTCTATCAAAATTTTCAAAATCTCTTCATCTACAGGCTTGCCTTTGCTTATTTTCTTCAAGGCCTCTTCTTCTGGAATTTCTTCAGGTAAAGGTTTCATCAAAATTATTTCATCCCCTTTCTTCATCACCCAGCCTTTCTCTAAGGCCCATTTCAAAGCTATTGGAAAGTTTTTAATTTTTGATATTAGCTTACCAAGAGTTGCCATTTTTTTTGGCATAGTGTCTAGAAGCAAAACAAGATTTTTTTCTGGCAAACCCTTTTCTAAATATTCTTTTCCCTCTTCTGTTAGCTTGTAGCTCGACATTAAATCACTATTTGAACTTGATTAATATTATTTTTTATACCCAAAATGTTTACCACAATTACTTTCCCGTCTTTTATTAAAAAATTGAAGAATTTTAAGCCCAAGATCTTGTTATAAAATGATTTAGGGGCATTAAAAAGACTCAAGTTTTGCCAATGAATTAGATTATCATCACAATAATTTATTTACATAATAATTTTAACTTTATAGTTTTATCTTATTGGAGCGTATTCATTAATTTTAGGCATCTTTCCTGCCAATTTGTACATCAAATAAAATTTCACATATTTTATTATAGATTTAATTTTCCCCCACTTCCTTATTCTCCTCGGGAAAGTCATCACAAAAGCCGAATCAGTGCAGACAATTTTTCCCAACTTTGAAATTCTTTCAGAGATATCAAAATCTTCACAAAATCTTATATTTTCATTAAACCCACCAATTTTTTCAAAGGCTTTTCTTTCATAAGCCACACACACTCCAGTAACTTGCGGGGTTTTAGTTTTGAGGGAAATTTTTACGAATTGGCCGTACATCCAAAATAGCAAGAATTCTGTTATTTTAGCACTTAAAGGCATAATAGGGCAAGTGACACCAACAACACCCTCCTCAAATTTTTTTACAATTTCAGTTAAAAGGTTAAAAGTTGCTACCGTATCAGCATCTATAAAAACAAGAATTTCTCCTTCAGCTTCTCTCGCTCCAGCATTTTTCCCCGCAGACACGCCTTTTTTCTTAACTACGATAACCTTATCAACATATTTTTTTGCAATTTTCACTGTATTATCTTTGCTATTACCATCAGCAACAATTATTTCATATTTCCCTTTGTAATCTTGAGCCTTAAGAGCTTTTAAAGTAAATTCTATATACTTTTCTTCATTTAGTGTAGGCACTATTACTGAGACAAAGGGTAGTCTCTTCATCTTAACCCTTAAAAATGAATTTCTCGACTTGGTTTTTTGCCTTTTCCCTCTTCTTTTGATGTTTTTTCAAGAAATTGTTCAGTTTTTCAATTAGGATATTTTTCAGTTCTCCTGTGAGAAGTCGACCACTTTTATAGTCTTCTCTAATCTTCTCAAGCTTTTTATCATCCTCTTCAAAAAAAGTTAGCCATTGGTAAGAAACATCTATATCAGGATTCCCTCCTCTCTTTCTATGCTCTTCTACCGTGGGCTGGCCACCAGAGAAAGCATATTTGACTATTTTCTCTCTTACAACTTCTGGGCTGTCTGTGGTGAAAATTGCAGTTTGTTTTTCTGAAGAAGACATTTTCCCTTGTTGCATCATTCCTCCTAAACCTGGCAAGAATATGCAATGAATTATTGCGGGCTTGTAAAAACCAAGTTTGGGTAAAACATCTCTAGCTATCCTGAAATGAGGATCTTGATCTACGGCCAAAGGCACCAAGCAAGGGATATTTTTTCTTTTTAAAACTGAAGGAAGAAGAGCCGGGACAGCTTGCATTGCTGTGTAAAAAATTGAACCGATGTTTGTTTCGTTTGTAAAACCAAAAACAGCTTTAACTGTGGAAAAAGTTATTTTCTTAGCTATCTTGCAAGCTTCTTTATACATCAGATTGGCATGAATAGTATCAACAAGAAAATAAGTTTTCTTTGGGTCAAACCCTAGGGCTATGACATCGAGCATATTTTCGTAAGTATATTTTTTTGTATCTTCCAAGGTGAGCTCGCTATGAAACAAAAATTTCTCTTCGTCTGGAAACTGAAACCAAAGCTCTACATCGAGCTTGTCTTGTAACCATTTTGTAAACATCCATGGGACTAAATGACCCATGTGAATAGGACCAGAAGGTGCCCTTCCTGTATAGAGAAAAAACTTGTTTCCATTTTCATATTCATCTAAGGCCCAATCTAAGTCGCGATGAGCAAAAAATATTCTTCTTCTCAAAAAGTGGTGAAGTTCTTTTGTATGTTTTTTTATTCTTTCCAAGAGCTTTTCATCAAGTGAAGCGATTCCAAACTGCTTCATGAGCTTCTCATAATCTATTTCTCCTTTAACTTCCCATGGTGTTACAATAAATTTCTCCCCCTCCATTTTAATCCCAAAAATATTTAATATTTTCTAAATTATTTTAACAAATAAATATATGCAATTTCAACTTCAATAAAAGTGGTTTTCATGGCTTCGTTTAAGTTTGTGATAAGCGACCCTGAAACAAGAAAGAGCTATCAGCTTGAATTAGATCAATCTAAAGCTTTAGGTTTAATTGGAAAGAAGATAGGAGAAGAATTCAATGGAGATTTGATAGGCCTACTAGGTTATTCTTTGAAAATTACAGGAGGAACCGATAAAGATGGCTTCCCAATGCACCCATCAATTCCAGGGAGCGTGAAGAAAAAGGTCTTACTTTCAGGCTCACCTTGCTTCCATCCAACAAAAAAGGGAGAAATAAGAAGGAAGACAGTAAGGGGTAACATGATTTCTTCAGATATAGTTCAAATTAATGTCAAGATAACCAAGAAAGGGGAAAAGCCTATTGAAGAACTTGTGCCAATAAAACAAAAAGCTGAGCAGAAAGTAGGAGGTGAAGGAATTCAAGGAAGTAAATCCTAAGCTTATACCAGAGGTTAATATAGGCCTTGTCGGCCATGTCGCGCACGGTAAGACCAGTTTAGTTGAGGCAATTTCAGGTAAAAGGACTTTAACTCATTCAGAGGAGTTGAAGCGTGGTATAACAATACGTTTGGGCTATGCAGATGCTTCTTTTTACAAATGCTTGAATTGTGGGCGCTACTCAACCTCACCAAAATGTCCATTTTGTTTTTCAGATACAGAGCTTCAGAGAACTGTAAGCTTTATAGATGCCCCGGGTCATGAGACTTTAATGGCAACCGTGTTAACAGGTGCAAGTCTTATGAATGGGGCAATTTTAATCATAGCTGCAAACGAGAAATGTCCTCAACCCCAGACTAAAGAACATTTGAAAGCCTTGGAGCTTATTGGGATAAAGAATGTGGTTGTTGCCCAGACAAAAATTGATTTGGTCTCTGAAGAACAAGCTTTAAACAATTACAGGCAAATAAAAGATTTTCTACAAGGCACAATATTGGAGAATTCGCCCATAATTCCAGTTTCATCTCCCTACAGAATTAATATAGATGTGATGATAGAGGCAATAGAAAAATTCATCCCAACCCCTAAGCATGATGAAGCTAAAGATTTGAGAATGTTTGTGGCAAGAAGCTTTGACATAAATAAACCAGGGACCGAGTGTGATAAGCTTGTTGGTGGTGTGCTGGGAGGAGCCATAGTCCAGGGAAAGCTTAAGTTGGGTGATGAAATAGAAATAAGACCTGGGGTGAAAATTAAGGAAAAGTATCAGACTTTGTTCAGTAAGGTTGTTGGTTTGCAGAAAGCAAAAATAGATTTGGAGGAAGCTGGACCAGGGGGCTTGCTTGGTGTGCTCACAGAGCTAGACCCCTTCTTAACAAAATCCGATTTACTTGTTGGTAATTTGGTCGGACATCCAGGAAAGCTTCCAGAAGTTTTAAAGAGCTTGGAAATGGAAATGACTCTCTTAGAAAGAATAGTGGGGTCAGAAGATCTGAAGGAAATGCCGCCAATTAAACAAAACGAAAGTTTGATGATAAATGTTGGTACTGCTCGATCGATAGGTAATGTGGTTGAAGTTAAGAAAAATAGAGTAAAACTTGACTTGAAAATTCCTATTTGTGTTGAGAAAAATAGTAAAATAGTCGTTTCTAGACAAATCCTTGGAAGGTGGCGATTGGTTGGTTATGGTGTTCTTCTTTGATGTTTAAGACGGGCAATATATTCTAACCGTAGTGGCCGAGCTACCTGAAGATACTCTTATTCCATAATATCCCGTTCCTGCTGCTGCTCTATTACATGTTACGGTTGTGTAGTTTCCAGGGCTTATCGTAGTTGGGTTGAACGAGCAAGTTACTGAGGATGGATTGCCTGGAACACTAGTAGCAGTTAATCCCGTTGCTGGGGATGTACCATCATTCATCAACCAAAATGTGATGGCGTTTGTGGTCCCACCTGGTTGACAATATGGCTCTCCCACAACACTTAAAATCACAGCTGTTCTAGCGGTGAAAACACCTGAAATGTAAGTGTAGGCGGCTCCAGCCAAAGCTATTGTTATCATCAGCATCAGAAGTGTTGCTATTACAGTCGAAATACCCTTTCTTTCCATATTTTTTATTTATTTTTTGCCCATATAAATCTTATGAAAGTCTTTATTGATACAAATTTTTTGGTGGATTTGATTAGATTTAGAATTGATATTGAAAAAATTTCAGAACTAGTTTCTGGGTATAAGCTTTTTGTCCTATCTTCAAACATCTTCGAACTCAAAAAAATAGCAAGGAATAGAGGTGAGAGTGGTAAGCTAGCAAAAGCTGCCCTTAAACTCATAAAACTGAAAAAAATTAATATTCTAAAGATAGAGGAGGACCCAGATAAAGCTTTTTTAAATCTTGCTGACAAAAATACAATAATTGCAACTAATGATTCAGAACTTAGAAAAAAACTAAAAAAAAATGGAATAAAAACAATTTATTTAAGAGGAAACAAAAAATTGGAAGTGGGTTGATGTATAGAATAGTTGAAGTTGAAGAAAAGATAAGAGTTCCACCAACAAAATTCAATATGAATGTGAAAGATGCTGTTAAACAAAGCATTCAAGAAAGCTTAGAGTGCATTCTAGATCCGAGAATAGGTTTCATCCTTGCTTGTACAGAAGTGGAGAAAGTCGAGGAGGGTAAGATAATTCCGGGTGACCCTGGAATTTTTTACAAAACAGTTTTTAAATTATTAACATTTAAGCCAGAGCTTCATGAACTCATTTATGGTGAAGTTATAGATAACACGGAATTTGGGGCTTTTGTTAGGATTGGGCCGATGGACGGTCTAGTCCACATCTCCCAGCTTATGGACGATTTTGTCAGCTTTGATAGTAAAAGCTCAGTTTTTCTCGGTAAAGAAAGTAAGAGGACTTTGAAAGAGGGGGATTTAGTTAGGGCAAGGATAATTTCTCTAAGTATAGGAAAAGATGAAAACAAAATAGGTTTGACTATGAGGCAGCCTTTACTAGGATCTTTAGTCTGGATAGAGGAAGAGAAAAAGAAAGCAAAGAAGGCGAGGGGATTAGATGGCAAAGAGAATGCAAGTTTGTAGAAATTGCAGACGCTTCACGACTGAAAAAGCTTGTCCAGTGTGCAAATCGACAAATCTCTCAACAAGCTGGAAGGGTATGGTTATAATTTTAAATACCAATGGCGAAATAGCAAAAGCTTTGAAAATAAGCGAACCAGGTAAGTATGCCTTATATGTGGGATAGGATATGGAAATTGAAGTTCTTGAAGAAAGAGACAATGTCTTGCTGAAAAGAAAAGAAATCAAGCTTGGAATAAAACATGCAGGCTCGCCAACACCAAAAAAACAAGATTTAATAAAAGAGATAGCTGCAAGATATTCAATTTCGGAAGATCATGTTATCGTGGATTACATATTCACGAAAAAGGGACTTCAAGAATCTTTCGCAAAAGTTAAAATTTATCAAGAGCTGCCAAAGGCTAAGAAGAAAGAAGAAGTGAAAGAGCTTCCAAAAGCTGAGCAAAAAGAGGAGGTGAAAAGTGAGGCACAAACCGGTGAAGCAAAGTGATTTCTTCAGTTTGAAAGATGGTAAACTCGAAAGAATAAGAAGAGTCTGTGACAGATGTGGAGATGGGACATTCATGGCAGAACACGAAGATAGATGGTATTGTGGGAAATGTGGTTTGACTATTTGGAAAGAAAAGTCACAAAAGTCTTAAAGTCTCCTGAATTCTTACTATTTCTGGTCCTGTTGTGCTATCACCAACTAAAACTCCTTTACTGTTTGCAATCATACAAGCACCAACAAAAGGCGAGCCGAAATTTGCAGTCCCTATGTCAGCTCTAACCTTCAGGATCTCTTCAATTTTTTTAATTTCCTCTTCGCTCGCATCTCTATGTAGCAAGCATCCATTGTTGGTTGCAACTCCACACGACCCTACAGTTTTAACTCCTCCTATACTTGAAAAAATGGCTTCAACACCAAGGCAATCCTCTATTCCCTTCTTTTCCTTTTTACTGAAGAGGTTGCTTAGAACAGCCCCTTTCCCATTACACAAGATTAAGTTCCCTATTGCAGTGAACTTCGATCTTAATATTAGGAGATTAATGCCAAAAATCTCCTTGAGCTCAAAAAGTTTCTTTTTCTCAAAATCTGTCAAAATTTTTGGTGCTATAATTCCATTTTCATTGAAAGCGCAGAAGATTCCAATAAAGTCAGTAGAAGATAAACTCAAGGCCACAGACTTTACTTTCAAAACTTCTTCAATTTTTTCTCTCTTTTCTTCAAGAATTCTCCCAAGAATACAAAAATTATCGCAGGCTTTACCATAAAGCCCCAAATTATGGTCTCCAAAAAAATTTGTTTGCCAAATCTTCAATCCATCACTTTCCTAATTCGACCTTAACACTTTTTTCTTCTTTTATAAGCTTCAGCTTCAGTTTTGCGGGAGGCTTTTTTGCTCCGTGTTTCCAAATTTCTTCGTTCACACTCTTATCTATTTTAACTTCCAAACCTTTGAACATCTTCTGAACTTTTTCCCTAACCAGATTCATAAGTCTTTTCGCTTTTTCCACTCTCCTCACTTTTGTTAGTTCTTTCTTCAAGTTTAAAGTCAAGAACTTTTCTTCAGACATATTAGACCCTCAGTCTGGTTCTTCTCCATTTCTTGATTCCATCAACAGAGATTCTTCTTGACCTAGCTCTCTTCATTCCAAATTTCTTTATATCCGCCCATCTCGGTGCATTCTTCACCTTTCTTATTTTTCCAAGCTTTATTTTTTTGGTTATATGCTTAATTGCCATTCATCCCACCAAATTTCTTATTTCTTTGCTTTTTTCTATTGCGATATTTATCATTTTCTCTACATCTTCTATATTCAACTCACCGTTTCCCTGCTTCTGTATCGCACAAATCAAATCGTCTTCCCTAACACTAACACTTAATTTTGCTTCTGTTATCTCTTCTTCCTCTAACACAGGGTCGACCAAGAATCTTTCCTTGATCTTGCTTACGCTGACATTTATAGGTTTGAACTGGACCGGTAATTTCTTTTCAAATTCTCCTCTCGATATTTTCTCACCCTCAAATTTTGGAATCTTTGTGTTCAACAATGCTACGAGACTTGCCAAGGCAGAAGCGTCCAGAAGATTGCCTTTGTGGTTGATGACTTGTATGTCAATGAAGACGCACCAAACCTTTTTCCCCGGCTCCAAACAAAGTTCGTTCAGTTTCACGCAATTTGAAGATCTTATTCCCCTGTCCACAATTCTTGCAAGTTCAATCGCGTCCTCCCCCGGAGGCCCAGACTCAAAATCAGGAGATGCGATAGGGCTGAACTCTGCATTCACAATCAATATTCCTTCTTCTGGTGTGTCTGGGAAAGGTTCGCCCAACTCAAGCTTAACACCGGCTATGACTTCTGTTTCACCAAACTTGACAGCTGCAGAGCCTTCGGCATTTTTCACCACATTTGGTACAATTTCTATTTTCCTAAATTCTTCGAATTCCCTACCATCTACTCTTTTACCTCTTTCTATGAGTTCAAGTGCGTATTCTCCGTTCATTCCATCACCTATATTTTTCCCTTATAGCATTTTTTTGCATCTCATAAATTTTCTTGCAGGCATCTTTTGCAATTTCCATCAATTTCTTGATTTCCTCTTTTGTCAAAGTTCCGTCCATTTGTAACAGTGTTATTTTTTCCTTACTAGGCATCATGGCAAAAGCCATATCACATTCAGAATTATTATCTTCCATTCCAGAAAGATCCAGGATCAGGGTTCCATCAATCTTCCCAACAGAGCATGCTACGACCAAATCTTTCATCGGAATGCCTGCAGAAGCTAAGGCAAGGCTCGCTGCATTTATTCCAGTAACTCTAGTTGAGCCATCTGCTTGTAAAATTTCAACAAAAACATCTACAGTTGCTTTTGGAAATTCTTCTAAAAAAATTGCTGGCTCAAGGGCAAGTCTTATCATCTTTGAAAGTTCTATGCTTCTTCTATCAGGACCCGGGGCTTTCCTTTCAGAAACAGAGAAGGGTACCATGTTGTATCTACATCTCAATATTCCTGTTTCGGCCTCTTGAAGGTATTTGGGGTAAAGAGGCCTTGGTCCATAAACTGCTGCTATTGCCAAAGTATTTCCGAATTTCACCATAGCAGAGCCGTCTGCTCTACTAATCACACCTACCTTCATCTCAATTTTTCTCATCTCTTCCGGTAGTCTTCCATCCAACCTTTTTCCATCAACTAGAAGTTTAATATCACTCTTTGTCATGAAGATCAACTCAACATTTTTTCGATTTTTTCAGTTAAGCCTATTGTGTGAGATTCCTTTTCTATAGTTAGTATTGCTTCTATTGCTTTACTCTTGTTTTCTCCTCTTATCCATATGTAACCATTTCTTCCAGTATAAATCTCACAGTTAGTTTTCTTTTTTATTATGTTTATCATACTTCCACCTTTACCTATTATTCTCGGAACTTTATTCGGATTTATCTTTATTAGAACCCCGCCATAGAGCTTCCTGCTTCCTATGTTTCTCATCGAGACTTGAATTGTTTTATCTTTTGTAACTTTCGAAACAGTACAAAACACAACATCGTCAACATCAAAATACCTGCTTATATCTGTTCTTGAGATATCAACAAATTCTCCAACACCTTCGGCCAAAGGCAAGAAAGCAACATAAGGCGAATTTATATCAATCATCCATCCAGAAATTTCTACACTCAAAATCTTTCCTATTACTCTGTCTCCAACTCTTGGCATATATGCTCCAGCCAAGGGTATAACAAAAACCTCGTTTTCCCCTATATTTGGAATCCCTAAAACCTTGGAAAAAACCTTCTCTCCCTCAAGATAAACACCATAACCAACTTTTCTTCCAGCTTTTTCGCAAAGTAGCTCTCCAGGTAAAACTATTTCTCTTTTTTCACTCATATGTCCTCCCTCTTTATGACTTTTGATTCAAAATTGCCGTGAGTTAAGGAAGATAGCTTCTGGAAAAGCTCTTCCTGAACACCAGCCAATAACTCTATGTTTACTACCAAACTACCATCTCCCAACCATTCTTCATTAACAATATTTCCTGCGTTCTTAAGTATGTTGTAAGAGCTTCCAGAAAATTGTGGGGGTATTTTTATTTGTAACACAACTTTCTGGAATTTTATAGGCAATATTGTTTTTATAACTTTTAAAACTTTATCTACTTGAAGCTCAGCATCAATAAAGGGGTCTATGTTAATTCCGACTTGCTCCATGGCATTGATTATTCTTTGAGGAGGGTGTGGCGTATTTGTTTGGGGGTTTATCCCCCTTCTTGAAATAATATTCGCTATTTGTATTTTTTTCTGTTCTGTCATCTTTCTTCTTTGTTCGGTTGTTAGCTGAATTTCACCCTCTTTTATTATCTTTTCAGCTATTTTCATTATATCTGTTGTGCCAAAAACTTTTTGAAGGTCTTGCTCAGATACAGCTTCACCTTTTTTCGAATCCTTATAAATAACGGGATAAGCCAGTAAATCATCCATACTCACTTTTATCCCTTTCTTTACTTCCAGAGCCTTCTCAGGATCTACTAGTATCTCAAACCTTTGTCCAGAACGCTGTAATCTAGCTATGACAGCCTTATCTACTCCTACAGTGATATCGACACCTTAATAAAATATCAGCAACTTAAAATTTTATCTTTTTGATTTCTTCTTCGGAAAGTCTCTTGAACTTTTTGTCTTCAACTCTTATAATAGCTATATCGGCTTCGCCATCTTTTTCTGTTTTTGAGATTATATCTAGAGCAATTTTCAAGGCCTCTGTTTCACTTAAGTTAGGCTTCCATCTTTGTCTCAAAATCTTGTTTGCCGGAGCAGAGCCCCTTCCAATTACATAAGCATACCATTCATAAAGCATACCAGAAGGATCTACCTCTATCAGATGAATTCCAGTCGCATCTACACCGCCAACCAGAAATGAGACTCCATAGGGCCTTAAGCCCGCATAAAGTGTTGAAATTTGCATCCTGTCGGCAATGCTTCTTGCAAGGCTCCAAATATCCATGGCCTCTTCGTAAGTTATTCTATGGATTTGGGCTCTAACTCTTGCTTGATTTGTAAGTACACGAGCGTCTGCAAGCAAGCCAGCAGCAACGGCAGCAGCGTGGTCATCTATTTGGAAAATCTTTTCTATAGATTCAGGAACCATCAAAGGCGTTTTTGGTTTGGCTGTAGCAAAAAGAATTCCGTCCTTGAAAACTATTGCCATGCAAGTTGTTCCTCTCTTTACCGCTTCTCTCGCGTATTCGACTTGAAAGAGTCTTCCATCCGGGCTGATTCCGCACTAGTTAGCAGTAATACTAACTAATTAAACGGCAAGTTGACTGAGTAGAGATTAAGCTCTACTCATTTGTCCTGTCATAGCCCATATTTCTGCGAAGAGGAGCTTTTACTCACCCTTCAATTCAGGAAGGATTTCAGGCATCTTTTATCACCAATGCAAGAAATTCACTTATTTTCATATACACCCCCATTTCTCACTATATATTTTTGAATTAAGTTATATTTTAACTTTAAAAATACTAGAACTTTTTCTTTTTTTTAGAATTAAATTAACTTTTTCTAAAAATTTAGAAGAATGAAAATCTGAAATTGATTAATTTTTGTGACATTCTTCACAATCTTTTATAAGTTAGTATGTTTTTTTGATGTAAATTTCTAACTATTTTTTCAACCCCTTTATGCTTCCAGAAATTTTCATGATTTTGAAAACAATCCTAGAGTCCCCAAGCCTTGATATCAGACCTAAACCAGCCACAACCTTTTCCACAACTTTATTATTGCACTTTATTACACCGATTTGTTCTTTTTCATTCCACAAATTTTTTATTATTCGAAGAGAAAGCTCAGAAACACCAAGTTCACCATAAAAGTCTAGAAAGGAATTCCAAATTGAATTTTCCAAGTCAACATAGCTTACAGGCCCTTCAGAAATAACTTTAAAATTTACATATCTTTCCTTTTCTCTCAAACTTGGGAGCAAAATCTTTGGTCTATCTGTTTTCTTACCCAATCCTTCTCACCCCAGGCATAATCCAATTTCCACTTCTTCTCTCAATGACTTTTTCGATGATTTCTTTTGGAATTTCAGATACAGCTCTCTTTCCGTCTTTAAGTTCTAACCCTAACAAAGTTGCAATAGAAGCCAAGCAAAGAGGATCTCTGAGCTCCCAGTGACTTACAGCTCCAGAACAGACTATAATCTTAGCTTTGTATTTTTTGGCAAGCTGTACATTTCTCGCTATGTTTGCCAAAATTTTCGATCTGCTAACTTTATTTGATATCAATATTTCTCTCAGGTTTATTTCTATGGCAACATCATTTTTTGCTGCAAATTTCACACTAACATGATCTAGACCAGAATCGTTTCTCTGATATTCCGGATGCGTTAAAATGTCGACTTCAGGCGTTTCGCATGCAACTCTGTTCATTTCTATATCTCCTCCCCTTGCCAAAAGCAAATCAAAACCTCTTCTTTTATCGGCTAAATATTTTAACTCTTTTGTGTCTCTTGCCTCAAATCCTAAATAAACATCGATCCCAACTTCTTTTTTAACTCTTTCAATTTCAGCGAGCAAAATATCTTTCTGCCTTTCATTTTGGTAATAAAAAACAAAGCAAATTCCTCTGTAACCCAAAAGCTTAGCAGTTTTTGCCAATTCCTCTAAGCTTGACTCGCCGCCGCTAAACGCGCTGTGAACATGTAAATCAAAAAACTGCATAATTAGAAATTGATTTGATGAATATTTAGTTTTGCTGCGGCAATTGCCATCTATTCTTTAGTAACATTTTTAATTAGAAAGTTCGAAAAACAAGGACCAATTCTTCACGGATTTACAAATGTGTTCTTTTCTGGCTCGATGTAGTTTTCGTTCTTTTTAAATTTTAATTTTCCCTATCCCTATTGAATTTTTGTTTAAAGTCTAAGATGAAGTATGAACATGCTCTCAACAATTTCCCAAAAAAAGATCAATATCGAGATCTGCGTGCTGCACCAGTTAATCCTCTAAAAACTCTTCTTCTGTTTTGTGGTTGGCAAATCCAGTTTATCTTAGAGTCATTTTTAATGTGAGGATTTTTTGGGTCAACCATTATCACTTCAAAAAACTTTGTTGTTCCATCTTCTGCTGCTAAATATGAGTTCAAGACCTCAAGATTCTGGAACTTCCTAGCAGCTTTCTGTTCGGCTATTGCTTGTAAAGACTGTTTTGGCGTGAATCGAACCATTCCTGCTTTTGAGGGCTTTCTCCCTCTGTGATATCTTGACCTCCTTCTTCCACCTTTCCTAATTTTTACCCTAACCACGACAAAACCAGGCTTTGCCTTGTAGCCTAGAGCTCTCGCTCTATCTAGCTTGCTGGGCTTTTCTATTCTCTCCACAGTTTTTTGTTTTCTCCATTCAACAAGTCTTTTCTTGACAAGTTCTTCTATTTTTCTTCTCGCTTCTTTCATGAAAGCATATCCACTCTTCATCTTACTCACAAATAAAGCTTAAATATTATACTTTTTATAATTTTTAAAAGGTGATGGTTTGCATCCAGCAATTAAAATAATAATAGGATTGTTCCTCATACTTGCAGGCATCTATTGGATTCTCTATGGTCCGACAGCGAACAGCTTGAGTGCAAAAATAGCACCGTACCTTACTCCTTTTGGAGTTCAGGCAAATGGTGCATGGAATGACTTCCTGCTTTTGTTAAACGGAGGCATTCCTCCACTAGTGCTCTTAGTAGGTATCTTCATAGTCTGGCTCGAGTGGGACGAGTGGAAGATAGAAAGAGAGCTTGCGGCTGAGGAGAAAAAGACAAGAAGAAAAAAGTAATTTTTTTTCTTTTTATTTCTAATTTATTTAATTTACAATTAAAGCTAACTTTAATCATGATTTCTTTTTAAAATAGGCGATGTTGGTGGGCGTAAAGTTAGAAGGTCTTGTAGAAGCAAAGGAAATTGAGCTTACAGAGTTGACGGGTAAAAGAATAGCAATAGACGCTTTCAATACACTTTTCTCTTTCTTGAGCATAATAAGAGATAAGGTGACCGGAGAGCCCTTAAGAGATAGCAAAGGTAGGATAACCTCCCATTTGTCTGGCTTGTTCTACAGGACTTCAAACTTAATTGAAGCTGGAATAAAGCCAATCTTTGTTTTTGATGGTGAGCCACCAAAATTCAAGAAAAGAACTGTAGAAGAAAGAAGGATAGTAAGAGAAAAGGCAAGAGAAAAATGGGAAGAAGCATTGAAGAAGGGAGAGAAGGCGATAACCTATGCTCAGGCCGCCGCCCAGCTTACCGATGAAATGGTAAAAGATTCAAAAGAACTTTTAGATGCTATGGGAATTCCATGGATTCAAGCTCCGAGCGAGGGTGAGGCCACATGTGCCTTTCTTTGTAAAAAAAATGAGGTTTTTGCTACAGGCTCCCAAGACATGGATTCTCTTCTTTTCGGTTCACCTCGATTGGTTAAAAATCTTTCAATCACGGGAAGAAGAAAATTGCCGAGAAAGGAAGTTTACATAGAGGTTAAGCCAGAAATTATAGAACTTCAACAAGTGCTCTCAAGTCTGGGTATAACAAGAGAACAACTAGTTATAATTGGCATGCTAGTTGGAACCGACTACACCCCAGGAATAGAAAAAGTTGGCCCGAAAACAGCTTTAAGGTTGGTGAAAGAACACAAGAGCTTGAAGGGTGTCCTGGAAAATGTGGAATGGTCATGGGAGGTAGATCCTGAAGAGATATACAACTTCTTCTTAAATCCAACAGTAGCAGAGGACTATAAAATTGAATTTAGGAGACCTGAGCGAGAAAGAATAATCAAATTTATGGTAGAGGAGCACGATTTCTCTCAAGAGAGAGTTGAAAAAGTGATAGAAATTTTACAAAAAAGCTTTTCTTCAGGAACTCAATCAAGCTTGAAAGGATGGTTTAAATAATTTCGGCGAGAAATGATTTTTATGGAATTAGAAAAAATTATTCAAATCGCAAAGAGAAGGGGAATTATTTTTCCCAGTTCGGAAATTTATGGCGGTCTTGCTGGTTTTTTTGATTATGGTAATGTTGGGTTGCTTCTAAAGAGAAAGATTGAAAATTCTTGGAGAGAATTTTTTGTAAAAAGTGAGGAGAAAATTTTTGAGGTTGAAACTTCTTTGATAATGCACGAAAGAGTTTGGGAAGCTTCCGGCCATCTTAAGAGTTTCATTGATCCAATAACCCAATGTAAGAAGTGCAATTCGTTCTATCGGGCAGATAATTTGATTCAAGAAAGCACAAACAGGTTTGTAGAGGGTCTCAAAATAGAAGATTTAACAAAAATAATTGAAAAGGAAAAATTGAAGTGCCCAAAATGTAAAGGCGATCTTTCTGAAGTTAAGATCTTCAATTTAATGCTTTCGACAAATGTTGGTCCAGCTTCTGGCAACAAAGCCTACCTGAGACCAGAGACGGCTCAAGGAATTTTCGTTAACTTCAAAAATCTACTTACTTCAACAAGAGCTTCTTTACCTTTTGGGGTCGCTCAAGTTGGTAAGTCATACAGGAATGAAATTTCGCCAAGACAATGGATAATGCGTTTGAGAGAGTTCAGTCAGATGGAAATAGAATATTTCTTCAATCCAAATAAAGCAGAAGCCCCAGATAAAAATCTTTTGGAGACAAAAATAAGGATTTTAACCAGAGAGGCTCAGAAAGAAAAAAATCCAAAAGAAGTTGAGATCAAAGCAAAAGAAGCCGTTGAAAAAAGAATTATCCCAAATGAAATCATGGCTTACTTTATGGTAAAAGAGTTCATTTGGTATCAAAGATTGGGAATACCAAGAGAAGCTTTGAGATTTAGACATATGCTTCCAGAGGAGACCCCACACTACTCAAGCGGTAATTTTGATTTAGAAATAAAGTTTGACTTTGGTTGGAGGGAGGTCGTGGGCAATGCCTATAGAACAGACCACGATTTGTCCTCTCACATGAAGCACTCTGGCGAGGATTTTGGGGTGGTTGATGGCAAGGATAAAATAGTTCCACATGTGTTTGAACCGTCTTTTGGAATGGAAAGAACGATTTATGCGGTTCTTCTTTATTGTTTTAAAGAAGGAAAGGAAAGAGGGTGGTCTTGGTTCGCCTTCCCACCAAATATATCACCATATAGTGTTGGTGTATTCCCTTTGGTCAATAAGGATGGATTGCCAGAAAAGGCTAAGGAGGTTTATACAGTATTAAAAAACTGTTTTGATGCCTACTATGATGAATCCGGTAGCATTGGCAAGAGATACGCAAGGGCAGACGAGATAGGAGTTCCCTATTGTGTCACAATTGATTATGATACTTTGAGAGATTCTACAGTAACCATCAGAAATCGGGATGATTGTTCACAGGCGAGAGCTAAAATCTCAAATATTGTTGATATTGTTTTTAATCTAATTAATAGCAAAATTAAATTCGATGGTTTGAAGAAAAATTCTGTAAAAACATAGTTCTATTTGGTTAATTGAATTGGGTTCAAAGTTTTTTTCATTCTCAGTTTATATGATTGTCTAAAAAAGTCGAAACTTTAAATCTAAGTTTTACTCAACCTTTCCTCGGTAAACTCTAGCGAATTTCGGTGTTATAACAAGAAAGTCCTCTTCAACGCCTACCAAATCCCCATCCATAGCGCTAACAGTCTTCTTTAGCTTCTCAACAGCCCTTTTAAGTTCGTTTATGTCTTTAGTCCTCAGATCTTTTATCCTCAGGATGAGTATTTTACCCTCTCTCAAAAACTGCAAAATTCTATCAACATCGGCATAATCTTTCAAACTATCGATCTTAACACTCACTTTATTTTCTTCTTCAAAACCGGTTTCAACCTCAACAAACCCCTCTTCTTTTTTACCGATTTTTTCCTTGAGTTTCATTATTTTTTCTATGACCATCATTCCACCTATAATTTTTTGTGTTTTAAATTTAAATATCTAAAGAGAAAGCTCTTTCCTTTTTTCTTCAAGCAGGCTTACAACATTCCATATTTTTGTTCTTGCGTACATCGGCATGTTCGGATCGTTCGTGATTTCATCAAGCATGTGAATTGCCGTGCTTAGTCTTAAATCCGTTGGTTGATTCTCATCGTTCAGAATGGTTTTGGCATCTTCTGCAACTTTTCTTATATTTTTCGGCACAGTTCTATCATTTATCACAAGATCAAGAAATGAGAATATTTGCTCAAGACCCTTCATCTTACTCACCCTCGACCAATGTTTGAAGATCTTTCAATTTACTCACCACTCTTTCTTCTGTTTTTTCCAAACCTTTTATTCTTAACTCAGCTTCCTCTTTTTTTTCTTTCAGCTCCTTCTTAAGTTCTTCTACACTTTTGCTTACCATCACATTCCCAACAATCTTATAAGCCTGCTTTTGCTCGCTCTTTTCAAGCTCTTCCAAGGCGCTTTCTATTTCAGCAACTTGTAGTTTCAAGCTCTCCTTTTGAATCAATATGCTTTGTAATTGTTGTTGATAATTCTGGAATTGATTAACCAAGTTTTTTGTTTCTTCTGCCGGTTCTGGCACAATATCACCTTTTACATATTTTTTCTAATTATAATTAACTTAAAATAACTTAATCTTTATCTTTTTTAATTAAAATAATAACCCGGCATACTTCTTTAAAAGCAAAAATTTTTCAATCTTATCAAGCTTCGTCTAACAGACAATTCTTTTTTCACTTTCAAGGAACATCGGAAATGAAGTTCCGAGAGCCGAATTACAGCTAGCTAATCAAAAATATTTTGGGATAAGAGTGGGCCTATATTAAATTGAAGATTTTTAAAAACTTATTGTTATGACATAAGAAAAAGTCGGGCTGCAGGAAATAGCGCATTTTCTTCACATCCATAAAAAGTGAAGCTCGGTTGAAGGTTGAGCAAGATATAATCAAAAGCCTATCCACTTTACTCAGAGAGAAGAGCCAGGAAAGCTTGCTCAAATTATCTTGCCTGTACTCTTTTAACTATATCTGGTCTCATCTTGACGAATATTCTGTGGACTTTTCTGAGTTTGTCCTCAGAAAATATATCCGCAATAAGGACATCTAATTTTTTCTCCCAATTTTGGAACTGTTTTTTTACAATTCACACATTTATACATCATTTCACCTCTTTCTTAATCATTTCAGCCTTCGGGACATAGGATGCACCGGCAAACTTTACACCACATTTCTTACATCTCCAAATCCCGGAAGCAAGCCTCTTGACAAAAGGCATCCCACAGCTCGGGCAAATATGTTTTTGTTTTTGGACCTTCTCAATTTCAGCAACCCTTTTCTTTACACCTTTTCCATACCTACTTCCAAATCTTGATGTAGTTTCTGGCATAAACTCACTTTATTATCTTGAATTTCTTTTCCTCAGCAAGTTTTTCCAATATCATTTTTATCTGGCCTTCTGATATTTCTTCTTTTATTTTTCCAGCTTGATAAAGCTGGATCAAATAGAGCTCAAGCTCGTTGACAAGCTCAGGTTTGACGAGCTTTACTCTAGCAATTCTTTCTATAGCTTCCTTCGATAGTATTTTCTTCAAAATAGTTCTTTTCATTTCTTCAATTTTCTTCAAATTCTCTGGGCTAATTTCCTCATTCATTTTTATCTCCAAAGTGAGATCTTATTTCATATGCAATTTTATCTAAAATCTTTTGACCCTTTGAAGTTATTTTTCTCCCTTTAGCAGTTTTTTCGACCAGACCTGCTTTTTCCAGCTGTTGTAAAATTTTTCTCACTATACTTCCAGAGCTTTTTCTAAAGTGCTCTGGGAAATAACCTCTTTTTATCCTACCGCCATAATAACTTCTCAATCTTTGAACCCCTACGGGCCCGTCCACACAAATCCTTCTTAGAACTGAAGCTGCTCTTATGTACCAAAAGTCAAGTTGTTCAGGAGGTCTTTGCTTATGGACCCCAGACTTCACAAATTTTATCCATTCTGGAGGCTTTACTTCTTCCATTTTCTTCAATTCTTCTTTCAATCTCTCTACAAGCTTTTCCGGTTCAACTTCTCTGATATTCATAGTAATGCCCTACTCCATAAGAATTTATTTTTTTTTAATTTAATAGCTTTAATTTAAAAAACTTAAATAGGTTGCTAAGAAGAGAGTAATATGTAAGATACAGTTAAGATGACAAATAAAAACCCACTGATTATCAAAAGAACAACAAGCATCGAGAATGTAAACCCAGAAAACTGTTGGCACACAAAAGATTTTGGAACTTCCACCTTACATTTTTCTGCTAAGTTGTTCATGTTATCAAAAATATAGAAAAGCATAAAAGTTGCTATGAAAACAACAGCTAGACCTATTGCTATTTTATTCATAATACCCATTCATTTCACTCTTCTTCTATAAATTTTATTACAATTTTTACATTTTATAGTTATCATTTTGTTTTGTATTCTAATACTACAGGTCAGGCCCGGAATGAGTAAAGTATTACAATTCTTGCAGAATTTTCTTTTGAGTTCTCTTTGGAGTCTTATGTTATATCTTAAACCTATTTTTCTTGCTAGCTCGACATACCTTCTACTTCTCTCAGGATGTTTTTTCAATTCTTTCTCTGCTAGGTTGAATAGGATTTCAATTCTCTCCTTTGCTATTTTGCGCTGCCATCTTGGTTTTTTTGCCCTAAGCCTCATATTCTTCTTTTAGAATTCAATAAAAATAGATATGTGGAGCAAGATTGAGCACTTTAAGCATGGGGTCGCTGGGATTTGAACCCAGGTTTTGCGGGCCCAAGCCGCAAGGCCTAGACCATTCTAGCTCAAATGTAGCTAGCCGACAACCCCCTATAATTTTTTTTGGCACAATGAATTAATATAATCTTCTAGATTAAATTGGGCTTTTTAGTGGGAGAGCCGGGATTTGAACCCGGGATTTCCAGCAGACTGGTTTTATCCCCATTCCAGCAATTTTCGAAGCTGGAGTCTTAGACCAAGCTAGACCACTCTCCCTTAACAATATTTGATTAGAAATTACAATTTTTATATATGGCTTTAGAGGAGACTTTCCCAATAATCACAGAAACGATTGTCGGAAGGACAAGAGAAGATTATGAAAAATTTGGTTTGAAAGCTACAGGCTACATCGGCAAACACATTGTTGGTACTGGAGAAGAAACTCATCTAACAACAAAAGTACTTTTAGACCTATTGAAGCCTCATGTGGTTTTAGTTTGTGGTAAACGAGGTACTGGTAAATCTTATAGTGCTGCTGTTATTTTAGAAGAGTTTTGCCAACTTGAGGAAGAGTTTAGGCAAAAGCTCGCTTTTGTTGTTGTTGACCCTATGGGGATATATTGGAGTATGAAATTTCCAAATGAACAGCAAGCGGCTTTGCTTAAAGAGTGGCAGCTCGGCCCAAAAGGCTTTAAAGATTTTGTTCGTGTTTATGTACCGGCTAAGCAAAAAGAAGATTATGAGAGGGCGGGAATCCCTATCGACGGAACTATTTTAATTTCTTTAAGAGAATTTTCGGCCGAAGACTTGATTTTGGCTTTTGGCTTGAATAGAACCGGGGAAATTGCCATAGCTTTAGAAAAAAACTTCAACAAGCTATTATCTTATGACCAAGCTTTTGGGTTTGAAGATCTGATAGAAGAAGTGAGAAAAGATAATGAAACAAGAATTGATGTTAAGAACGCCTTGACGAGTTTATTCGATGTTGTGGCAAGCTGGGGTCTCATAGCTAAAGAAGGTATCAAGCTGGAGGATTTGGTTCAAGCCGGTAAGATTACTGTAATCGATTTGTCTAGGATGCTTTCCTTTGAGCTAAGGAGCTTGCTCGTATCTTTACTCGCGAGGAAAATTTATTCCAATAGAATTTTGGCAAGAAAGGAGGAAGAAAGGGTAAAAATAGAGGGAGACAAGCCTGAGATGGTTTTTCCGATGACTTGCCTTTTTTTGGAAGAGGCGCACAATTTCATCCCTTCTGATAGAGAAGTTGCTTCGAGCGATTCAATAAAAAGACTAGCAAAAGAGGGAAGGGAGCCTGGGGTTGGTTTGTTTGTTATAACACAACAACCGAACAAAGTTCATCAGGATGTTTTGAGTCAGTGTGATATAGTGATTTCTTTTAGGTTAACAAGCAAGGACGATTTGCAAGCTTTACATGCTGTGATGCAGAACTATATGGCAGAGGAGATCGATAAATTTATAAGTCGTCTGCCAAGGTGGCCCGGGGCAGCAATTGTTTTGGACGACAGTTTGGAAAAGGTTTTTATCATTAACATAAGGCCAAGGTTATCTTGGCATGCTGGAGGGACAGCCACTTTATTTTAAAATTTTTCTAGAGCCGTTAGGAAAAGGATTTATAAAGGGTTATTATCTCCATATCCAGTTAGTAGCTGTACCAAAAGGAACCCTAATTGAAGATGTAATTAATGGCGGAGTTTCTTCTGCTCCTATGCTTGTCGTCGGCTCAGGGGAAGTGTATTTGCGAACGCTGATCCTGTCTAAATGTGCTACACTAGAAGCACTAAACCCGCCGTAAACACCGACAGCTATTTTATATGTACCGCTGAGCGTGTCCCTCCCAGCCGAACTTCCATTGGCAGAAATCCACACAAATTGACCGTCACCAATTTTTCTTATACCAACATAAGAAGTGTTTCCTCCAGGAAAGCTGGTGTAATAATAAGTGCCGCTGACATTTTTGCTAAAAACATAATCAACCCATGTTGAAAATGTGGTCGGGTAGGGGAAAGCCACATCGCCGTTGCACCCCGTGTCCTTTACAGAATTATTCCTGAAAATGCCTGTAAATCCACCACCATTATTGCTGTACTGGTAAAAGTTTTTCATCTCAATCAGATATTTGCTATTTTCGTCCATGTTGAAGTTCTTCGTCCTGAGAATTTTGAAGACAGTACAAGAATTGCTATTTAGAGTTATTATCAAGTGAGTCCCGTTGCTAGAAAAACTACCGCTTATCCCTTCGTTTAACCAAATCTCCCACTTGTTCGTGGTATCCAAAACTTCAAAATCGTCGAAGAAATCGAGCGTGCTATCTGCATTGCTAGCCGAACTAGCACTAGGATTTCCGTAGTAAAGGTAAATAGTCTTATTTAAGTTAGCTGGAATGCTTGGAACCTTGACCCAAATCTTAGTGTTTGCCGAGTTGCACCCACTCTCAATCCAATAGTTCAGCAGAGTAACTCCATCCGAATCGGTAAACCTCACATCACCGCAGTCTGAACGCATCTTTCCAGCAGAAATCAAGCTCGCCGTGTCCAAAGTCACGAGAACTTGGTAGTCAGTCAAGGAATTGGAGTTTTGAGTGTTGTTTACAGTTATGTTTCTTCTGTGTTGATATTGGGATGTATCCAAATTTTCTTGAAAAGTTATCCATGTCCAGTTTGTTGCCGATCCGGATTTAATCTTTTCGCCTATGGATGGAATCTTCCAACTCCAATTCTTTGCATCTCCTGATGGTGTTATCAAAACATCTTCGCTTCCCACGCTTGTCGTCGGCTCAGGGTAAGCGTATTTTCTCTTATAACCAGATAATAAGAAATAAACTTGTGCGGTGCAGAACCCACAAACTGTTCCATGATTTGCACAATCCCAACAGGTCCAATATCCTTCTAATGTAACAGAAGTTAGATTTTGAAGATAGTTGGTAAGATTATATGTTCCACAGTTATTCCAGATACAATTTCCATATGCTTGACAAGTTCCAAAATCATAATTTGAGGGAGAAGTCATTCTATGACCTATATTACACCAGTCCCAAGAGGTGCCCGAATATCTTGTCACATTTACCTCCATAAAAGCCTCATTTGTTAAAGAATAAGTCCAATTGCCAGTATAGGTTTGACCACCAGTACAATAGTCTTGGCAAAGAACGCCGATCGCACCACTACTCACAGAAAATTCTATAAGAACGGAAGATTTATGACTTTGTGAACTGGCAGAAGGATTTCCGTAGTAAAGGTAAATGGTTTTCGTGCTGGAAGCTGGAATGCTTGGAACCTTGACCCAAATCTTAGTGTTTGCCGAGTTGCACCCACTCTCAATCCAATAGTTCAGCAGAGTAACTCCATCCGAATCGGTAAACCTCACATCACCGCAGTCTGAACGCATCTTTCCAGCAGAAATCAAACTTGCAGTATCTAAAGTAACTAAAACTTGATAATTCGTCAAGGAATTGGAGTTTTGAGTGTTGTTTATGGTTATCGGCCTTCTGTAAGGAAACCCGTTCAACCACGAGGCTATCAAAACATCTTCGCTTCCCACGCTTGTCGTCGGCTCAGGGTAAGTGTATTTACTAACAAACACCCAGTCAATTTGTAAGTTGTAAGCATAATTAGGAACCCCAGCGGCTTCACCAACAGCAAAGTTAACATATAGATTAACATCAGGAATTTCTGTTGTAAATGTGTTTTCAATTGTTGAATTATATCCTTCAATTATTCTAGTGTTATTTATCCACCCTGTATCATATGTTAACCAACCTTGAACTATGTTTACCGTAACTCGATTATTAGAAGTTAAATATCTTTCATAGTAATGATAGTCATAGTCGTCAACCACCCAACCATGACCTTTTACATATATATGTAAATAACTCCCTAAAGTAGTATTGTCTGACATTAAAGCCCATCTATAACATCTGTTATATGCTGCAAGAGTAGATGGATAGACCTTTGTCCTCATTCTAACATTTGAAAAACTATTCTTTGACCACACTGCAGCCTGAACAGTAGAAGCAGGTTTGGAAAGCGTTAGAATACCATTGCTAACAGTGATCGATGCCCCAGTCCCTACATATTGTGTCCATTTACTTGTGTTCAGGGATGAACCTAAAAAATCGTCGAAGAACTCAAATGTATTTTCTCCATTGCTAGCCGAACTGGCACTAGGATTTCCGTAGTAAAGGTAAATAGTCTTCGTGCTGGAAGCTGGAATGCTCGGAACCTTGACCCAAATCTTAGTGTTTGCCGAGTTGCACCCGCTCTCAATCCAATAGTTCAGCAGAGTAACTCCATCCGAATCGGTAAACCTCACATCACTGCAGTCTGAGCGCATCTTTCCTTCTAAAATCAAACTTGCAGTATCTAAAGTAACTAAAACTTGATAATTCGTCAAGGAATTGGAGTTTTGAGTGTTGTTTATGGTTATCGGCCTTCTGTAAGGAAACCCGTTCAACCACGAGGCTATAAAAACATCTTCGCTTCCCACACTCACACTCGGCTCAGGGTAAGTGTATTTTCTAACTATGATATTGTCAAACCAGACAGTTTTATCATAATCTGACAACCAACCATCACTAGTAAATAAAAAAATTGTAACAGTTGTTTGACCAGTGGTATTTGTATCGTTATATGGGCCATAGGAAACCCAGCCCGTGTCAGTCGTACCACCTTCAACTAACGCCTTCAACCACAGCTGTGTTCCAGTAATACCAGTGCCTTGATAGATGCCAATGTACGCATTTGTGACACTACTAAGGGGAGTTGTAGAATAAGCTCTATTATCAACTTTAATCGAGATGTTAACATTACCCGGCAGGCTTATTGTTTTGCTAATCCCAACATAACAGTTATAACCATTTCCTTGTTCAGGACCTTTTTTAGAACTTGGTGAAGGATTCCCTGTTGTAGAGTCTACGCTTGCGTCTGGATAGTCAGCAGCACAGCCAGGAGAACCAACGTTTATTTCTGCATCAGACCATCCTTGAAGGCTCCCATCTTGAAAATCCGAATAAACATCTAGCGTGTTTGTCGCATTGCTAGCCGAACTAGCACTAGGATTTCCGTAGTAAAGGTAAATAGTCTTATTTAAGTTAGCTGGAATGCTCGGAACCTTGACCCAAATCTTAGTGTTTGCCGAGTTGCACCCACTCTCAATCCAATAGTTCAGCAGAGTAACTCCATCCGAATCGGTAAACCTCACATCACCGCAGTCTGAAC